>CAYMJO010000009.1:0-25913 GCA_964391305.1 uncultured Candidatus Saccharibacteria bacterium | reverse complement strand
ATAACCATAAGGGTATTCTAGCTCCTTATGGTTACGAAATACACTAATTACCTAAGATATTATATTAAGTAAAGAGAAAAGGGCGATTCTTTGTTAGTTTTGGTATAAAAAATGTCTGATTTTTTAATATCTTAAATTTCTTATGTCTTAAAATCTTAATTTCTTAATTGAGTGATTCTTCTTACAATAATCGTCTTTTTAATAATCCTTGGCATTCTGATATTTGCCCATGAGCTAGGTCATTTTATTGCCGCGAAGAGATTGGGCGTGCGTGTTGAGGAATTTGGATTTGGCTTTCCGCCAAAAGTTTTTGGTATAAAAAAGGGAGAGACAGAGTATTCTTTGAATTGGATTCCGCTCGGAGGTTTTGTGAAAATGACGGGACAAGACGATTTTAAAGTGCTTGATCAAAAAAAAGTTGGGACCGACTCCAAAAGTTTTTTAAGTAAAAGACCGTGGCGCAGGTTGATCATTCTTATATCTGGAGTTGGGATGAATTTTTTACTGGCTGCCGTGCTTTTATCCCTTGGTTTCATGATTGGTCTGCCTTCGGCCATTGGTGATGAAACTCCGAATGGCTCAAGGGTGAGTGATGAACGCATCCAGGTTGTCATGGTTAGTCCCGATTCACCTGCAAAAGAAGCCGATCTAAAATCCGCGGACACTATTGTGAAACTCGATGATTTTAAACCGGAGACTGTCAGCGATGTGCAGAATTACATTGATGAGCATAAGGGCACTCCCGTGTTTTTTGAGATTTCTAGAGGAAGCGAGATTATTCAGAAAGAGATAGTTCCTCGTACCGATGCTCCTATGGGTGAAGGTCCGTCGGGGATTATGCTTGCAGAGACAGGAAGAGTTTCGTACCCTTGGTATAGATCGATTTACGAGGGTTTCAAAGCTGCGGGTCAATTGACGAAGCAGATCGTTCTTGCTTTTGGTGAAATTATAGGTGATTTGTTTTCCGAGGGAAAAATTTCCGGTAGTGTTGCGGGACCCGTTGGAATTGCCGTGTTAACCGGGCAAGTAACCAAGCTTGGGTTTGTATATGTTTTGCAGTTTACCGCTATCTTGAGTCTTAACCTTATGATTATCAATATTTTGCCCTTTCCAGGACTCGATGGCGGGCATTTGGTTTTTCTGTCTATTGAAAAGATTCGCGGGGGCAAGAGCATGAAAGGTGCCAGAATTGAAAATATTATTAATCTGATAGGATTCAGTTTGTTGTTGGCTTTGATTGCGGTGGTGACATATCGGGATATTTCTAAGTTTTGGGGGAAAATCGTAGGGCTGTTTACTTAGAAAAAAGTTGAAATTTTATTAAACAAGTTTAATATAGATGCGTTATTCAAAAATTTTTGGAAAAACGGTGAAAGAGACTCCGAGAGAGATTATGGCAAAGAGTCACGAACTTTTATATAGAGGAGGTTTTATAAGAGAGCTTGCGGCTGGAAGGTATGAATTTTTGCCGCTTGGCGTTAGTGTTTGGAGCAAAATTATCAATATTGTTGATGAAGAAATGCAAAAGATTGGTTCGCAGAGAGTTTTGACTCCCGTGTTGCATCCAATCGGACTTTGGAAAGCGACAAACAGGGACAAAGCCTACGGCAAGGCGCTTATGCGCGTTGTGGATCGCAGGGGAGCAGAATTTGCGGTTGGCGCGACTGCGGAAGGAGTAATGGTTGATTTGGTGAAAAAGTTTAAACCGTCTTATAAGGAGTTACCTTTGTATATTCATCAGTTTAGCCAAAAATTTCGGGATGAGCTTCGAGCGCGCGGCGGGCTTTTACGCGCGCGTGAGTTTCTTATGAAGGACGCTTATTCTTTTGATCGCACCGAAGAAGATTTTTTAAAAACTTATAAAAAATTCTGGGAGGCATATTCAAATATAGCGAAACGTTTGGATTTGGATGTTATGGCTGTTGAAGCGGATTCTGGAGAATTAGGAGGCGATTATAATCATGAATTTATGGTAAAAAGTGATGCGGGCGGTGATACTGCGATTATCTGCGATTGTGGTTATGCCGCGAATGTGGAGAAGGCGGAGTTTCTAAGGGATGAAAAGAATTTGGGGGAATCAGAAAAGAAGATAATGGTAAAAATCGCGAAACGCGGACCAACGATCGCGGA
Organism: uncultured Candidatus Saccharibacteria bacterium; assembly: GCA_964391305.1. Classification (GTDB taxonomy): domain Bacteria; phylum Patescibacteriota; class CALEFQ01; order CALEFQ01; family CALEFQ01; genus CAYMJO01. Next base: position 23,783 of record CAYMJO010000009.1, on the reverse strand, counting down.
CGGCGTAAAATTTTATGACAAGCCCGCGTGGAACCAAATAAAGACTATTATTTATCAAATTAACGGCAAGGAATTTATTGCGGCAGTTATTAGAGGAGATTTGGATGTCAACGAAATTAAATTAAAAAATGTTCTAAACGCTCATAACTTAAGACAGGCGACAGATGATGAAATAAATTCTCTTGGAAGTGTCAGGGGATTTGTTTCACCTTTGAATTTAAAAATTAAGAAGGTAGGAGATTTATCTTTGAAAACCGTGAAAAATTTTTCTACTGGCGCCGATGAATTAGAAAAAGATACAACCAACGTTAATTACAAACGTGATTTCAATGTTGATATTGAAACGGATATCGCAATCGCGAAAAAAGGAATGGTCTGCAGCAAGTGCAGAAAGCTGAAATTGAAAGAGATAAACACTACTGAATGGGGGCATATATTTAAATACGATCATTTTTACACAGAGCCTATGGAGGGGTTTTTCGTGGATGCAGATGGTAAAGATAAACCGATGTGGATGGGAGCGTATGGGATAGGCATTGAAAGGGCTATGGCAATTGTTGTTGAAACTCATAATGACAAGAACGGGATTATTTGGCCCAAGTCTGTAACTCCCTATAAAGTTCATCTTATAAATCTTGGAAAATCGCGAGAGGTTTACAAAAAAGCGGAAGAGGTTTATAATAAACTGTTAAAGTCTGAAGTTGAGGTGCTTTGGGATGACAGGGAAATTTCTGCGGGAATAAAATTTGCAGATGCGGATTTAATAGGCATTCCCATCAGGTTGGTCATGAGTGAAAAAACTATCGAGAAGGATTCTGTTGAATGGAAAGAGCGGTCGGAAAATGATGTCGATCTCATCAAGATTGATGATCTTATAGGTGAGGTCGAGAATTATTATGAACAAAAATAGTGTTCTTGGCGTAAATGAGCAATTCGAATGCCGGAAATTTTTAATAAATATAGAATCGCGTGTTTTGAATAAATATTATGTTAGATAAGTTTTTCGGAAGATTCTCAAAAGATATCGGAATAGATCTTGGCACTGCCAATACTCTTATTTATGTTCGTGGAAAAGGTATCGTGATCAACGAGCCTTCCGTGGTTGCCATCAATAATAAGACTGGGCAGATTCTTGCTATCGGAAATGACGCAAAGAGGATGGTTGGCAAGACCCCGTCTCATATAGTCGCAACTCGTCCTTTGGTTGACGGGGTTATTTCTGATTTTGAAGTCACGGAGCAAATGCTTCGTTATTTTATAGAAAAAGTTCATAGTGAAGGATTTACATTGATTCCAAGACCTCTCGTTGTGATTGGCATTCCGTGTGGAGTTACGGAAGTTGAGAAGCGTGCTGTTGAAGATGCCGCGGTGAATGCGGGTGCGAGGAAAGCTTTTTTGATTGAAGAGCCAATGGCCGCGGCAATTGGTGCGAAGCTTCCAGTGCAAGATCCGGCGGGAAGCATGATTGTCGATATCGGCGGTGGCACGAGCGAGGTTGCTGTGATCTCTCTTGGCGGAATAGTCGCGAGCCGCTCGTTGAGAATAGCCGGTGATGTTTTAAATGAAGATATCATTCAATACGCAAGAACAGAGTTTAATCTCTTGCTTGGAGAGAGAACCGCAGAGGATATAAAACTTGCTGTTGGATCTGCTATTAAGCTTGAAGAGCCGCTTGAGACGGAGATGAGGGGAAGGGATCTTGTCACCGGTCTTCCGAAGAAAGTCGTTGTCAACGATGAGCAGATCAGGCATGCCATGGGGCATTCTGTGAGAAACCTTGTAAATAACATAAAGGCTACAATTGAAGAGACTCCTCCCGAGCTCGTTGCCGATATCATGGACAAGGGCATTGTTCTCGCTGGTGGAGGGGCGCTCTTGCGCGGTCTGAACAAATTAGTTGCTCAACAAACTGAAATGCCTGTTCATATTGCGGATGATCCGCTGACCTGTGTTGCCCGCGGCACGGGTGTCGTTCTAGAAGATATAGATGCTCTGAAAGAAATACTTGTTACGACTCAATATGAGAAGGTGCCGATGTGATAAATTCGATTCCGCCGCGGCGGGATCGAATTTCGAGTTTTTAAATTCAAAAATGCCTTACTTCCGTTCAAAATTTTACCTAATTATCGTTCTGTTGATTATAGTATTCTTATTTTTTATACTTTACGGAATTGGTGTCTTGCGTCCAGTTGTGAGTTTTGCAAGAACGGTCTTTAGTCCTGTTCAAAGAGGTTTCGTTAAGACTGGCAATGGCGTCGCCGGTTTTTTTAATTTTTTGGGAAGCATTGGCGAGATGGATGAAAAAAATACCAAACTGCAACAAGAAGTAAATAATCTTCGTTCTGAAAATGCGAAACTGAAGGAGATGCAACATGAGAATGAGATTTTGCGTGATGAAATAGGCTTTCAGTATGAGCATAATCTCGATACTGTCCCCGCGGCAATTATTGGCTACAATCCGGATCCAGGCGTCAGGAAAATCGAGATTAATGTTGGAAGAGACAGGGGAATTGAAAATGACATGCCCGTCATCATTTCTTCGGGTCTTTTGGTCGGCCGTGTTACCGAGGTTTTCGAAACAACTTCAAATGTGCTATTTATCGTTGATAAGAGAAGCGTTGTAAATGCCGTCGTTCAGGATTCCCGTGCGACGGGCATTGTGAAGGGAGAACATGGGATAGGCTTAATTATGGAATCCGTCCCGCAAAACGAGGATATCAATAAGGGCAATACTATCGTGACTTCGGGTCTTGGCGGGATATATCCAGAGGGTCTTGTCATTGGCGAGGTCTACGAGCTTAAAAAATCCAGCAACGCACTTTTCAAAGAAGCGCGTATAAAGCCAGCGGTGGATTTCGATACGCTTGAGTTGGTTTTTGTCGTTGTTGGGACTAAGTAATTTTTATGAAAAAAGTTTTTGTAAAATGTTGTATTGGAAAAGATAAAAAATAACTTTTAATTTTTGACTTTTTATGAAATACTATATTGTCGTCGCATTGCTTTTTTTGCTTGCGATGATGCAAGTCACAGTGGTTAGACATATTGCGGTTGGGCAAATCGTGCCGCAGATGGTTTTGGTTGCGTGCCTTGCTTGGGCGATGATTCATGGGATGAAGGAAGGCGTGATATGGGCTTTCATAGGCGGGATTTTTCTCGATACTATCTCTCCAACGCCTTTTGGGATTTTTAGTATCAGCATGATGATTGCCGCGTTATTGGTCGGTATGCTGGAAGAAAGATCGTTCAGCACGGTTACAATGTATTCGGTTTTAATTCTTACAATTGTTGGCTCTTTTGTGTATTCGCTCGTATTTGTGCTTTTGTCAAAGCTGTACCATGTTCTGTGGGGCGGAGTTTGGGACATTTCTTTTTCTTATCTTACAAATTTTTCTTTGCTGCAGATTGTTTATCATGTAATATTGATTTTTATTGCCTATTTTGCGTTGACAAAGCTCGGAGAATTCATGGAAAATTTTGAAAACAGAACAAGATTCGTAAATTTCAAATGATGAAGCCCAAGGTTCAAGTATCAAAAAAATCTAAATCCCAAAATTTGACATTTGTCATTTTTTGAAATTTGAGTTTTGAGCTCTGAAATTTTCGCATGGATCCTTTTCGAATAAAAACAGGTGATGGAAAAGAGCCTTCCAGGAAGGTTAGTTTGAGTTATAGAAAAAATCTGGAATGGGAAGAAGGATTTTTGCAGGGCACCGAAGTGGAGGAGGAAGAAACGAAAATAGAAGATGCCACCGGCAGAAAAAAGCTTAAATGGCTTTATGCGATCATGACTTTTATTCTGGCTGTTCTCGTCGCGAGGACGGCTTATATGCAAGTTGTTCAAGGCGAGGAATTTCGCGTTGCCGCCGAGATAAATCGCGTGAGGAAATTTCCGATGAGGGCTCCACGCGGTGTCATTTATGATAGAAACAGAAATCAACTCGTGGAAAATGTTCCAAGCTTCAATGTGACATTGATTCCCGCCGATTTGTTCGTTCGGGAAGATGATGCCCAAGAAACTTCTATAAAAAATTTGAGCGTTTTGATAGACAGGCCTGAAGATGAGATCAGAAAAATCATTGATTCTGCGGATAAAAAATCTTACGAGCCATTTTTAGTGTTGGAAAATATAGAACGAGACAAAGCTTTGATTATAGAGTCGAAATATGATCAGGTTGTTGGCTTTCAGGTTGAGGACGTTGCTCGAAGAAATTATTTCGATCCAAACTTATCTAATATAATTGGCTATACTGGACCGATCAGCGATCAGGAATTTAAAAAGTTGCAGAATACGGAGAATCAGGATTATTATTTCAATGATATTATAGGCAAAACCGGAATCGAAAAAAGCTATGAAGAAAATGTGAAAGGTGAACATGGTATTAAGGAAATTGAGGTTGATGCAAGTGGCAGAGAGGAAAATATAGTTGCGGTTAAAGATTCCAAGAGTGGAGATAATATCATGCTTTCTATAGACAAAGAACTTCAGGCGAAGTTTATTGAAAATATAGCCCATATATTGAAAGGCGCTGGGTTGAGCAAGGCGAGTGCGGTTGCAATTGATCCTAGAAATGGGGAAGTTCTTTCATTGGTCAGTCTTCCGTCTTATGATAATAATCTTTTTGCGAAGAGAATCTCTCAAGAAGACTATAAAAAACTTGCAGAAGATCCGAATCAGCCACTTTTCAATAGGGCAATAGGTGGAACTTATGCATCTGGGTCTATTATAAAACCTGCAATTGGTGCGGCGGCGCTTCAGGAAGGCGTTATAGATGTAAATACGACGATTGTTGATAGCGGCCATATAGTTATAGAGAATAAATATGATCCCAATATAAAATATTATTTTTATGGCTGGAATAGGTCTGGGCTTGGACCCGTGAATATTTATACCGCTATTGCGTTTTCTTCAAATCCTTATTTTTTTCAAGTTGGTGGCGGTTATCAAGGTTTTGAGGGGCTTGGACCGGAAAAGATAGAGAAATATCTCCATGCGTTTGGTTTTGGAAAGCCTGCGGGTATCGATCTGCCGGGAGAAGCCAATGGACTTGTTCCGGGAAGAGAATGGAAGAGTGAAACAAAGAATGAAAAATGGAGTTTGGGAGACACATATAATGTTTCGATCGGCCAAGGAGATTTTTTATGCTCTCCCGTTCAGGTTGCAAATTACATAGCTTCTATTTCCAATGGGGGTGTTCTTTATGAGCCTCATGTTGTTAAGGAAATCTTCAACGAGGAGAGAGGCGATGGCAGGAAAATAGAGCCCAAGATTTTAAACCAAGGGTTTGTTGACCGATCAAATATAAACATAATACGTCGTGCGATGCGTGAGAGTGTTATTAACGATCGTGGTACGGCAAGATCGCTCTCCGATTTGCCAGTTGCCGTTGCGGCGAAGACGGGTACGGCGCAATTTGAGGGAAATTCCCTGGAACATTCATGGTTTGTCGCCTTTGCTCCGTATGATGACCCGCAAATCGCGATTGCCGTTCTCGTTGAAGGAGGCGGATCCGGTGCGGAGGCGTCTGCGATTATTGCGAGAGATGTTCTGAATTGGTATTTTTCTAGGTAAAATATTGCATGATCCATTTCAACGAGGGGTAAGTTTGATTTTTTAAAATTTTTCGACAAAGTTTATTATTTATGGGAAACAGGTTTCATCAAACAGGATCCGAGAGCTTATAGAAATGTGTTGTTCGAGAATAGTCTTGAGCCATCGGAATGTATTTATCTGGATAATTTGGAAAAGAACGTTAAATTAGCATCTGACTTGGGACTAAAAGCATCCTTGTTTGAAGAAATTGAATCTGTGAAAAAAGCCTTAAAAGAAAAGGGAGTAATCTAGTCCCTTTTACTGTGAACTTATTTAAGGTTTTCTCTATTTTTCTTGGCTAAAAGAAAAAACCTTAAATGAGTTTTCTGTGGATAAATTCTTGACCTTTTTTGTTAACTTTGTTATAGTTGAGAAAACTACATGGCCGAGGGCCATTTTTATGAAAAAATACTTGCTCTGCTTGATTTTTCGAAAATTTTGTAGAGAGCAGGTTTTTAAATTATTTTAAAAAGATGGGAAAGGTTTTAACGCCGGAAGGCTACAAAAAATTAAAAAAGGAATTAAAAAGACTCAAAGAAATCCGTCTTCCTGAAATTGCTGAAAAAATCAAACAGGCAAAAGAACTTGGTGATCTTTCAGAAAATGCCGAGTATCATGCCGCCAAGGAAGAGCAGGGAATTGTCAATGGCAAAATTATGGAGATCGAGACCATGCTTAAAGGTGCCGATATTATCGATGTGTCGAAAAATGCGGCTGACATCATTTCTGTTGGCTCAACTATAAAATTAAAGGGGTCCGAAAGTGAAAGTACTTTTACCATTGTTGGGGCAAACGAAACCGATCCCATAAAAGGCAAAATTTCGAACGAGTCTCCGATTGGGCAAGCGCTTCTTGGCCACAAATTAGGAGATGAGGTTGAGATTAATCTTCCCGAAAGGGGAAAGTCTGTAAAGTATAAAGTGCTTGAAATCACTTGAAAATATTATAATTGTCTACCTCTGCCATATTTTGCGAAGCGGGATGAGGCTGACTCTGACCGTTCTGATTATTCTGTTTGTTGATTGCCTGTTTTTTGGGGGCTCAAACGTTGCTTGAGCGGAGGGATATTCTTTTTTAAAAAAATCTTATTGGGATTTTTTTATTTGTATGAATTTTTGCATAATTTGGCAGTTTTGTTATAATAAAATTTGAGGACAAAGTGGTTTTGTTTGTATTTTTGTAATAAAAATGGAAGAAGAACGTTATATACTTAAGGAAAGAAGAAATAAGCTCGAGGCGATCAGAAATGCTGGCATCGATCCGTATCCCTCGAAAGCCGAAAGAACAAATACAAATGCCGATGCTTTAAAAAATTTTGAAAAACTCTTGGAAAAAGAGCTGGTTTTGGTTGGACGTATTATGACTTTTAGAAAGCATGGCAAGCTCACCTTTGCGCAGATAGAAGACGGCACTGGCAAAATCCAGATTGCGTTTAAGGAAAATGTTTTGGGAGACAAAAAATATAAGTTTTTGAAAAATTTTGATTCGGGTGATTACATCCAAGCTTCTGGAAAACTTTTTACGACGAAAAAGGGAGAGAAGACGCTTGAGGTCAAGGAATGCAAAATCCTTGCGAAATCTTTACTGCCTCTACCTGAGAAATGGCACGGCTTGAAGGACGAGGAAAAAAGGTACAGACATCGGTATTTGGAACTTTTAATGAGTTCGGATCTGAAGAAAAATTTTATAAAAAAATCGCAATTTTGGAACGAGATTAGGGAATTTTTGGAACAGAAGGATTTTTTGGAAGTTGAGACTCCGATTTTGGAAAATACTCCGGGTGGCGCCGATGCCAATCCTTTCGTAACGCATCATGATGCGCTTGACATTGATTTGTATCTTAGGATATCTTGCGGAGAACTTTGGCAGAAGCGCTTGATGGTCGCAGGATTTGAGAAGACTTTTGAAATTGGCAGAGTTTTTCGAAATGAGGGGATAGACACGGAACATTTGCAGGATTATACGATGATGGAATGCTATTGGGCTTATGCCGATTTTGAAAAAATGATGGAGTTGGTCAGAAAAATGTATTGTGCGGTTATAAAAAAAGTTTTTGGAACGTTGAAATTTAAAATCCGCGGCTTCGAAATTGATTTTGGAAAAAATTGGGGGTGCGTGGACTATATTGAAACAGTCAAAAAAGTTGTAAAAGTCGACATCTTGAAAAGCTCGAATGAAGATATTGAGAAGAAACTTAATGAGCTTGGCGAGAAATATGAGAAGGGATTGAGCAAGGGAAGACTTATCGATCAACTTTGGAAACATTGCAGGAAGAAGATCGCCGGTCCTGCGTTTTTGGTAAATCATCCCGTGGAGGTTTCCCCGCTTGCGAAGCGAAATCCCGAAAATCCGAAGATTGTTCAGAGGTTTCAGGTTATTATTGGCGGAAGCGAAATGGGTAATGGCTACGGCGAGTTGAACGATCCTGATGATCAAGAGAAGCGTTTTGAGGAACAAGCTAAGCTTCGAGATGCCGGCGATGTCGAGGCGCAAATGCACGACAAGGATTTTGTTGAAGCGCTGAAGCATGGCATGCCACCGGTTGCCGGATTTGGAGTGTCAGAGAGGCTGTTCGCGTTTTTGGCAGATAAGTCTATAAGAGAATCTGTGTTTTTTCCATTATTGAAACCAGAGGGAGGAAGGAATGATGACCCGAAAAGTATCTTCCCCGTTTTCGGCGTTAACAAAAAAACAAAGGGCAAAACAGTCAAAATTTCCATGACCCGAGACGAAGCCTTTGCGCTTCTCAAAGAGAATCTCAAGGACGAAAAAAATATTCTGCATTCGAGAGAAACCGAGGTTATCATGCGCGCGCTGGCGAGGAAGCTAGGCGAAGATGAAGAATTTTGGGGAGTAGTCGGGCTTCTTCATGATTTGGATTGGGAAAAAACGCAAGATAACCCTTCGGAGCACACGAATGTCACAGCCAAGATTTTGAAAGGAAAAGGATTTCCTCCAGAGGGAATACGGGCGATTCAGACCCATAATTCTGAACATGCTAAGGGAGTCGAGCGTAGGGAAAAACTTGATTACGCCGTGGCTTGCGCGGAGAGCATCACGGGCTTGATCTTTGCGAGTGCCTTAGTCCATCCCGATAAAAAGCTTGCTAATGTGAAAGCAAAGTCTGTCAAGAAAAAATTCAAAGATAGGTCTTTCGCGGCGAAGGTTTCTCGCGAGATGATTGTGGAATGTGAGAAGCTTGGCTTGGGGCTTGAGGAGTTTATCGAGTTGAGTTTGAATGCAATGCGAGAGATTGATGAGGAAATAGGATTGTGAAAAAAATCGAAAGTTTCGATGAATCTAATAATATTTTTTTAAAAAATAATTAGCCTTGCCAATTCTTCAATTGGCTGGCGGATACAGAATTTATGAAAAAAATTATAATCGTTATTGCCTGCGTTGCAGTTGTTGGGATTCTCGTGATGCCATTTGTTTCATCTGCCGCGACGTTTAAGGCGGCAGAAGATAATCTTATGGTGTCCGATGAGACCGATGATTTGTATGCGGCGGCAAACAATATTACCATCACGAAACCTGTGATGGGCGATCTCTTTGCGGGCGCGGGGAATTTTTACTTAAACGAAGGTGCGGACGTTGAACAGGATTTAAATATTGGTGCGGGACAAGCCTATATCAATGCGAACATCGGAGACGACGCGAGGATTGGCGCCGGTCAGGCTGAAATCATTGGAAATGTCGGTGGTGATTTGCTTGTCGGAGCGGGTGCGATAAATTTGATTGGCGATGTTTCTGGAGATATGTACGTCGGCGGCGGAGAACTTTTGATCGAGGGCAAAGTCAATGGAGATGTCCATTTTAGCGGCGGAACCATTGCGTTGAGGAAAACGGCGAAAATTGAAGGGAATCTGATTTATTCAAGCGATCGCGAAGTGGTTGTTGAAGATGGAGCAGAAATTGTTGGTGAGACCAAATTCAAAAAAGTTGAGTCTGCGAAAGGGCAGAATTCTTATACAACGGGGCTTGGTGTGATAGGCGGACTTGGAGCCATGTTTGGTATTACTATGCCTGTTGTCTTTATCCTGTGTCTTATTGGGCTGATATTGCTTGGGCTTGCTGTCGTTTTTGCTGCGCCGCTTAAGGCGAGAGATGTTGCAATGCGTGTCGTGAAACATCCCGGTAGAAGCTTTGGTTTTGGGCTTATTTATCTCATTGTCACTCCGATTGTTGCGATAATTCTTCTGGTTTTATTTGTCACGTTCCCGATTGGGATTATGATAGGATTGGTCTTTATAGTCAGTTTAATCATGATCAAAGCTTTGCTCGCTTTTTTCATCGGAGCAAGAGTGCTGAAACTTTTCAAAAAAGATTACAACGAAACGTCCAAATCTTATTTAGCATGGTCTGTTGTCATAGGTGCGGTGATTTACACGATTATTCTTTTCATACCGTTCTTGGGATTCCTTTTAATATTAATAGGAACGATCTTTGTGATGGGAGCGTTTGTCGAGACAGTGAGGCCTCTTGTTTTCAAGAAGAGGGAATGGAGCGGGACGGATGATGTTATGGAACGATAGTTCTTAACTTTTTATATGTATGATAGACATAAAGCTTCTTCGCAAGAATCCAAAAATTTATAAAAAAGCCGCCAAGGACAAAGGCGTCGATGTTGATATTGACAAGCTACTTGAAATTGATGATGGACGTTCGAAGTTAATCCAAGAGATTGATAAACTTCGAAGCGAGCGAAACGAAATTAGCGATCAAACAAAGAAGGCTGATCAAAAAGACAGGGGAAATTTTATAAAAAGGGCGAAAGAGATTAAGGGTAAGCTTTCAGAAATTGAGCCGAATTTGAAAGATATTGAAAAAGAATATCAAAAGCTCATGGGGCGCATGCCTCTTCCGCAGGCTTTGGATGTTCCCATAGGAGAGGATGATAGAGCCAACAAGGAAATTTCAAAGCATGGCGAGATTCCCAAATTTGATTTCAAGCCAAAAGACCACATCGGCATTGGAAAAGATCTGGATATTCTGGATTTGGAAAGGGGAGCAAAGATTTCTGGATACCGTGGATATGTTTTGAAAAACGAGGGAGTGCTTTTACATCTTGGGCTTCTATGGTTTACTATTAAAAAAATGGTGAAAAAGGGGTTCAAACCCGTCATCCCTCCAACGCTTGTCAAAAAATTTGTGCTGTTCGGTAGCGGGCACTTCCCATTTTGCGAGGAAGATATCTACAAAGTTGCCGAGGAAGAACATATTGATGAAAAATTCAAAAGCAAAGAGCCTATTTATCTGGTAGGCACTTCGGAGCCGTCTCTACTTGCTTTGTATGCTGGTAAAACTTTGAAAGAGGAAGATCTTCCAATCAAGCTTTGCGGATTTTCTCAATGCTATAGGTCTGAAATTGGAAGCTATGGAAAAGATACGAAGGGATTGTACAGGATTCATGAGTTTATGAAAGTCGAACAGGTTGTTTTTTGTAAAAACGACATAGAAACTTCCGAGAAGTTTTTGAAAGAGCTTCTTGAAATTTCCAAGGAGATTCTTGATGATTTGAAGTTGCCGTACAGAGTGGTTGAGGTTTGCTCTGGCGATATGGGTCCCGGAAAATATCGAATGTATGATATCGAAACATGGATGCCAAGCCGGACAAATTACGGAGAGACTCATTCGGATTCCAATCTCCTCGACTGGCAAGCAAGAAGGCTGAATATTAAATATAAAACGGCTGATGGAGAAACAAGGTATGTTTACACTTTGAACAATACGGCGATTGCTTCACCAAGAATCCTGATTGCGCTTTTGGAATCTCATCAGCAGAAGGATGGAAGTGTTGTTGTACCGGAGGTTTTGAGGCAGTTTACGGGATTTGATGTAATAAAAAAGTGAAAAGTCAAAGTTTAAAATTTTGTGAATGTCTGGTATGTACTTTTGACTTTTGTTTTTTTTGACTTTATGATTATAGCAATAGACGGTCCAGTCAGTGCCGGCAAGGGAAGCACCTCACTGCTTTTGGCAAAAAAACTGGGTTTTAAATACATTGATAGCGGAAGCCTTTATCGTGTGGTGGCTTTCTATGTTTTCAATGCCGAGCTTGATCCGGAGAATCCCTCTGAAGTTTTGCCGATGCTTTCGAAGATAGACGTTAAGTACGGAAAAAAAAATGGAAAACAGCGCGTGTATTCTCGGGGCAGAGACATTACCGATGAAGTACGATATCATGCCATTTCTAAAATATCTTCTTTGGTTAGTGTTATTCCCGAAGTCAGGGTTTGGGTTGAGAAAAATTTGAGAAAGATTGTTGGAAATGAAAATATCGTTGTGGAAGGCAGAGATATGACAACGGTTGTTTTTCCCAATGCCGATGTGAAGTTTTATCTTGATGCGACGTTGGAAGAAAGGGCCAAAAGAAGGCATCTGGAGATGAAGCAGAGGGGAGAAAATATCGATTTGGAAAGAATGAAAAAGGATATTTTCGAAAGAGACGAGCGGGACAAAAATAAAAAAGTTGGACCGTTGAAGATTGCTCCGGATGCGATTTATGTAGATTCTACGGACATGAGCATAGAAGAGGTTGTTGATTTTATGTATAAAAAAGTTACGGAACATAAGAAAAAAGTTAGTATGACAGATGTTAGGAAAAGAAGACCAGTGACCAAGAGGCGTAGAATTGTATAGGTGTGTAGTTTTGTAATTTATTTCTCTTTATGGCGAACAATACAAATCCATACAGCAATGCAGTTGTACAGCTAGATGATGCAGTCTCAAAATTAAATATAGACAAAAAGTTTTTTAATATTTTAAAAAAACCACAAAAAGTTATTGAGGTTTCCATTTCCGTCAAAATGGATGATGGTCATGTCAAAAATTTTCGGGCGTTCAGAGTACAGCACAATAATGCTCGAGGGCCGTACAAAGGTGGAATAAGATTTCATCCCAAAGTTTCTCTTGATGAAGTGAAGGCCCTTGCCATGTGGATGACATGGAAATGTGCAGTTGTGAACATTCCGTTCGGCGGCGGCAAGGGTGGAATTATCGTTGATCCTAAAAAGCTTTCGATTGGAGAATTGGAAAGATTAACCAGAGGCTATGTTAATAAGATTTTTGATTATATTGGTCCGAATGTTGATATTCCCGCTCCCGATGTGAATACCGATCCGCGCGTCATGGGCTGGTTTTACGGCGAATACAGCAAACTTGCCGGTTGCGATGAACCCGCATGTGTAACGGGAAAGTCGGTCGATCAGGAAGGGTCTCTTGGAAGAGACGTTGCAACGGCAAAAGGCGGAGTTATAGTTTTAAAAAATTTAATTAAAAAGCTTAAGTGGGAAAAAGAAAGATTAAAAGTTGCCGTTCAGGGATTTGGTAATGCGGGATTCAATGTCGCTGACTTGTTGTATGATCTCGGATATAAAATTGTTTCTGTCTCAGATTCTTCGGGAGGAATTTTTTTACAAAAAGGGTTGAATCCCAATGAAGTTTTGAAATATAAGAAGAAAACAGGAAGTGTAGTGGTTTTTTCGGGAGCTAAAAGGATAACAAATGCGAAATTGTTGGGTCTCGATGTTGACGTTTTGGTTCTCGCCGCGCTTGAAAATCAAATTACATCGGATAATGCTTCTGATGTGAGGGCGAAAATAATTCTCGAACTTGCAAATGGTCCAGTGACGCCTGATGCCGATCAAAAACTTTTTAAAAAAAACATTATAGTGATTCCTGACATTTTGGGAAATGCAGGCGGAGTTACAGTCAGTTATTTTGAATGGCTGCAGAATAAAAAGGGTGAGCATTGGTCACGAGAAAGTGTTTTCAAAAAGCTTGATAAAATTCTCACAGATTCGCTTGAAGAAATTTTCAAAGATACGGTACATAGAAAGATAAGTTTGCGGGCCGCGGCCTATGAGCTCGCGGTTGCGAGGGTTGTGCGTGCTATGAAAAATTCTCAAAATGTTTGAGTTGCGTGGGATGCTTCGAATTTGCCAGCCTGCCGGCGAGCAAATCAAGCGCTTTAAAATATGCCAATAATTCACAGTAAAAAAAAAAGAAACGTCAACAGCAAAAGCATTATCCAAAAAGAGGTGGCGAGACGTCGAACCCATATTATTGAGCGGACTCCGCCGGCGAGGGACAGCAGAAGAGCGAGGGGCTTGAGAGTCGTTTATTTTGGGCTTTCTGTAGTTTTTGCCTGTGTGATTTTTTATGTGTTGCTTTTTTCGGAAGCTTTGATGATAAAAAGGGTTGTAGTTATCGGAGCAGAGAGTGTTAGTGACGAGAGGATAGAAAAAGAGGTCAACATTGTAAAAGAAGGCAGACTTTGGGGAATTTTTCCGAAGGATAATATTTTTATTTTCAATTCGAAAAAAGCAGAGGCATATATTTTAGGAAGCATCGCGCAGATTAGAGAAGTCAATGTCAAAAAACAGTATCCGGATATTTTGAAAGTATATGTCGTGGAGCGGGATCCCGTGCTTGTTTGGGAGTCGGCTGGGAAAAAGTATTATTTGGATATTGACGGGGTTATCAGCAAGGATATTAGCGGTGATTTGGAGTTTTCTTTACCAATTATAAAAGACGAAAGCAACGGCGGTATTACGCCGAAAGAAAAGCTGGTTACTAAAAATTTTGTTGAGTTTGTCATAAATCTGAACGATTCTTTTCAAAGGGAAACTGGGCTTGAAATTGCCGAGTTTGCAACATCATCTCCTATTTCTAGGGAAATAAAGGTCAAAACTAAAGAGGGATGGTATATCTATTTTACATCAGAGAGAACAATAGATAGCCAATATAAGAAACTTTTGATAGTATTAAATAGAGAGATAGATAAAGAGAGAAGAAAAAATCTTGAGTATATAGATTTGAGAATAAAAGATAAAATGTTTTATAAATAGCATACGCTAAGTGCTAAGCTCTAAGCTTTAAATTAGTAATGTTATGTTCTGGGCATTTGTTGGCATAGTAATAGGGGTCCTTATCGGGATTTTTTCGAAATTTTCGATTCCTCCCGAGTATGCGCGGTACACGGCCGTTGCTATTTTAGCAATGGTTGATTCAATCTTCGGCGCGTGGCGCGCCGATCTCGTGAGCATGCGTAAGTACAAGACTGATTATACCCATAGAGGTCCCGAGAAGAAAGATGAGAAGCGTGATAAATATGATCCTGTGATTTTTATCACCGGTCTTATTTTCAACACGGCGCTTGCTTCCGCTTTTACGTATCTTGGCGATAGGCTTGGTCTCGACATTTACATTGCGGTCATTGTCGTATTCACATGGAGAATTTTCATGAATTTGGGAGTCGTGAGGCGCATTTTATTTCATAGGGGGAAGTGGGGGAAGGAGAAATAAGATATAAAGAAGTTAAGAGTTGGATTTGTAATTGGTGGATTTTGTTGGGATTTGATATCAATATGTTTGAAAGATAAAACGGCTAAGTCGGAAATTTTTTTAAATAGGTTTTAAAATTCCGAATCTATGTTTACAAAAGCTCTCATCCTCGTCGACTTTCAGAAAGAATACACAGATGAAAGATCGGATTATTTTGTTGGTGATATTTCCGATACAATTGAAAAGACAAATAAGCTCATAGATTTTTGCAGAAAAAGTGGCTACAAGATAATTTTTATTACACACGTAGAAAAAATCTCCGAAGGAGCTTTTTCTGAAAGTTCTATAAATTCTGAAATTATTGTAAGGCTTCACAAAGAGGAGAAGGATGTTCTTATAGAAAAAAATAAAATCAGCCCGTTTTTCAAAACAAATTTAGGGAAAGAATTGCAGGGAATTAACGAGATTATCGTCTGCGGGATTCTGACGAATCTTTGCGTGAGAAGTACAATCCAAGATGCCTACGATAGAGACTTCAATATAAAAGTCATCAAAGATTGCTGTGTTGCCTTTGATGATGAGACGCAGGAGTTCACTTTCAAAGATTTGAAAACGACAAGGGAAGAAATTGAGTTTTTGAATTTGCGGGATTTTTTAAAGAAGAACGAATAAAATGTATCATGCGCGGAAAATAAAAGAAGTGATTGGAGATTGAAAAAAACATTGATTTTTCTTGAATTTTTTAATATAATAAACCTAGTGGGAAACTAGGTTTTTGTGTGAAAATAAGCCTAAAAGTAATTAGGATGTCTTTAAGTAATGAAAATTTTGCCGGTTTTTGGAAAGATAAGCTTCTTATCAATTTACTTGGAATTGACGTTGTTTTAAACATTGTTTTTTGGATATTTCTTGGTATAAAAGTCTCGCCATCTGAAGAACTGATTTCCTTGCATTACAACGTGATTTTCGGCATAGACGTTGTCGGCGAATGGTACAAGATTTTTGTTTTGCCGGGAATAGGTCTTGCGGTTATCGCCGCCAACTTTTTCCTTGCGTACTTGATTGCGAGGAGAGAACTTTTGGCGAGCTATTTACTTGGATTTGTTGCACTCGTTGTTCAGATCGTATTGCTCGTTGGAGGACTATTGATTTGGTATGCGAATATTTAAATGTCAAAATCCCAATGTCAAACCTCAATGTCGGACTTTGACATTTAGATTTCGTCATTTGACATTTATGAACTGGAATCCTGCGAATAGACCAACTCTATATAGACTTTTGGAAATTTTCCCTGCCGTCGCGGCATGGTTGACTTTGATTTTATGCGTTGCGCTCGCTTTTATTCTGCCATTATGGGTTGCTGTTTTCGTTATCTGTTTTGATCTATATTGGCTTATCAAAGTTAGCTATCTGACATATCACTTGATTGAGGGTTTTCGACAGATAAAGCTCAATCTCAAAATTGATTGGTTTGCAAAAGTAAAAAAGATCAAAAAGCGAAACTGGAAAGAGTATTACCACATGGTCATATTTCCCGTTGTAAATGAAATCGCGGTAATCGAGTCGACTTTTGAGGCTTTGGCAAAGGCCAATTATCCCTTGGAAAAATTTATAGTTGTTCTTGCGTGCGAAGACAAATTTTGGGATACGACAAAAGATATTGCGTTGAAAATGCGAAACAAGTATGAGAATATTTTCCGACACTTTGAAATCTCAAGACATCCCCCAGGGCTTCCAGGAGAGATTCCCGGCAAAGGCTCAAACGAAGCATGGGCGGCAAAACGGATAAAAAAATATATCGACAGTGAAGGAATTCCTTATGAAAAAGTAATGCTTTCGGTGTTTGACATAGACACGCAGATTCATCCGGAATACTTTGGCAGATTTGCACATGCGTATCTCACGCATCCAAGGCCGACTCGCGCGAGCTATCAGCCAGTTCCGATGTTCAACAACAATATATGGGATGCGCCGGCGATCATGCGTGTTGTCGCAACATCAACATCTTTTTGGCAAATGATGGAGCAGGGAAGGCCGGAACGTCTAGTCACGTTCACGAGCCACAGCATGAGCTTCAAGGCTCTTGTCGAGATCGGCTTTTGGGCGACCAATCATGTGTCTGAGGACTCGCGGATATTTTGGCAGTGTCTTATCCATTACAACGGCGATTACGAGACAGTTCCTCTGTTTTTTCCAGTGTCGCTTGACGCTTGTCTTTCGGACACTTATTGGGAAAGCATCAAAAATCAGTACAAACAGCAGCGTCGCTGGGCTTGGGGCGTGGAAAATTTGCCATACGCTATTTATAATTTTATAAAAAATAAAAAAATATCTTTTCATCGAAAGATGACGCACTCGTGGCGCTTGATTGACGGTGCGTACTCATGGGCGACGAGTGCGATTATCATCGCTGTTGTCGGCTGGCTGCCGCTTCTCGGCGGAGGAGAGATGTTCAACAGCACAGTTTTCGCGCAGAGCCTGCCGATAATTTCTCGAACATTGATGACATTTGCAATGATCGGCCTCGTTGCATCGACTTTTGTTAGCCTTCTCATGCTTCCCAAGCGTCCGAAGAAGTACGGGAAGCGGCGCTCTGTGATTATGATTCTGCAATGGGGGCTCTTGCCGATCTCCACGATCTTCTTCGGGGCTGTTGTGGCTCTTGATGCGCAGACCAGACTAATGCTTGGAAAGTACATGGGTTTTTTCCTGACGCCAAAAGCGAGAGCGCAGAAGGATGGGAAAGTGTCTACTATGACGAGCGCTGTTAAGGCGAATAATAATTCTATAAATGCCAAATGACAAAGTCCAAATTTTAAAAAAACTACAAATGTCGAATTGCGAATTTGATATTTGAACTTTGAATTTTTTTGGAATTTGGATTTTGAAATTTAATGTCTATGTCCACATGGTTCACATTATACTTCCTTCCTTTCTTGATTGCGTTTGCGGTCAGTTTTTCGTTGACGCCTTTTATACGAAAGTTTGCCATAAGCCACGGGCTTGTTCGTCCAGTTAGGCCAAATCATGCCCAAGATATTCATGGACATAAAAACCCCGTGCCATTATTTGGCGGAGCTGTTATTTTTATTTCGTTCTTTGTTTTGCTGGGTTATTATGCTTTTTTTACAAGTTATCTTTCGAGAGGATTTCTTTTGCCAAAGCATCTTTTGGGGATCGTCTTTGCGGGTGTGGTTTTGTTCTTTGGCGGTTATTTGGATGACAGATATGAAATTGCGGCAAAGCATCAGTGGATTGCTCCTTTTGTTGCCACACTGATTATCATAGCATCGGGCATTGGAATAAATTTTATAACGAATCCCGTGGGAGAAACTTTCAGGTTAGATACTATTTCATTTACAGTTTTTGAGACAGGAGGACTTCCTTACAAAGTAGTTCTTCTCGCGGATATTTTTACGCTTTTGTGGATGATGGGCATGACTTACACGATCAAGTTTGTCGATGGGGTTGACGGCCTTTCAACGAGCATCAATTTTATTGGTTTTCTGATAATTTTCTTTTTAAGTATTACGAAAACAGTTTCACAGCCAGAGACCGCTTTTTTGGCGGTTGTGATGGCGGGCGCGATTCTTGGTTTCTGGCCGTATCACATGCCTCGCGCAAAGAGCTTTGTCGGCGAGGGCGGAGTTATGTTCATGGGATTTATGCTCGGACTTCTTGCGATCATAAGCGGCGGCAAGATCGCGACGGCTTTGCTCGTCATGGGAGTTCCTATAATTGATACTGCGCGGGTTATAATAACTCGTATGATCAAAGGCAAATCTCCGTTCAAGGGCGATGATACGCATCTGCATCATCTTTTGTTAAAGTTGGGTTTGAAGCAATGGCAGGTTGTTCTTATCATCTGCATTCCGTCCATGATATTCGGCGGATTGGCTGTGGCTTTACAGGGCTTTGAAAAACTCATGGCGCTTTTTATACTTTTTATAATAATGATCGTTTTCGTCACTATACTTGGCGTATTGCTCTCAAAACGGGCGCAGAAGTTGAAAAGTATTGACTAATGGTCTTAATTTTGATAAACTGTTATAGCATTCAGCTTGTGTTTCATAGATGTTTTTTCTTTTTTAAAAGATAGAGTAAGGGGAATTTAATATTGAAAAAAATGTTTGCGATCATCGAGGTCAAGGGAAAACAGTATAAAGTTGAAAAAGGATCAAAAATCCAAGTGGAACTCCTTCATAAGAAAAAAGGGGCGAGTGTTAAATTTGACAAGGTTTTGCTTGTTTCCGATGGGAAAAAAGTTTCAATTGGAACTCCATATTTGAAAAATAAAAGCGTTTCAGGGAGAATTATTCAGTCGGAGAAGAAAGGCAAGAAAATTCGTATCGTGAAGCAAAAAGCTAAGAAGAGGTACAAAAGGACGATAGGGCATAGGCAGAAGTATACGATTATGGAAGTTACGAAAGTATAGAAAAACAGCGTTAGTTAGGCGCTGTTTTTTCGTGTATGTTGGATATGAATAATGTCAAATGACAAAGTCCAAATTGCAAATAAACGTCAAAATCCCTGCCGGCCGGCAGACAAGCCAATTTCAAACTTTTGACATTTATCATTTATCATTTTACATTCATTTGATTTTTGGATTTTGCCAACTAGAGGTTGGACAGCCTTTATCTGGAGCTTTGGGCTTTGATATTTATATTTCCTTCCTTCCCTCAAGTGCCCTCGTAAGCGTCACCGCGTCCGCGTATTCGAGATCGCTTCCCATCGGCAATCCCCTTGCGATTCTAGTTGTTTTTATTTTAAAAGGTTGCAACAATTTGAGGATATAAAGAGATGTTGCTTCGCCTTCTGTCGTCGGATTCGTTGCGATGATGACTTCTTTGGCAGAGCCTTTTTTTATACGAGAGATTAATTGATCGATTGTGAGATCTTCCGGACCAACACCGTTGATCGGCGAAATCACGCCCTGCAAAACATGATAGACTCCCTTGAACTCATTTGTCTTTTCAAGCGCGACAACGTCCAGAGGTTCGCTCACAACGCAGATTACGGATCCGTCTCTGTTTTTGTCGGAACAAATTAAGCAGGGATCTTTTTCTGTAAAATTGTTGCAGACTGAACAGTTTTTTATATATTTTTTCAAATTTTTAACAGAGCCAGAAAACTCTTCAAGGCTTTCCTGCTTGGTTTTTAACAAATAAAAAACAAGCCTCTCGGCGGACTTTGGTCCGATGCCCGGAAGTTTTGAAAATTCTTGAATTAGGTTTTGTATATTTGTGGGTAACATAAACTTGAGAATTTTTGGCGAATTCTGGCAAATTAGATCGAATTATGATGGGGCGAATTATTGTAATGGGGACGACAATTCATATCATTGCCGGTCAGTTAAACTCCGAAGGTCGTGGTTTGGAAAATATTGCCTTTAAAATGCGTAGTTCATTGAAATTCGATAAGAATTGTTAAAATTTCGCGGATTCTATTATAGTGTGATTTCTCCCGCTTGCACCTTCTGAATCATAAGCGATTTTAGCTCCTTGCTACATTTCTCAAAAGCTTCCTTGACTGCGTTTTCAATTTGATCTTTGTTCTCCGGCGTCAAGAGCTTTTCATCGATATGGACTTCTTGTATTTCTTGATTGCCGTTCATCGAAATTTTCACCATGCCTTGCACAGCTTCGCCGGTTACCGTTTCCCCGGCGAGCTTGGACTGAAGCTCTTTCGCCTGTGCTCGCATGTCCTTAAATTGTTTGAGCTTGTTGAACATATTTTTTAAAATTAAAATTTAAAACTGTCCGGCATGCAGATATAGGCGTGTCATTAAACAGGCGAGACTTTCTTTGTTTGCGGACTATTTATGTGTATATTCAAAATATTATGACTTTTGACTTTTAACTTTTGGATTTCATCCTTGCTTTTTATCCAGATTCGCGAAGCTCGCGAAGTTTTCTTTAAAATATAATTCTACCTGTCCAAGCGGACCGTTGCGGTGCTTTGCGACGATCAAATCTGCGATGTGTTTTCTATCCGTATCTGGTTTTTCCCGTTCTTCTCTATATATGAATAGTACCACGTCTGCGTCTTGTTCGATAGATCCGCTTTCTCGGAGGTCCGCAAGCCTTGGAATTTGAGGGGATCTTGATTCCACTGCGCGGGAAAGCTGTGAAATTGCAAGAACTGGAATGTTGAGCTCTCTGGCTATTGCTTTCAATGCACGGGAGATCTCCGAAACTTCCTGTACTCGATTTTCGGGGTTGCTTCCTTCCATGAGTTGAAGATAGTCCAAAATTATGAAGCCGAGATTGTGTTCGAGCTGAAGTCTTCTTGCTTTCGTGCGGATTTCCATGATATTGCTTGTGGCGCTGTCATCGATATAGATCGGCGCGTCGGAGAGCACGCCCATCGCTTGTCCGATGCGCGGGAAATCGTCGTCTTCCTCTTTGTTGCCGAGTCTTCCAGTCCTCATTTTCCAAAGGTCTACTTTTGCTTCTGCGCAAAGCAGACGATCGACCAATTGCTCCTTTGACATTTCAAGGCTGAAGATTCCAGTGGGCACTTTTTCTTTGACGGCGATGTGTCTTGCTATATCAAGAGCCAAGGTTGTTTTTCCAACGGAAGGTCTTGAAGCGAGGATAATTAGGTCGGAGTTTTGCAGTCCAGACAGCAGATTATCCAGATTTATAAATCCCGTTGGAAGCCCTCTTAGTTTGCCACTGTCTTTATGAAGCTCGTCAATTCTGTCGAAAGCTTCCGTAAGAACATCTTTTATGGGGATGAATTTTTCTTTTAAGTATTTTTGAGAAACAGAAAACAGCTTTTGTTCCGCCTTGTCTAAAAGTTTATCTATCTTTGCTTTCTCATTGTATCCAAGCTGGGAAATGTAATTTGAAGCGGCTATGAGTCTTCGCAGAGTAGCTTTGTTTCTTACTATATTTGCGTAATGGTTTACATTAGTTGCCGTTGGCACCGAGTTTACAAGGCTTGTCAGATAAGTCGAGCCGCCGACTCCTTCTAAGCTTTTTAGCTCTTTCAATTTGTTTGAAAGGCTTAACAAATCGATCGGGTCTCGGTGTTCATATAGCTCCAACATTGCCTCGAAGATATTTCTGTTAATGTCTTTGTAAAAATCTGATGGGTTTACGGAATCGGCAATTTTAACAATAGCATCTTTGTCGAGCATAATGGATCCGAGAAGAGATTCCTCGGCTTCCGGGCTTTGTGGTGGAAGTTTCGCGATGTTGTTTTGTTTGTCTGCCATATTTGTGATTTAAGTATAACATGCGATACTTTACTTTCAACCATATTTTTCCCTATTTTATGCCCAAATTCCGCACACCTTTTTCCACAATTGACTTTTTTATAGAATGGTGTACAATTAGTCAATAGTTCTCGGTTATTAATTTTGGGTTTCTGGTTTTTAGTTTTACTATGGATTTGGATCTAGGAACTGAAGACTAGCAACAGATAGTCGGTCATCTATATAACATAACTGTAAATTAAATTCATGGCTTATAAAATAGCCAGCTATGTTTTAGGTAAAATAAATTTGTTAAAGGACCTGCTTTTCACCAAGCCCGTAAAGGTGGCTTTGAACGATGGATCGGCGGGGCATTTTGAGTTGGTCAGAGATCTTTTAAGGTATCCCGAAATGGTTAAAATGAGCAAACGTGCTCATCATAAATACCATTCCAAGCTTGACCACATGCTTTTGACGAGTAAGTTCGCGTATTACTTTGCGCAGAGATGCGATGCAGATATTAGAACCTGCACTCGCGCTAGCGTGATTCATGATGTTGGCACGCATTGGTATCACAACGAGCCGGCGGTTAGGTTCGCGCGGAGGATAGGCGAGCCTGAAGCTGTGCAAAATGCGATTGACACCCATATGGTTTTCAACAAGGCTCCGAAGACAAAAGAAGGATGGGTAGTTGCCTTCGCCGATGGCTGCGCGTGGGGCGTTGAGGCACTCGAGTTTCTTAAGTACAGCATCAAAGATTTGATCAGCTGGATCGTGAAAATTTCTCCTGTAAATATCACTTAGCTGTTGTTTTTGGTTTTGAATTATTGGACAGCGGTTTATGCCGCTATTTTTGTTTGCTGGTAAATGGGAACATACGTTTGAATCCGTGAGTAAAGAAAACTACTTTACTTTCCATTCGGTGTCTTTATCGGTATCCTTAATTTCGATTCCCATGTCCAAGAGCTTTTGCCTGATCTCGTCCGCTTGCTTAAAATTCTTTTCTTTTCTTGCCTTGTTTCGTTCCGCGATCAATTTTTTAACCTCGTTTTCATCAATTTTTGTTTTCCTCGGCTTATAATCAAGAATTGCAAGCACTTCGTCGAATTTTTTCAAAAAATTCAAAGCTTTTTGAGAATCTTTCTTTGTTAAATTATCCGCGTCGGCGATTTTATTTATTTTTTTAATCATTTCGAAAATTTCATCCAAAGCTTTCGGAATATTCAGGTCATCATTTATATATTTTTCAAAATTCTTATGAGTTTCTTTTAAAACTTTTTTGACATCTTCGGATTCATCTTTGTCTTTGGTAATTTTTTCCAAACGTTCTTTGAATTCAATTAATCGATTTAATTGATTTTTTGCCTCATCCATTTTTTCGAAAGTGAAATTCGTTTGGGATCGATAATGGTTTGAGAGTATGAAAAATCTGTACACGAGAGGCGCGTATTCCCTTTTTTCCAAATCTGGAATTGTGTAAAAATTTCCTTTAGATTTTGCCATTTTTTCGCCATTTACAAGGATATGCTTCTTGTGCACCCAGAAATTTACGAAAGGCTTTCCCGTTGCTCCTTCGCTTTGCGCTATTTCATCTTCATGGTGCGGAAAGAGATGATCTTCGCCGCCCGTGTGAATGTCCAAAGTTTCTCCAAGATATTTCATGCTCATCGCCGAACACTCGATGTGCCAGCCGGGATAACCGCG
>CAYMJO010000008.1:0-28141 GCA_964391305.1 uncultured Candidatus Saccharibacteria bacterium | reverse complement strand
ATCAACCGCCAGTTACGGCCGGAAAAACGGACGGCACAAGTATCGCGGCGCTAATAATCGGAATTTTCTCTTTGATTTTATCCGTTCCCGTGTTGGGGTTCATACTGGGAATAGTGGCATTCATTTTGGGTGTAATTGGAAAGAAAAAATGTAATGCGGACCCAAACCTCAAGGGTAAGGGCATGGCAATCGCTGGAATCGTCATGGGTATTATAGCAAGCGCAGTTGGCGTCATATTTATAATTCTACTAATCTTCGCCGCTTCATTGCTTTCACCTTTTCTATGGATGGGCATGACTTATTAATTTTTAAAAATAACAAAATAAAAAACTATGCAACAACCAAATCCACAGACAGGAACTCCGACTCCCCCTCCCGCACAGCCGGCGCAAGGAGGAAGCGCACCGCAGGGCGGTGTAAGAGTCATCCTGTACATCGTATCATTCATCATTCCGATCGTTGGCATCATCCTTGGAATCGTCTATCTTATCAAGCCTGATCACGACTCAAAAAGTTTCGGAAAGCTTTGTCTGATTCTCGCTATCGTCGCAATCGTAGTGGGAATCGTGATGAGCTTCGTCATTTCAGCAATGATAGTCTCAACGGTCGTTCCGGCAACAATACCAGTTTATTACTAGATACCGAAAAACAGAAACAACCTCGAACAACCGAGGTTGTTTTTATTTACAAAAAAATTAAAAGCGCTTACGACAAGCGCTTTTAAAATTTCGCATTATCTAAAACAATATTATTATTTTTCTTTCTTTTTTTCCAAAGGCTTTTCTGCTCCTTTTACTTCTTCTTTCTTTTCACCTTCCGCCTCTGACTTCTTTTCGCCCTTGGCTTCTCCTTCTGCCTCTGCCTCTTCGCCCTCTTCTTTTTCTTCTTCTTTAACGCCTTCAACAGCCTCGACATCCTCTGTCACTTCTTCCTCAAGCGCTTCAAGCTCTTCTTCAGACCTTGGGGGCGTGACCGTGGCAACAACTTCCTCTCCATCCTGCAATATTTCTACCTTGTCCGCAACCTTAAGGTCCTTGATTTTTATAACATCATCAAAAGTCTTAAGGGGAGAAATATCAACGGTAATTCCAGACGGAAGATGAACCGGCAAACACTTCACATCCACCGCATCAAAATTTTTCACAAGGACACCGCCATCATCCTTAACAGCCAGAGACTCTCCAATAAATTCAAGCTCGACCTCCGCTTCAAGTTTTTTATCCATTCTTATTTGATAAAAATCGATGTGCAAATATTTATCGCTCACCGGATCCCGCTGGACATCCTGAATTAGGACATTCCTCTTTTTCTTGCCTCCAATATCGAGTTCCACTATACTGCTTGAGCCGGCTTTCTCGTAAAGCTTTTCAAATGTGGTGTAATCGACTTCGAGATTTTCATTATTGACCTTGGGTCCATACAAAATAGCCGGGACTAGTCCCTTCTCTCGAACGGCCTTTACCTTCTTTGAAATATCTTTTCTAATTTTGACTTTTAACTTATGCATTTTTTACAAAAAAACAATGTATTCAACATTGTATAAAAATACCAAATTCTTTGACCGATGTCAAACCATCTGTTTCAAGCCCCAAAGACTCGCATGAACATCTATCAAATCATCGCAACTTATTTTCGAAGACTTTCTAAATTTTTCCACATCGCCGCTGGTCATATCAGTAACCAAACCCATAGAACTCACCGCATGCTTGCCCGCAACCAGAGTGGCAACGATAGAGCTCCCACAATTCTTGCAGTCCGTATGGAGCAGGTAGACTCCCGCATTTTCATCAACAATATAAGACTCGTCCAGCGAATACTGCTTTCTACAAAGGGGACAAGCAGAAACAAGCCTCACCTCGCCTTTGCTTCCTGTATGGCCCGTAAAACCATTGTTTGGTATATTTTTTTGAACCATTTTTGTGTTTAGCTCTTTGTTATCTTGTATGTTCATTATACACCTCAAAAACAAAAGAGTCAAGCAAAAAGAGTCAAGCTATTCATTCTCAAGCTGATCTTCTTCTAATAGCTACATTCTGTACCAAGCCTATACAAAGCAAAATCGTGACGATCGAGCTTCCTCCGAAACTTAGGAACGGCAGAGGAATGCCAGCGACTGGAACTATTCCAATGTTCATTCCAATATTCACGAAAAGCTGTGACAGAATTAGAACGGCTACGCCAACGCAAAGCATCATGCCAAAATTGTCTCTCGCGAGCTGGGCAATGCGAACTATGCGATAAAACAAAAAGCCAAACGCGACGAACAAGAAAAGACAGCCTACAAAACCAAGCTCTTCGGCAAGAACAGCGAACACAAAATCCGTATGCTGCTCCGGCAAAAATTTGAGCTGGCTTTGCGAACCATGTCCCAAGCCCTTTCCGTATATTCCCCCAGACCCTATCGCAATCTTTGCCTGCGTGACATTATATCCCCTGCCAAGGGGATCGGACGAAGGATCGACAAAAACCTGAAATCTTTCTTTCTGATAGTCTTTAAGAAAAAACCGCCATGCCGCCAGAGAAAACAAAGCCAGCCCTCCAAGAATCGCGCCAATGTGCCAATAGCGTATTCCAGACATAAAAATCATTCCAAGCCAAATTAAAACTAGAATCAAAGCCGAACCAAGATCAGGCTCCAGAAGAATGAGAACAACCGGCACTAAAACATAAAACCCAGAGATTAAAACGTGCTTGAAATAATACATCTCGTCTTTATATTTTGAAAAATACTTCGCGAGGACAATTATACACACGAATTTAGCGAACTCCGCAGGTTGAATGTTGATAACACCCAAATCAAACCATCCGCGAGTACCGCGAATAACCGCGCCAAAGATTAAAACACCAACAAGCGCAGCAAGCATTAAAATGTAAATAACCCCTGAATAATTTTTGAAAACCCTATAATCAAAAAAACTTAGAAAAAACATAAAGCCCAAACCTATCGCAATATATACGACCTGACGATACGTGTTTCCACGATCAACACCGGTTTCTCCAAGTGTCGCACTGAAAATCATAAGCACGCCAAGAAAAAGCAGAAGAACAACCGAAATAAGCATAAGCCAATCAAATTTTTTTAGAAAACGAATGTTCATAAAATTATATCAGCATCCCTCATTATATTTTGTAGGGACAGGCTATGACCTGTCCCCACAATACAAACCCTAATTTGTTTTTGCAACTATTCTCCCTCCTCCGGCTCTTCGTAAAACTGAAACTTCTCCGGCGCAGCCTTGGAAGCTTTTACGAAATTCTCCGTGTTGTAAATATCTGCTTCCACTTTAACATTTTCTCTTGCCACTACGTAAGGTATATCCGAGAACCAAATCAAAGTAAAATCTCTTTCTTCGCCGGCAAAGAGCGCGTTCAAAGTTGTACGGTTGACTCCCGCGGGCTCTCCGCTCTCCCGCAAAAGCACCGCATAGACTTCCACCTCTTCAAAACTGTATATGCTGGAATTTATCAACTTGCCAAGAAGCTTGCTTTTTCCAAAATTGGTTTCTTTTTTATAGGAAATATCTTTGACCTCTATATTGGGTTCTTTGTACTCCGGCGCCTTAACCCATTTCTGCGGAATAATCTCCACGTCCGCTGATGTTACGATTCCATCAAATGGAACAGCTATTGCCGCAATATATTTTTCTTCTGAAGGCAATATATACGAAGCACCGGCATAACGGCCCACTTCACGCCCTGAAGAGTCTTTGGCTATGAAAACATATTCCATATCCACAATCCCCCAAAATCTGTCAGGATTTTTCATCATTGCAAGAACATCATACTTGCCAGGCACGGAAGGAAAAACATAAACTCCTTCGACCTGCATTTTAAGATCCGCCGGCGGTTTCTCAACTGGCTCTTCAGCACATTTTCCATTATCGCACCTATACCCTTTTTGACAATGCTCATCGAGCGTACACTCTTTTTTGGGAACAAAAACTTCATAGCCTATATATGCCCCGATCCCAACTACCGCGATCACTATCAAAATAACAACCAGAACTTTAATTTTTCTGCCATGCCTCAACATAAATAAAGCCCTGTCCATTTCCTGATCTATCTTTTGTAAATCTTTTTGTCTATCCATAATTATAGATTATAACAAAATTTCCACATTTTTTCAAATTACCATTGATTATTTTTTAAAAAAATGATACAATATACTATGTCAGAGCTGTCAGAATGTCAAAATCGGCGGAATTGCTATATTTTTTAAAAAAGCGACAACTCTGACATATTGACAGTTCTGACGATTCTGACATTTTTCAAAACTATGGAATCAGCGCTAACAGCTTTATACATCATTCTATCTGTAGGTGCAGTAATATTAACCGCATTTGTTGCTTATGCAATGTATCAAACGGCAAAGACGATGAAGGAGTCAAGAAAAACCATGATAAAACTGAACGAGAACATGGAAAAAGCTGACCGCGCTATAACTGCGGCGACAGAGGCCATCACTTCGGTCAGCCAAACCGTAAAAAGGATAAATGATTCAATGGCACAGCCTATGGAAGGCATAATAAAAGGAATACAAATCGCAAAAACTTTTATAAAACATTTCAAAGAAGCCGATGGCGACAATTATGACTGCGAAACAAAAAAAGAATAAAGTTTTTAAAAAATTAAAATAAAAAATATGAACAATAATTCAGGTGACGGCGCAGGAAACTTTATGGTGGGACTTCTCATGGGAGTGGTTGTCGGCGGAGCTCTTGGACTTTTGTACGCTCCGCAGTCCGGAAAAGAAACTAGAAAACTAATTAGAAAAAAAGCTCTAGAGGCAAAGGAAAAGGCATTGAAGGGAATTGAAACGGCAAAAGAAGAAGCTATGGATCTTAAGGAAAAAGCTGGCAAAGCCGTCAAAGCGGCAGAACGAGAATTTAAGAAAAATTAAAAATACAAAAAGCACGAACGGCCAAAAACAAAGCATGGCTTTCGTGTTTTTTAGTTGTCTTCGCATGAAAATTTCAATTCCCAAAACAATTCGTGATAGATTGCAAAAATATGGCGCAGAAGATAAAATGTTATAATAGACTAAAATAATAAAAGCCAAAACCCAAAACTTAAAGAAATGACGAATTTCACCCATCTTCACACTCACAGCCATTATTCTCTACTCGACGGACTCGGAAAGATTCCAGATATTTTGGAACGCGTAAAAAATCTCGGAATGACCGCCATTGCAATTACGGATCATGGAAATATGTACAATGTCGTGGAATTTTACCAAGAGGCAAAGGCAAGGGGCATCAAGCCGATCTTCGGATCCGAGATGTACATAGCAAGAAACGGCATGCATCTGAAAAGACCAAGGCTCGATACAAAGCCATACCATCTAACTATTCTAGCAAAAAATAAAACCGGATTTGAAAATCTGATTCTTCTGACCACTAAATCGTATCTCGAAGGTTTTTATTACAAGCCAAGAATTGATTTTGATCTTTTAAAAAAATACCGCGAGGGGCTGATAATTCTTTCGGGATGTCAGCAGGGGCAAGTCCCGAGGGAAATTTTAAATGGAAATTATGAAAGGGCAAAAGAGGAAGCCCTTAAGCACCAAAAGCTTTTGGGAAAAGAAAATTATTATCTCGAACTGCAGGATATTCCAACCTCGAGAAACCAAAAGTTAATCAACAAAAAACTCAAGCAGATTGCAAGCGAAACAAAAATCCCGCTCGCCGCGACAAACGACATACACTATGTTTCCCCCGACGACAAAGAAGCGCAGGACATCCTTCTATGCATACAAACCCAAAAAACCGTGAACGACGACAAAAGAATGTCAATGATGGAAGATGATTATTCCATCAAATCTCCCGAAGAAATGGCCAAGGCTTTTGAAGACGTACCGGAGGCAATTGCGAATACTCAAAAAATCGCGGACATGTGCAGTGTTGAACTCAAGTTCGATTTAGACAAAGCAAAACTCCCAAAATTCGAAATTTCAGGCGGGAAAACCCCCGATGAATATCTGCGAGAGCTCGCGAAAAAAGGATTCGAAGAAAAATTCTCCAACGCTCCCTCTGAAAAAAAAGAAAAAGTAAAAAAGCAAATCGAATACGAACTTTCCATGATAAAGAAGATGGGGTTTGCGGACTGCTATCTTTTCGTACAGGACTTCGTAAACTTTGCGAAGAAGAAAGAAATTCTAGTCGGTCCGGGCAGAGGAAGCGCTCCGGGAAGCATCGTCTCTTATCTCTTGAACATAACCAATCTAGATCCGATAGAATACAATCTAATTTTCGAACGTTTTATAAACCCAGAAAGAATAAGCCTGCCTGATTTTGATATAGATTTTTCAGACTCCAGAAGAGACGAGGTCATAAAATATGTCGAGAAAAAATACGGTGTCGAACATGTCTGTCAGGTAATAACATTTGGAACGATGGCCGCACGAGCCGCGGTGCGAGACACTGGAAGGGCTCTCGGGTTTCCGTACGATTTCTGCGATAAGATAGCAAAGCTAATTCCAATGTTTACCACGCTCAAAGACGCGCTAAAAAACATTCCCGAGCTTAGAGAAATCTATGCCTCCGATCCACAGGCGAAGAAGCTGCTGGATTTTGCAAAGAAGCTTGAGAATGTCGCAAGACACTCATCAACCCACGCGTGCGGAATTGTCGCAACAAGATTAAATCTAAACAAGCACATACCACGGCAAAAAACATCCCAAGGAGGAAAGGAAGCAACCGTCACGCAGTACCCAGTAAGGAAAATTGACGACTTGGGATTCATGGTCTTGGATCTTCTCGGACTACGCAACCTATCAATTCTACAAACGGCGCTTTTGATCATCCAAAAAACACGGGACAAAAAAATCAAGCTCGAAGAAATACCGAAAGAAGATAAAAAAACATTCAAGCTTTTGCAAAATGCTCAAACCACCGGAGTTTTTCAGTTGGAAAGCTCGGGAATGAAAAGATATCTCAAGGAGCTGAAACCCACAGAATTCAAGGATATCGTTTCAATAGTAGCGCTTTACAGGCCTGGACCCATGGAATGGATTCCCGATTACATCGACGGAAAACATGGAAGGAAAAAACCGAAGTACTTGCACCCGAAGTTAAAGCCCATATTGGAAGAAACCTACGGCATCGTGATATTTCAGGAACAGGTGCTGCAAATGGCGCGCGATCTTGCGGGATTTTCTCTCGGAGAAGCGGATGTGCTACGCAAAGCCGTCGGCAAAAAAATAGCATCGCTCCTGCAAGAACAGAAGCAAAAGTTCATCGATGGATGCGTAAAAAATAATATATCAAAAGAAATTGCAAGACAGGTCTTCCACTTCATCGAGCCATTCGCGGGATATGGATTCAACAGAGCCCATGCGACTGGATACGCGATGATAGCTTATCAAACGGCGTATCTCAAGGCACACTTCCCCACCGAATTCATGGCATCGCTTCTCGCTGCCAATCAGGAAAATATGGACCGCGTGGCAATCGAAGTCGCGGAGTGTTCACAGATGGGCATTGAAATTTTGCCGCCGGACGTGAATGAAAGTTTGCGAGACTTCACGGTTATCGCAAAAAACGGGAAAACAATCACGCATTCGAAAACCATACGTTTCGGCCTCGCCGCGATAAAAAACGTCAGCAACAATGTCATAGAAAAAATCAAGGAAGAAAAAGAAAAAAACGGCAAGTATAAAGATTTGGATGATTTTATGAAAAGAGCTTACACATCCGCCATGAACAAAAAATCCATAGAGAGCCTGATAAAATCAGGAGCTATGGATTCCTTTGGAGAACGTGGCCAAATGCTCGCGAATGCCGAGAAAATTCTAACCTTCGGAAAAAATCATTTTCAAGCGACTGCCAACGGGCAGAAAGACCTTTTTGGAACCACAAAAGAATCCAGTAAACCAAAACTCGGACTCACAAAAGCAAAAACAGCAGACAAAAAAACAAAGCTCGCGTGGGAAAAAGAATTACTCGGGCTCTATGTTTCAGAACATCCTCTGTTAGACTATCAGGATTTTTTACAAAAGAACACGACCCGCGTTGCAGACATAAATCAGGATTTGGTGAACAAGCGCGTCAGAATCGGCGGCATCATAACAAGCATTCGCAGAATCATGACAAAGACAAACAAGCAGATGGCATTCGTGAAAGTAGAAGATATGACAAAGGGCATTGAAGTCGTAGTCTTTCCGAATATCTATGGGGAAACCGCCGGACTTTGGATGGAGGAAAACATTGTAATTATCGAAGGAAAGGTAAATGATCGAGATCAAGAGCTGAAAATACTCTGCGATTCCGCGCAGAAGCTCACGGATAAAACAAACGAAGTGAGATTAAATAACATCGGGCTGGTTCCGCCAAACAACAAAGCTGAAAAAACAAGAATAGCTTCCGCCATAGACAAACATATTTTTATAAAAATTCCCGGAAATTGTTCTCAAAAAACATTTGAAAATTTGAAGAAAACTTTGTCCGAAGCCGACAGCGGAATACACAAAGTCGCGCTTTTGATTCCGAAAAGCAACAACAAATATGAAAAGCTGGAAACAAAATACGCTGTTGAGAAAAACAACAAGTTGAGAGAAAATTTGGAGAAAGTTTTGGGTAAAGGGACAATCAGCAAATAAATCCGAAATTATAAAAGCCCCCATGAAAAAACTAATCCCCAAAAGAAATAATTACTATCTTCTCACGAGACTAAATCATGTTTGGTCAACATACTTTTCCGATATTTTAAAAACCAATCCCGTTAAAATAAGTTTTGGAAGAAAAAACAAAACAAGGCTTGGATCGATTAAGCAGGAAAAAGACAAATTCACCGTTATAAAAATTAACGGGCGTTTCCAAGATAATCGCATTCCTGAATATGTGATTGATACGACGATTGCCCACGAGCTTTGCCACTATGCGCATGGATTTTGTTCGCCGCGCAAAAAATGCTTCCGATATCCACACCAAGGCGGAATCGTCAATAAAGAGATGGATTCCCGCGGATTACGCGAGCTCCGGCTCGCATCCAGACAATGGTTTGGAAAAAGCTGGAGAAAAATCGTCAAATCCACAAACGTCTGGAAAACATTTGCGGACATGTTAATATAGATAGAAGTGAACTTATATTAAGTTGTTACACATCAGCCATTAATTTTAAATCTTTTTAAAAAAAATGTATCTTGGTCGTCTGCAACAAAAACGTTCTTCATATAGAAAATCTTTTCTCGCGGTGATAGGAGTTATCGCCGCTGTGATATTTTTTGTGGTGTATCTCTCCATTTCAAAGGCGGAAATCGTGGTGCATCCGAAGTATGAGAATGTCTCCCTAGATTTCAACGCAGAGGTTGTCGGCGATGGCGAAGAAAGCGAGAATAAGATTAAAGGGAGAATTCTCGCAACCGCCGCAATGGGCAATGAGAAAATAACGGAAGTTGATAAGAAAGAGACAGACAAGCAAGCAACAGGCAAAGTCATAATTTACAACAAGCTCGACCATGATCAGTCCTTGCTCGCGACCACTCGCCTGCTTTCAAAGGATGGGGTGCTTTTCAGGACAAAGAAGCAAGTCGTCGCAAAGGCGCACGGTGAGATTGAAGCAGAAGTTTACGCGGACGAGCCCGGTAAAAAGGGAGAACTCGCCCCAACGAAGTTCACAATTCCGGGGCTTTGGCAAGATTGGCAGAATAAGATTTATGCCGAAAGCAAGGAGCCGATGACCGGCGGTTTCGGCGAGGCAGACTTCATATCGCAAGAAGTTATTGACAAGGGCAAGTACAAGGCGCGGGAAGAGATCAAAAAGCAAGGTATGGAAGAATTCAAAAAAAATCTCTCGTCCAGCGAGAAGATCATGGAAGACGCAGTCAAGATTGATGATATTAGTGTCTCAACAAAAGCCGCGCCTGATTCACTTGGCTCGGAGTTTGTGGTGAATGTAGAAATAAGACTTACGGCAGTTGTATTTGACGAAGAAAATCTCCGAAAGCTCGCGGAGGAAAGACTGCTCAACCAGATTCCTGAAAACAAAGAGTTTCTGGAATTTGACAAAGATTCTTTCAAATGCAGTCTGGAAACTTATGATTTAGAAAAAAAAGAAGCGACATTCGCGACGCATCTTGAGGCAAAGACCATATCAAAGTTGGATGAGAAACTCTTTGACACGGAAAAATTGATTGGACGAACAAAGGCGGAAGTAGTAGAATATCTCAAGGAGCAAAAAGACGTTGGAGAAGTTCAGGTCGAATTCAAGCCATTTTGGGTAAAAACAGTGCCGTCGCAAAAAGACAAGGTAAAGCTTGATATAAAAGATTTTGACAAATAAAAAAAGAGGTTCCTAAATATCCTTTACTTTCATTCTTTGATTGGATACTTAGAAACACTTCTCTACTCACAGACAGCCGCGAGCATACCGACAAAAACAAGTCCGAACAACAACTAGAGTCAACAAAAAAATTACGGTAACGGCATCCATTTTCATCACCTCCTTAAGCAAAAATCCAAACGTGTCAACCAAAATTTTATGAACAAAAACCTCGACACAATGCGCCACTCCGCGGCGCACGTTCTTGCTTCAGCAATATACAAAATATTTCCAGATGCCAAGTTCGGCATTGGACCCGATATAGAAAACGGATTCTATTATGATTTTGATTTGCCAAGAACCCTGATTCCAGAAGATCTGCCGATTATCGAGAAGAACATGAAAGAACTCATCAAAGCAAATCTGCCTTTTGAAAAAAAGGAGATGAAAAGAGATGAAGCAATCGCGCATTTCAAAAAAGCAAAACAGCAATACAAGATCGAGCTTTTGGAAGAAATGAAAGATGACAAAGTTACGGTTTATAGATGCGGAGATTTTGTCGATTTATGCAAAGGACCGCACGTCGAGTCAACGGGAGAAATCAAAGAGTTCAAACTCACGCATATCGCCGGCGCGTATTGGCGAGGAAGCGAAAAGAACAAGATGCTTCAGAGAATTTACGGCATTGCCTTTGAAACGAAAGAGAACCTGAAAAAGCATTTGAAGCTTTTAGAAGAAATAAAAAAGCGAGACCATAGAAAAATAGGAAAAGAGCTTGAGCTTTTCACATTCAGCGAAGAAATCGGAAAGGGGCTTCCGCTTTGGCTTCCGAAGGGAAACATCATCAAAGAGGAAATCGAAAATTGGGGCAAAGAGACGGAGAAAGCATGGGGTTATGTGCGCGTGACAACGCCACATATCACCAAGGAAAAGCTTTACAAAATTTCCGGGCATATTCCCTATTACACGGACGACCTCTACGCACCGTTTGAAATCGAAGATGAAAAATATTATCTGAAACCGATGAGCTGTCCTCATCATCACATGATTTACAAGGCAAGAAAGCGAAGTTACAAAGAACTTCCGCTCCGAATTGCCGAGTATGGAACCGTTTATCGATACGAAGATTCCGGAGCACTTTACGGCCTCATGCGCGTTCGAGGCATTACGCAAAACGACGCACACATTTACTGCACCAAAGAACAAGCCAAAAAAGAATTTTTGGATGTGATGAAGTTGCACGAGTTTTATTATAAAAAATTGGGGTTGGAAGATTATTATATCGAGCTGGCACTCCGAGATCCCGCGAATAAAAAAAAATATCACGGAGACGAAAAAATGTGGGAAGAGTCGGAGAAAATGACCCGCGAGGTTTTGGACAAGTCAAAAATTCCCTACATCGCAAAAAAAGGAGATGCGGCGCACTATGGTCCAAAGACAGATTTTATAATCAAAGCGGTAACTGGCCGCGAGTTTGCGATCTCGACAAATCAGCTCGATTTGTACATGCCAAAACAATTCAATCTGACATATATCGACAAAGATGGAAAAGAAAAAGAGACCGTTGTCATTCACCGCTCGCCTCTTGGATCTCATGAGCGCTTCATAGGCTTTCTCATCGAACACTTCGCAGGCGCTTTTCCGCTTTGGCTTTCTCCCGTGCAAGCCGCGATAATCCCCGTGGCAGACGCTTTCAATAAATACGCAAACAAGATCAAAGAAGAATTCGAGAAAAATGAAATCAGAGTCGAAATTAATGACAAATCAGAATCCGTCGGCAAAAGAATAAGAGAATCAGAGAAACAAAAAATCCCCTACATGATCGTTGTTGGCGAAAAAGAAGAAAAAAACGACACTATTACAATAAGAACGCGAGACAAAAAAGAACAAAAAACTTTAAAAGTGGATAAATTTATAGAATCCGCAAAAATCAAAATCAATAAAAAATCGCTTGACTTATAAGCGAAATTGGAATAATATTTAATAATAGATCGGTCCACGGGGGATGGAGGGGAGAGTTTTTTAAACGATGTCGAA
The DNA here is from genome assembly GCA_964391305.1 of uncultured Candidatus Saccharibacteria bacterium. Classification (GTDB taxonomy): domain Bacteria; phylum Patescibacteriota; class CALEFQ01; order CALEFQ01; family CALEFQ01; genus CAYMJO01. Next base: position 15,847 of record CAYMJO010000008.1, on the reverse strand, counting down.
TAAGATACATGTCACTCTCCCCTCCTGCATTTCAAAAAAGAGCCTTTTTGCCTCTTTTTTTATTTTGCAAAAAAAAGAATATTGATAAAAAAATGGAATCGGGTAGAATAAAGCCTAGAAAGAATGAAAGTGAGAAAGCCTTACAAAGATTTTTGAGCGATCCAACAAACAATCTGTCATATTATTTTTAAAAAAATCGGATGAAATATTACATTAAAACCTATGGCTGTCAGATGAATAAATCCGACTCGGAGCGCGTTGCACAAGTTTTGGAAAACCAATGCGGCTTCAAGCCCGCAGGGTCAGAAGCAGAATCAGATTTGGTAGTGCTCAACACTTGCACCGTCCGCCAATCCGCAGAGAACCGCGCAGTCGGAAAAGTAAAATCTCTCTCAAATAAAAAAATCATCCTCACTGGCTGCCTCGCGCGCCAAAAAGATTTTTATAAAAAATTCCCTGAAATAGATTTGTTACTGGATATAAAAGATTTGTCAAAACTCCCGAAAAAATTAAAATCTTCAAAACAAGAACTCAACGACGGAATATCACTTTGCCATGAAAAACGGCAAAAAAACTATCTCTCGATCACGCCAAAATACGAATCGAGCTTCTCCGCTTACATCCCAATCTCCACCGGATGCGACAATTACTGCGCCTATTGCGTCGTGCCTTACGTGAGAGGCCCGGAAACTTCGCGCAAAGCCGAAGAAATATTGGCTGAAGCGAAAGATTTGATAAAAAAAGATTACAAAGAAATCACTTTAGTCGGACAAAACGTGAATTCTTACAAAGACGGTAAAACCGATTTCACTAAACTCTTGAAAAAAATAGCAAGATATGAAGGCAACTTCAGAATTTTTTTCATAACATCGCATCCGAAAGATTTTGATGAAAAATTAATCGATGTTGTAAAAAAACATCCGAAGCTCTGCAGGTATTTTCATATCCCCTTCCAGTCCGGAAGCAATAAAATTTTGGAAAAAATGAATAGGAAATACAGCAGAGAAGATTATTTGCAAATAATTTCACAAATCAGAAAAGAAATTCCAGACGCGGCAATTTCAACTGACGTGATTGTCGGATTTCCGGAAGAAACAAATAAAGAATTTGGCGAAACCGCAAACTTAATGAGAGAAGTGAAGTTCGACATGGCATACATCGCGCAGTACTCTCCACGGCCGCAAACCGAAGCTTTTAAGCTCAAAGACAGCGTCCCAAAGACAGAGAAAAAAAGAAGGGAAGCATTTTTGACAAACATTTTAAAAAAAACTTCTCTGAAAAAAAATAAAAAACTCATTGGAAAAACCGTGCGAGTGTTGGTAAATAATATTAAGCCAGAGAAAAACAAATTCAAGTTGAGCGGAAAGACAGATAATTATAAGACTGTTGTTTTTGGAAGCGATAAGAATTTGATTGGAGAATTCGTGAATGTGAAGATTATAGATGCCATGGCATGGGGAGTTAGAGGGATTAAAAGTACTTAGTACTATGCAAAAAATATCCAAAAACAAACTCATAGTCATCCTCGGACCAACCGCGAGCGGAAAGTCATCTCTTGGCATCGCGCTTGCCGAAAAATTCGGCGGTGAAATCGTGTCGGCGGATTCCCGCCAAGTTTATGTTGGAATGGACATCGGCACGGGGAAAGTCACAAAAAAAGAACAAAAAATCGTGCCGCACCACTTGCTTGACGTACGAAGGCCAACCAAGGATTTCTCCGCGGCAGAGTTTCAAGATCTCGCGACAATGTCCATAAAAGACATCCACGCGCGAGGAAAATTGCCGTTTCTCGTCGGAGGAACAGGACTTTACATAGACGCGGTAACGAAAGGACTACAAATTCCGAGAGTTCCGGCGGACAAAAAACTTAGGGCAGAACTCGAATCGAAATCCTGCGAAGAACTTTTGGAAATTTTAAAAAAGCTAGATCTAAAATTTTCAAAAATAGTAGAAAAATGCAACAAGAGAAGATTGATTCGTGCGATCGAAGTCTGCAAAAAAACAGGTAAAAAATTCTCGGAACTTCGCAAAACAAAAAAGCCCCCTTACGACATTTTATACGTTGGCATTAAATTCTCAAGAGCCGAACTTAACAAAAGAATAGACGGAAGAGTTGATAAGAGAATCAAACAAGGAATGATCGAAGAAGTCAGAAGACTCTTGAAAGAAGGGGTGTCGGAATCAAAACTTCACGACTTTGGGCTTGAATACAGAAAACTGGGCGAATATGTCACTGGCAAAACGACAAAAGAAGAAGCAATTGAAAGGCTAAAAATAGAAATCCATCAATACGCAAAGCGGCAGATGACTTGGTTTAAGAGAAATAAAAAAATCCGATGGCTCGGACCCAAAAATCTTGGAAGAGAGGCGGAGAAGATAATTTTGGATTTTTTAGAAAATTAAATATCTCGGATAGACAAAAATGCGAAAAATCGCGAAACGCAAATACCATTCCTTTAACTCACAACGCATATGCAACTTTTCTTCCCATCAGTCTTGGGAAGATTCTTTACAATCTGAAAAACTAATTTCCTAAAAGTCCGCGCGTTTTTTTCAACTGTCTTCATGACTTCCGCGAAAGTAACGGGCTGAATGCCCGGTTCTCCCTCAAGACCGGCATCGTAATCAGTCACAAGCCCGATGCTCAAATAACACATCCCAAGCTCTCTCGCGAGCACATTTTCGGGATACTGCGTCATGCTCAAAATATGCCAGCCCATTTTCTTATACCAAAGGCTTTCCGCCTTCGAAGAAAATCTTGGTCCATTTATTATCACAACCGTGCCCTTGGTGTGAACGGGTATTTTCAATGCGCGGCAGCGCTTTACCGCAATATCGCGAAGATTATCGCAGTAAACCTCCGCCGCGGGCAAGTGATCAACCTTGGGACCTTCGACAAACGTGTCTTTCCTGCCATTGGTACGATCAATAAATTGATCCGTGATCACAAAATGTCCAGGTCTGATAGATTTTTTCAAGCTTCCAACCGCGCCCGGACCGATCAATTTTCGTACTCCGAGCTTGTGCATGGCAAAAACATTCGCGCGATAATTGACAAGATGCGGCGGAATGCGGTGTCCCCTGCCGTGCCGAGGCAGAAAAGCGACTTTCTTGTCCGCGATTTCGCCTAATTCTATTTTATCGCTTGGTTTGCCATAAGGCGTCTTAACAAAAACCTCTTTTGAATTATCCAAAAGCTCATAAACGCCCGAGCCACCCATTACTCCTATTTCCGCTTCCATAAATTTCTAATTTTAAAAAATAAGATGCGACGCGCGCTAATTCCATAAATCAAGCGAATGCCGCAAAATTTCCCGCGAACTTTATGAGAACATGCAATAACGAAAACACTTATTAATTTGCGCGAAACCCACGAGGTATCAGTTGCCAATGGCAACAACAGAAATTTCACGCGATCTAGCCCTGTCAAGTTCCACAAAAAAAACCCTTTGCCATTTGCCGATATCCATTTTCCCTCCAATCAAATTTAAAGTGACGCTTGTCCCAATAAGCAAAGCCTTGCAATGCGCATGACCGTTCTGGCACTCTTCCCTGCACATATTGACCGTGCGTATCTTGAAATCATCATGCTTATATTGCTTTCTGCTGGAGAAAATCTTCTCAAGATTTTTTTTAAAATCTCCAAGAAGCAATGGCTCATTTTCATTCACAAAAACTGCCGAAGAAGTATGTCTTGATTGGACATTCACAAGACCGCTTTTCATCTTATTCCTTTTTAAAAACTTCTCCACTCTCCCTGTAATGTCGATAAAGTCGAAAGCAGATTTTGTTTCAAGTTTTATTACAAAATTCTTTATTTTCATTCTTTAAATTTTAAAACAGAATCGACTTTATAGCCTTTTAATTTTTTCCTTCCGCCAAGCGACGTCAGCTCTATCAAAAACACAAAGCCGACAATTTTGCCGCCAAGCTTTTCGATAAGACATTTTGCCGCAGAAATAGTGCCTCCGGTCGCGAGAAGATCATCAACAATGAGAACTTTCTGATTGGGTTTTATCGCGTCTTCGTGAATCTCAACAACATCGGGACCATATTCCTTTTCATAACTGGCTTGAACAGTTTTATACGGAAGTTTGCCCTTCTTGCGAACGGGAACAAAACCTGCCCGAAGCTTATAGGCAATCGGCGCTCCAAAGATGAAGCCTCGGGATTCTGTTCCAACCACTATGTCAACATCATCGGGAGAATACATAGAACTAATCTTGTCTATCACGTAAGAATGCGCCTTCGCATCCTGAAGGATAGTCGTAATGTCATAAAAATTTATCCCCTTTTGGGGAAAATCCAAAACCGTGCGAATTTTAGATTTTAAATTCATATTTTAAATAAAAATTCCGAGACTTCTATAATATTCAACACAAAATGTTTTCGACTTTATGAATCTACCAGATATTTCAAATCGGCCATTTTACGTTCTTTACGTTAACTTTTTTCTCAATATATCAATAACTATCTGCGGATTGGCTTTCCCTTTCGTTTTCTTCATAACCTGTCCCACCAAAAATTGAAGAGCGTTTTCTTTTCCTTTTTTAAAATCTTCGACAACTCCAGAATTCGTAGCAACAATTTCATCCACAGCTGACTCCAACTCTCCTTGATCACTGACTTGTTCCAGATTCCGATCCTCAACAATCTGGGAAGGATCTTTTCCAGTTTCAAACATTTCAGCAAGCACGGTTTGCGCCGCGGAACTGTTGATCTTTTTCATATTGACGATATTTATGAACTCCGCCATGTTTTCAGGAGTTATCTTAAGCTTGTCAAAACCGATTGCTTCCTTTTTAATATGCTTCATCAATTCCGACAAAATCCAATTCGCCGTAAGCTTAGCGAACTCTCTCGTCCGCTTATCAACCTCTTGAGGCTTAACCTCACCAGACGATTCCGCCCAAGCTTTGAGCTCCGAAACGGTATTTTCAAAAAACGTAGAAAGATATTTATCTCCAGCAAGAATCTTCGCGTCCGCATCTTTTACTTTAAAAAACTTTTTAAATCGCTTCTCTGTTTCACGAGGCATTTCGGGAAGCTTAGTGCGGATTTCATCAACCCATGCCTCTCCAAATTCAAGCGGCGGCAGATCCGGCTCGGGAAAATATCTATAATCATGCGCTTCCTCCTTTGAACGTTGATCAACCGTAACCTGTTTAATATCGTCCCAGCCTCGTGTTTCTTTCTTCCCATATTTACCGTCTTCCAGCAAATCCCGATGGCGCTTCTCCTCAAAAGCCAATGCTCTTTCAATCGAACGAAACGAATTCATGTTCTTGACCTCCGAAGGTTTGGTGCTTTTAGAGCCGTCTTTAACGCTTATGTTCGCATCGCAACGCAATTGCCCCTTTTCCATGTCTGCATCAGAAATTCCAAGCGAGCGAAGAAGCTTCTGTAATTCCTGTATGAAAACTTTAGCCTGCATCGGTGAATGCAAATCAGGCTCTGTGACAATTTCCATAAGCGGTGTCCCCGCTCGGTTGTAGTCGACCAAACTATACTTCGAACCTTCCGGATGAACAAGTTTTCCAGCGTCTTCTTCAAGATGAACCCTTCTAAGCTTCACGTTGATATCACTACCATCAACACTTACAGAAAACTTTCCGCCTTTGCAAATAGGCATATCATATTGCGAAATCTGATATCCCTTGGGAAGATCCGGATAAAAATAGCTTTTTCTATCGAACTTTGAAAACTTTGGAATTTTACAATTCAAAGCAAGTCCGGATAAAACTGTCCAGTGAATAGCTTGTATATTTGCCTTTGGCAAAGTTCCGGGATGTCCCATGCAGATCGGACAGACATTGGTATTTGGAGGCAGATCTTCCGAATCGTTGGAACATGTACAGAACATTTTTGATTTTGTTTTGAGCCGAGCATGAATCTCAAGCCCGATGATCGTTTCCATATTCAAACGTTATGAAATTATTTTACGCACATATTCCCAAACTTTCTCATGTATCTCCAGAATCGGAAATAATTTCCCCCTTTCCACACAGTTGATCTTTTTCCAATACTGTTTTGATGAAGCCAACGCCTCAAAAACTTTTCTAGCTTTTGTCAGATGACCGATATTTTCAAGTCCGTCATACGAAGTTTTTTTATACTTTTTAGAAAGTTTTCCCGCAAGCCTCACACTAAATTTCGAAGGAACGGATAAGTAAATAACCAGATCAGGTTTGGGATTTTTGAAAACTTTATAATCCAAATCTCCGAGCCATTTCAACAACTTTTTTCTTTTGGAAACATCTTGTATTTTTCCACCCTGATGTCCCAAATTGGATTCAACGTACCTATCCAGCACAACAATTTTTCCGAGCTTTAGAGAATGCATCAGTTTATCTCGAACTTCCCACCTGTCGGCGGCATACAAAACCGATGCCAAATAAGGACTAACCTCATCTGCTTTTCCAAACTCGTTGTTGAGATAACGATCTATCAGAAGCCCAAAAAAAGGAGTGTTGTGACGGGGAAAACTCATCGAAGACGTTTTGAAACCCTCTTCTTTGAGCCTTTTTATCAACAGTTTAAATTGTGTAGTTTTTCCAGAACCATCAGTTCCCTCGATAACGATCAATTTGCCCTTTTTAGATCTTTGTCTCTTCATATAACTTCTTAAAAAATTATATTTCTATCTTATCCAATGCGTCGTCCAATTTTTTCAAGGCATCATCAAAATCTTTAAACTCGATCTCGTGGATTACGGCTGGATTTCCTAAGGCAAGCTTGGAAACCTTCACGCCCTTTTCATATAAAAGTATTATCAGAGCATTGCAAGTCTTCGCCGCCTCCAACTCGGTACCGACGCCAATGGAGGGTTTGCCGACATATGCGACAACAAGATCAGTACTACTGATATCTCGAATTTCTCTCTCATAAACATCCTCGGGGTTTCCCTTGGGAAAAAAATACATATGAGGCACAAACGTTTGAAGCCCATGCTTTTGACAAACATCCGCGATATCTTCGTAAAAATTCAACAACTCTTTTTGTTCGTCGGAAGAAACACCTATTAAACAACCTGATATATGTGCCTTAGGTTTTTTCATGTTTATTTTTAAACTTTAATTTTAATGGCAGGACCCATAGTGGAAGTGACAACTACTTTGCCGAGAAAATCTCCTTTCACCTTTGCTGGTTTCACTTTCTTCACGGCATCAATAAAGGTTTCTATATTTTCCACGAGCTTGTCTGCGTCAAATGAAAGTTTCCCTACAAGCTGGTGTATATTTCCCCCGTCATCCATGCGAAAATCCACCTTGCCGGATTTCAACGCCTTCACCGTCCCGCCAATATCGGAAGTAACGGTTTCCGTTTTTGGATTCGGCATCAGCCCGCGGGGTCCGAGAATGGGCGCTATCCGTCCTAAAAATTTCATCATCGCAGGCTCGGCAACGGCAACATCAAAATCGAGCTTTCCATTTTGTTTTATCTCCTTCACAAGATTTTCTCCGCCAACGATATCCGCGCCTGCCTCTTTAGCCTCTTTTTCTTTTTCGTGCGTACAAAAAACTGCCACACGTTTGGTCTTGCCACAACCGGCAGGCAACACAACGGTGCCTCGCACCATTTGCGAACCTTGAGACGAATCAACGTTGAGACGGCAGTGTACTTCGACAGACGGATCAAATTTCACCTTTGAGATTTTTTTGAGAAGCTCGATCGCTTCCTTCGGCCGATAAACTTCGTCGGCTATTTGCCTTTTTTCCTCAAGATACCTCTTGCTTCGTGACATAATTTTTCTCCCGTGGTGCAAGCCTCTGTTGCAAAAAAGAACAGAGTCCCACATTAAAAATTCAAAAATCAACATTCAAAATTGCAATCCAAAAATCAAAACTTCGAGTAAATTTCCAAACAACTGTCTTCAAATTTCTTTCCAGCTTTTAAATTGTAATTTTCAATATCGATCTTGACCCTGAATTTCCGTACAAATTGCCAAGATCATCCTTATATTATAGTATACATCTACATAAATTCAGTATAAAACAACACGATGAGAATTGCAATTCTTTTGACCGAAATTTACACAATGCCAGCAATCTTAAAAAAGCTCATCTATGCACCTCATGAGCTTGCCTTTAATTTGGCAGACGAGCTTGAGAAAAGAGGGCATAAAGTTACAATTTTTACAAATAGTAAAAAATGGACAAACGCAAAAAAAATTCACGCAAACCTTAGGCTTTTTTCAAAAGCGATCAAAAAAAGTAAACTCAACCACATAAAATTCGCGGAAAAATATCCGGAAGTCTGGCAGCGTTTCAGCCGAGAAGCGGAAAATAGCTTAAGCAGTCTTGCAATAAAGATGGCACAGCGGGGTAAGTTTGACATCTTGCATTTCTTTATGTTCAAGGATGAAGCGATCCATTATTCCGATTTGGTGCGAACCCCCTCTCTCTTCACTCTGCACGATCCGCTAAATTTATCTTTGGAATTAATCCATAAATTAAATTCCAATAAAAATAAAAATTTCGTGTCGATAAGCAAAAACCAACGCAAAGCAAATTCCGAATTTCACTTCACCGCCAATATTTACAACGGCATTGATTTGAAAAAATTCAAATTTAATCCGAAAGGTGACGGCAATCTAATTCACTTCGGGAGAATTTTGGAACAGAAAGGAACACACTTGGCAATCGATGCGGCAAAAAAAGCAAGAGAAAAAATACTGATTGCGGGAACAATTTGCGATGGTCGAAAGAATGGATATTATTATAAAAAAATCAAACCGCGTTTGGGGAAGAACGCACGATACGTCGGCCTCATCAAAGATTCAAGAAAGCGCACAAAATTCCTCGGAAACGCGAAGACTTTTCTCTTTCCATGCTCGTGGGAAGAGCCATTTGGCTTGGCTGTGATCGAATCCATGGCATGCGGAACGCCGGTAATCGCATTCAAAAGAGGAGCGATTCCAGAGCTCATGATCGACGGCAAAACAGGATTCCTCGTTGAAAACGTAAACGAAATGGTCCAAGCCATCAAAAAAATCGACCAAATCGATCGATCTTTTTGCCGAAAGCATGTCGAGAAATATTTCACGCTCGAAAGAATGGCGAACAATTACGAAAGACTTTATCAACGTCTATCTGAAAAAACGAAGTGACGCATAGATTCTCTGTGTAAATACAAACCTACATCTCCTCAAAAATGCAACGGCTTGTCTTGTTCGTACTTCAAACTTTTTTTAATCGCGAACTCCGCCTTCTGCAATTCCGTTCCAAGATCGAACGCGTGCGAGATATTGCCGAACACTTCCTCGTCATAAAGCTTCCTCGCCGCAACAAGCGCGGCTTTTGGAAGCATCCCATCAAAAGAAAATTTTCTCAAGCTTTCGCCCGAGGGCGCAATCTGTTCAACTATAATCTTCTTGCCATCAACCAAGATAAGAAGATTTCCCCTCGCATCCGTCTCAAGCAAAGGTCTCTTCAGACATTTTTTTGAAATTTCCCCAGCACTTTGCCATTCATTTTCATAAATATGCGCGCAGTTTGAAATGGTATTCAACCATCCAACCTTCAGTTTCAAATGCTCGGCAATTTCACGCTGTAGCGCGCGCAAAGCAAACGCGTTCCTCGGCCAAGCATTGAACATATCGTTGCTCCGAAAATATGCCGTCATGTGAAGACGCTCGCCTTCGCCGTTGCACTGCACAAGGGCAAGGCACGGCACTTTGCGCGGAGCATTGTCCGTCTTCGGATCCCAAAGCACGGCAAGCGCGCCTCTATCACTCAAATAACCATTGATCTTTCTTTCAATCTCCTTAATCTGATCAAGATTTCCAAAAGCTCTCATTCGATTTCCATAAGTATATTCCTCTTTTCCCTTTTTGGAGCTTAGGAAATTTTTTATATAATCGGAAAGTTCTTTTTTGTCAAAACCGAATTCTTTGATTAATTTTGGATTGGAAGGATCTTCTTTTGAAACCACAACGGAGAGATTGAAAATTTCCCTAACCATGCTTCCATGAAAATGACGGCTCTCGCTACCGAACATTAGCAGGCGCCGCAACACTTTTGGCCAAGCGTCTTCGATATAGTCCGCTCTGACAACATTCATCCCTGATTCAAACGGAAGCTTGTCGAGCTTATCTGCCTTCGGCATCGGAAATAACTTCGGCTTCGTAAAAGGCCCCGAAAGTTTGGAACACCCCGCAAGAGCCTTTGCGATAACCTTCGGATCATCTTTTCCAATCAGATCGACAAATTCAACTTTCTTGCGCAAAAGATCAATATCTTTCCTTGGAATATTTTTATCGATAGAAAAATCACTTCCGCAAATTTTGAAATTTTTATCAATCCCCTTCCTCGCAAAATCCAACAGAATTTTCCCCGTCTTTGTTTCATCTCTTCCGCACACAACTATGTAGCGAACTTCCGGATTCGCGAATATATTTCTTATCAAAAAATTTATCCCCCGCTTGCTGTAAAGCTGTCCGGCAACGCGAAAGCTTTGCTTGGGAATCTCTTTGCAGATTTTTTCTTTCACACTCCATAAAGTTATCAAGCCAACGGGACTCTTTGGATTTCCAATATATAATTTGTCGCTGTAGTATTTAGGAACCATCTGAATAAATTTCAAAAAATATAAACGACAAACCTCAACTTTTAAGATTTGGAATTAAATTTTTTAAAAAACTTGGATTTGGGAATCCGTTATTAATCTTAGTCATCTTAACAAAAGCCCCTTCTAAGATCAACGCCCCTCTCTCATTCGCATAGTCTTCAAAAAATATAACTTCCTTGATGCCGCTTGCGGCAATTACTTTCGCACAATTTACGCATGGAAACGTCGTCGTGTAAAGCGTCGCTCCTTCTATAAAAATCCCATCTTTAGCGGCTTTGCCTATCGCAGAAATCTCCGCGTGTGATGCGAAACAAAAATCAAGTTTCTCTCCCGGCGGAATCATCTCGTACTCCCGAACACATCCCTCGTGAAGACAATATTCCGGATACGGCCAAACACGGTTGTAAGCGCGCGCCAAAGCCTTTTTGTTCTTAACGAGAACTCCGCCGCGCTGCCTCAACCAACAAAGCGAATTTGAGGCTTCTGTGTTCACTAAATCAAACATTCTTCGAACAAAATTATTGGGGTTTCGTTCTGCAATCTTCGGTTTCAACTTCAAAAGGAAATTTTTCTCACTCTCTTCTTTCTTTGAAAAAGGAGAGACCAAATGAATATTCTCAACCTTTAATTTAGAATTCGCCTCGAAAGCGCTATGCCAAACATCGCTCAAGTGAATCGCATGTGCCCAAGAGCCACGCACAAAGTAAATCTCATCGGCGCACAAATCGAGAAAAAGCTTGGAACCATCTCTCTCTGAATAATGAATCACAAAATCAACGCCGCCGATATTCTTGCAAATTTTGGTTCTCTCATCGACATCACCGGCATTCAAAATCCTCCCTCCTAGATCTCTTATTTGGAAATCTTTATAAAAACCCGCGACAACAGTATCACTTTTTTTAGAAAGATCAATAATTTCCTGCTGGCGCTTGAAACTTAGATTTATCGAAGCCGGAAAAAAAACAAGACGACGCCCATCTTGCTTGATAGCAGAAATTTCTTTCCTGTCCTTGGGATATTTTAAGACTTCCATACCTCGTCTTTTATAATTTTCAAAGCCTTCTCCATAATCTCTCTTGTCTTTGCCGCCGTTGGCAGATCACGAACTTCATCCAAATTCACCCATCGAAATTTTTCAATGTCCGCATGATCATTGTTGTCAATACATTTTATATCTTCGTCCCCAACCTTTTTCACGAGATAATGAATCACAAGTCTCTTTAATTTGCTTTCGGGACTCGTATCAACTCTATTGTAAATCGGACAGACAACTTCAACCATGATTCCAAGCTCCTCCTTGTATTCCCGCTTTATCAAATCCTCCACCGTCTCGCCGGAAACATCATAGAGTCCTCCGACGAAAAACCAATAAGAATGGTTCTTAGGCTTCACCAATAAAAACTTTCCGTCATGATACAAAATCCCAGATCCGACCAAAACGGTATTGCCGCCAAGCCCAAGTTTTTCATTTTCAATAATTTCTCCTTGTACATCTTGTGTATCCAATTTTTTTTAAAAAAAATATAAAAAACATTACTCCTTCAAAACCCCTCTATGATTTTTCAACGCGTCTTTGAAATACCTAGTCAGCTGTTTGCTAATTATATTGTCCATGATTGCCGTCGTTGAAATTTTGGGAGATTGTCTTTGAACAACGATCACTTTGCCTCCGTTTTCCTCAACAATTTTCGCCTCGGGACTTTCAAGACACCCTTTGTTCCATTTCTCTCCGACAGTTATAAAAACATCCGGTCTAAGCAGCTTCAAAGCAAGACGGCAATTAACCTGATTTATGATAACTACATAGTCAACAGCACGCAAATAAAGAAGCATCTCCGCTCTAATACTTTGGTCAAGGATCGGCTTGTGAGGACCTTTGACTTTCTGTATCGATTTGTTACTGTTAAGCCCCGCAACCAAAATATCGCCATGCTCCTTCGCCTTCTCAAAATAGCGGGCATGTCCAACATGTATCAAATCAAAACCGCCGGCGGTAAAGACTATTTTTTTTCTCTGACGCTTGAGTTTTTCCCTAAGCTTTGGCAAAGACTCTTCAGATTCAACTAAATAATCTTCCCATTTCATATTTTTTTACCAAATTTATTTTTTTAAGTTCATTAACGATATTTTCAAAACAGGGTGTTGTTTTTCCTTCAAAATTGGCAACAAAATCCGAAAGCCAAAAATAATTCGCAGCCTGCCAATAAGTTTTGGGAGATATTCTAAATTTGGAAAACTTTTCATACTCCAAAATAACATTTTCTTCAAGATCTGGCGCTTGCCACAAAGTATCGACAAGCAATGTTCCCAGAAAATGCCCAACGTCAAAAACAGGATGGCCCAAACAAACTGATTCAAAATCAATCATCCCCGTCACTTTTTCTTTTTCAAAAATAATATTCCCGCGTCCATAATCTCCATGAAGAACGGTCAGTTCATCCTCCCGTTCCGCCACCGCGTCATAAAGTTCCGACAATATTTCACACGCCCGTTTTTTCTCAATTTTAAAAAAAGGGCTTTTAAATTCTTCAATCTTCGCTTTTAGATCGGCAACGCTTCTCAAAATTCGCGCGCAGCTATTTTTATCTTGAAAACTCCGGGAGCTTTTATGAAAAAAATAAAGATAAGAAACTGCGCTTTTAATTTTTTTGGAAGAATAGGCCTGCCATAGAATTGACTCGCCATGAACATAACTATACACACCAATAAAATACCCTCTATGCTTATAAGCAAGGGGTTTGCCAGAACTCGTCTTCACAAACCTGCTAATACAAAAACTTTTTTCTTTTAAAAAATCCCCGAGTTCCAAAAGCATTTGCAGTTTTTTCTCGCTGGGAATTTTTTTAGAAAAAGCCAAGATGTAATCTTTTTTCGAAGTATGGACTTGAAAACAAAGTTTATCTATTCCTCCACCAAGCTGTTTCACGGAAACATCAGACATATTAAATGCCTCGATAAAATCTTTTTCAAACAAAGGAGAATTTTTCATAAACAATATATATGTCTCATTTGCCTTCAATTTTTATTCCCATGCTTCTGGCGGTACCCGCAACAATTTTCGTCGCCTGATCGAGATCGTGCGCGTTGAGATCCGGCATTTTTTTCTCGGCGATTTCACGAACTTGCTCCATAGTCACCGACCCAACTTTATCTTTTTGAGGAACTGCCGAACCTTTTTTAATCTTGGCGGCTTTTTTGAGAAGTTCCGCCGCGGGAGGAGTTTTTATGACAAAATCAAAGCTTCTATCTGCAAAAACAGATATTTCAACGGGAAGAATATCGCCGCTTTGGTTCTTTGTTTTTTCATTAAACTTATCGACAAAATCCTTAATATTGATCCCGTGTTGCCCCAATGCAGGACCAACCGGTGGAGCCGGCGTCGCCTTCCCCGCAGGGATTTGAAGCTTTATAATGGTCTTTACTTTTTTCATCTTAATTTTAAATCTTTATATTTTCTTCACCTGTAAGAAATCCAATTCAACTGGCGTTTCCCTACCAAACATATTCACGAGAACTTTGATCTTTCCTTTCTCCTCATCAACCGCATTAATCTTTCCCTCAAAATCCTTGAATGGTCCATCAATGATTTTGACGGCATCGCCAATTTCGACATCTATCTTATATTTAGGTTCTTTCACGCCCATTCGTTTCTGGAGCGTTTCGATCTCCGTGTCGGCAATGGGAGTCGGCGTTGTCCCAGATCCGACAAAGCCGGTAACCTGCGGCGTATTTCGAACAACATACCAAGAATCATCGGTAACGATCATTTCCACTAAAACATATCCGGGAAAAATCTTTTCCTCTACAACTTTGCGCTTGCCGCCTTTTATCTTGATCTTTTTTTCCTTCGGAACCAAAACCCGAAAAATTTTATCCTCCATATCCAAAGACTCAATACGCTGTATCAAATTTCTCGCAACGTTTTCTTCATAGCCGGAATATGTATGAAGCACATACCAATGTGTTTCTTTTTTACCTAGCTGTTTTGGCATTTTCTAAAAAATTTTATAGGACAAAATTCTGTATCACGTACGCAAATCCAATATCCAGCATCCCCAAAAACGCGGCAAGCACAAGACTCACAGCAATGACTATCAAAGTATGCTTGATAATCGTCTGTCTCGAAGGCCACGCAACTTTGGCAAGTTCAACTCTGGCCTCTTTGAAAAAAGTTATTGTTTTATTTTCAGCTATTTGCATATTATGAAAATTGTTTTGCGAATCCGCGGGAATTACCTGCAAATATTGCAAACAAGAATATTCATTGACTTCGCAACATATTCGCGATTTTTAAAAGACTCCTCGCGGAGACCTTACCGCCTATTATACATCATCTATAAAATAGCGCAAGCAACCCGCGAATTCGCGCAGATTTAACGCAAATACTGCTATCTGCAGCGAATCCACTCAAATTCGCGAAACAATAACCGTGACAATTTATATATCCAGATTCTTCACAGTTTTCGCGTGTGTAGAAATAAATCTTTTGCGAGGCAAAACTTCCTTGCCCATCAAAATGTCGAATGCCTCTTCGGCCTTTTCGGCGTCTTTAACCGCGACCTGATACATGACCCTATGCTCTGGATCCATTGTTGTCTCCCAGAGTTGTTCGGGATTCATCTCACCGAGACCTTTGTACCTCTGGATGGAAACACCTTTGGTCGAAAATTTTTCTTCGGAGTTCATTTCAATTTCGGATTTCTTTTTTCCGTAAGTTTTTACTTTTATTTTTTTCTTCCTGCCTGATTTTTGAAGTTGAGAAACCACTTTATATTTCTCTTCATCAGAAAAAACATAACGCTTTTCATTCCCCTTTTGAATTTTGTAAAGTGGCGGCTGGGCAATATATAAATGCCCCCCCTTTATAAGATCCGGGAAGTAACGATAGAACAATGTCAAAAGCAATGTTCGAATGTGCGAACCGTCAACATCTGCATCAGTCATTATCACAACGCGGTCATAGCGAAGTTTTTCCAAATCAAAGTCATCGCCTATGGCAGTCCCGAGCGCAATGATGAGCGACTTTATCTCCTCATTCGCAAGCATGCGGTCCATTCTAGCGCGCTCCACATTTAGCACTTTGCCGCGCAATGGCAGAATAGCCTGAAAATTACGATTGCGCCCCTGCTTCGCAGATCCGCCAGCGGAGTCTCCCTCAACAAGAAAAAGTTCACAAGTTTTGGGATTGCGCGAAGAGCAATCCGCAAGCTTTCCCGGCAACGCAAAGCCGTCAAGCGCTCCTTTACGAATAACAGTCTCGCGCGCGGCACGCGCGGCA
>CAYMJO010000007.1:0-29068 GCA_964391305.1 uncultured Candidatus Saccharibacteria bacterium | reverse complement strand
ACATAGCTCCCAGTTTTTTAAAAAGCCAAATCTGTTATATAAAAAAACGAAGTACCGATAATTGAGTACTGTGAACTAATACATGCACTATATAACATAAAATCTATTTCCTCAAGTATCTCCCAACTGCAATCGAGCTGCTTATTATACCAAGAATAACACCAAGCATCATAAGACCGCTCACGATCCAAAAAAGATTGTCCATATAAAACTGAACTATATTTATTTCCTGCCCTTCGAAAAATTGAGTCACTCTCGCCGATGCGGCGTTTAGAATTGGATATAATATAACAACCGTAACAACAGCACCGATCAAGCCATACAGAACGCCCTCAAGAATAAACGGCCCCCTGACAAACCAATTCGTCGCCCCAACAAGCTTCATAATGCCTATTTCCTCCCTGTGCGTGTAAATAGTAAGCCTTATCGTGTTGAAGACGACAAGTATCGCAATTACAAAGAAAACAGCGCCAATCGCGATTCCCGCTTTTCTCACCGTGCCGGAAATCCTGACAAGCTTCTCGATAACCTCGCGATTGTCCTCAAAATTAACACTGCTCACAACTCCCTTGTACTGATCACCTTCCAAAAACGCGGCAATCTCTTGATAATCTTCGGGTGATCGGGTTTTGACGATCAAAGTTGGCTCCAATGGATTTTCATCTAGCTCGGAAAGAGACTGCAAGATAACTTCGTCATCCTTATGCTCTTCCCTGAATTGCTTCAGCGCTTCATCTTTTGAAATATAAGTTGTCGTCTCGACCCTGTCAAAATTTAAAATTTGGGTTCGAACATCAAGAATATCTTCCTCCGATGCATCCGTTCTGAAATAAACGCTGATATCAACTTTGTTTTCAATATTATCTATTGCGGCATTCGTCAGTAAATTCAAAATAACTATCGTACTGATTATAAAAAGAGTTATTACCATTATCAAAACCGTCGCAACAGACAGCCAAATATTGCGCCAGAAATTTTTAGAGCCGAATTTTAGTATTCTTAAAAAACTAGGCATATATTGAAAATATCAAAGCCCAAAGCCCAAAATCCAAAAAAACAACAAATTTCAAAACTCAAATATCAAAACCACCGCCGCTACGTGGCCCCGCCCGCGGCGGGAAATTTCATATTCCAAAACTTTTAATTTTGACATCTTTTGTAATTTAGACTTTGGATTTTGGAATTTTTTAGGCTTTGAGCTTTAGGTTTTGGAATTCTATAGAACGTACTTCCCCATATCCTGATTCCTCACCATCTTTCCCTGATCAAGCGTTATAACACGCTTTTTGACAGCATTGACAATCTCGCGGTTGTGGCTAACCATGACAACCGTTGTCCCAAGCTCGTTGATCCGAAGAAGCAATTGGACGATCTCCCACGCGTTCAGCGAATCAAGATTGCCAGTCGGCTCATCGGCAACGAGAAGTTTTGGCTTATGTATTAAAGCACGCGCAATCGCAACTCTTTGCTTTTCTCCGCCGGAAAGCTGATGGGGAAAATTGTCCGCCTGCTTTGACAAATTCACTATGTCTAAAATTTTAGGAACTTGCTCTTTGATTTCTCTTCGCGACCTTCCGCAGACTTCCATCGCAAAGGCAATATTTTCCCACGCCGTCTTTTTTTCCAAAAGTTTAAAATCCTGAAAAACAACGCCTATCTGTCTTCGAAACATGGGAATATGACTTTCTTTTATCAAGCTGACGTCCCAGTTGTTAACAACTATTCTTCCTTTATCGGGACGCTCCTCGGCTATGAGAAGCCGAACCAGCGTGGATTTACCGGCGCCGCTCTGACCAACAATCGTAACAAATTCACCTTCCTCAATATCAAAACTAACATCTTCCAATGCCTTAACATTACCTTTCGCATACGCTTTTGTGACATTTTCTATTTTCAACATATATTCGTAGAGAAATTATACCAATTTACACCAGACAAAACAAGCAAAAAGAACCTTTTGGACGATATTTAGCGCATCAGTGCACTGTTTTTTCAAAAAGAAAAGCCATTGGTAAAAATAAACGAGAATTGAACATTGTTCATTCATAAATTTTAATATCTTTTTTTCAAAAACTCTTCGATAAACCTTTCTATCTTCCCATCCAATACCGCTTCTGGGTCTTTTTCTTCGTACTTCGTCCGATGATCTTTCACCATTTTATATGGATGCAAGACATATGAACGGATCTGATTGCCCCATTTGGCGGCAACATGCTCGCCTCGGATTTTCAATTTTTTTTCATTTGCCTCCTCTTGCTTCTTCGCAAAAAGCCTCGCGCGCAAGACTTTCATCGCGCTTTCACGATTTTGCAATTGCGAGCGTTCGCTCTGACAAGTAACAACTATGTTTGTCGACAAATGCGTAATACGAACGGCAGAATCAGTCTTGTTCACATATTGCCCTCCGGCACCCGACGCTCGAAATGTATCAACACGAATCTCATTCGGCTTTATATCTATTTCCCGAGAAGATTCGATCTCGGGAAGAACTTCAATGAGAGCAAACGATGTTTGACGCAACGCATCCGAGTTAAATGGCGATTGCCTAACAAGTCTATGCACTCCGGCTTCCGCCTTCAAATATCCATAAGCATACGATCCTTTTATATGCATCGTGGCGCTTCTTATGCCTGCTTCCTCGCCGCGATGTTCCTCCGTAACTCGCGCGTCAAAGCCTTTGCGCTCGCAGAAGCGAAGATACATCCGAAGAAGCATCTCCGCCCAGTCCTGCGCATCAACGCCGCCGGTGCCCGCGTGAATAGAAAGAATCGCATTACTCGCATCGTATTCGCCGCCGAGCAACACCTGAAATTCATTTTTATCAAATTTTTTCTTTAAATCTCCAGCCTTATTCCTGATCTCTCCATAAAGAGAACTGGCTTTCTCTCTCTCCGCCTCTTCCGCCATTTCCAACAATTCCTTTGTCTCCTTTTCCAAGCCTTCCCAAAGAGAAACCTGACCCTTTAAAAAATCAAGCTTTTTCATCACTTCCTTCGCATTCTGATTATCTTTCCAAAAATCAGGCTCTTCCGATAGAGTTTCAAGCTCGATTATTTTATGTTTTTTTTCGCCAATGTCAAAGAGAGTCCAGTGTCTTCTGGATCTGCAATAAGAGATCGGAAAGACTTTCTATTGTTTCTTTCATAATTTTTGTTAGTACTTAGTTCCCAGTACACAGTACCTGATTTCTGCAAAAAAACTGGGTACCGTGCACCATACAATGTTACTCCCTCCAAACAATATTCCCCGAACTCACCTCCATACTTCCTTTCCCATCGAATTCAACCAAAAGCGTCCCATATTCCGCCGTCGCAAACAAGGTCGAGCCAAGCACCCCGAGCTCATGGAGCAATTCCTGACTTGTGCTATTTTTAAGCTCATCATAATTTGAAGCCTTAATGGCAACCATAGGATGAACCTCGGCAAAAAACTCTCTTTCTGCTCCCGTCATTCCATTCATGCCATGATGCGGCAGAGACAGCACTTTCGCCACAATGTCCTCGTTTTCCATAATGTTTTTCATTGTGTCGCTGTATATATCGGATGGCAGAAGTACCACGGCATCCTCCCACGAAATTTTTGCGACCAAAGCATTGTTGTTCACTTCCTCATCATTGTCATTTGTACCTGAAAGTTTTTCTTTGGGATTTAAAATCCTCACACGAACGCCGCCAGAAAGATCAATCTCATCCCCCAAAGATACCAAATGAACATTATCCGCATCTTCGCCAAAATACTTCGCCATTTTTTCATAAGTCCCGTACGGATAGCCTTCACCATTTATATATATCTTATCAACGGGATATACATCCATGATGTAAGGCGCTCCGCCGATATGATCCCAATGAGAATGGCTCAAGAACATATAATCAATCTTATCCACTCCAATTTTTTTTAAAAGGTTTATGACAACGTTGGCTCGACTCGGATGTCCCGTGTCAAAAACAACAACTTCTTCCGAAGGGGTAATTAAAACATAGGCATCGCCATGATCGACCGCCGCGGCATAAAATTTCATGCTTTCTCCATCTTTAATTTTATTTTCTTGCGGCGCTCTCTCTAATTTCGATGCCGACGTGTCGGAAACTGCAATGTCAAAAGAAAGATCCGGTACCTTCCCCACATCAATTCCTTCGATATTTGGAACAAAAGTCTCCCGCACAACACCGAGGGAATCAGGGGCTTTCACTTCAAAAGTAAAAGTTCCTTCTTCGCCCGGAGGAACAAAATCCTCATCAAGATACGTAGCGGTATTCTCATCGGACCATCTAGGATCATCGTAAAAAACGCTTTTCTTGTCTCTATCTTTTATATCCAAGGTAACGGGATGTTCGCCAAAATTTTTCCAGACGGAATTCCCGGTATTTTTGTACCTCGCGGAAAGAATTGCCGTTTTTCCCTTTTCTATCGCCGGATTTTCAGATTGGGAAACAAGCTGAAAACCATATTTTGAATCCTCTATTTTCACAAGCCAAATAAGAGGCTTCACTCCCTTGATTTCTTTTAAATCCGCATCAACAAAACTGAATTTCACCTTGTAATCCCCTTGTCCCATATCTGTCGAAATGGTAAACCTAAAATGACCACGACTTCCAGGCTCCACTTTTTCTTCAAAAAGCCCAATTTTGTTTCCTGAAATCCATGTGGAATCTTTCGCAAAAAAAGGATCTTTGACAACCTTATCCGCCAAAAGCAAAACGGAACTGTTGCCGCTCCGTGTCCATGCCACATCGCTTCTATTTTCAAGCTCGACTTCGAGATTATAGCGCTCGCCTCTCGCAGAGACAATATCGGGACTTTTGCCGACAAGCACTGCCTCCAGATTTGATCTGTTGCTGAAAATCTCCCGCCAGCTGAAAGTACCAGTCGCGACGCGAGCAAGAAGGCCCAGAATAATAACAGGGATAATAGCAATAAGTATTTCTCTGTAGACTGTCTTTAATCTGGACATAATATCATTTCTTAATTTTAGTTCTCATTATTCACTTTTCTTTCAACGAAAAACCTTCAACTTCAAAAAGCTGATTATTTAGAACTGCGTACCAAACATTATTTGCTATTTACTATTTTATCTTATTTTCCAATATCCGTCCAACTCCGCTTGGCAGTTTTGCAACTTCAACCCCGGCAATTTCCAGAGCTTTGATTTTAGATTTCGCGCTCCCGCAAGCGCCTAAGACAAGTGCGCCTGCATGTCCCATGGTTTTTCCGGAAGGCGCCGTGCATCCCGCAATGTATGAGATGACAGGCTTGGAAATGTTTTTCTCAATGTATTCGGCCGCCCGTTCTTCGAGGCTTCCGCCGATTTCGCCGATCAGCACAATTTGTTTTGTGTCTTTATCTTTTTCAAAAAGTTTTAAAATATCTATAAAATCGCTCCCGATCACAGGATCTCCACCGATGCCAACGCAAGTGCTCTGTCCGATGTCTCTTTTTGAAAGCTCCCAGACTATTTCGTAAGTCAAAGTTCCCGAACGAGAAACAACTCCGACATTCCCTTTTTTGAAAATTTTGGACGGCAAGATTCCAGCTTTCGATTCTTCCGGCGTAATCAATCCTGGACAATTTGGTCCGACGATGTAAAGTTTTTTGTCAAGTTCTTCTCCTTTTTCTTTCGCAAATTTTATAATCGCAAGAGTATCATGCACTGGAATATGTTCAGTGATGATAACAATATTAAGCCCAGCATCAAGCGCTTCCAGTGCCGCGGCCTTCACAAAAGATGCAGGCACAAACAAAATAGACCACGAGGCTTCGTGTTTTTGCATAGCATCAGAAATTTTATCGTAAACCGGAATGCCCTCGACTTTTTTTCCCGCTTTTCCCGGCACAACGCCGGCGGCGATCTTTGTTCCACCCTCAAGCATGAGCTTCGTGTGGAAAGAGCCCTGCGAGCCCGTGATGCCCTGAATTATAAATTTTGAATTTTTATCAATTAGAATAGACATTTCTTTTTTTTAAAAAAATTATACGAATCGGAGAGAACAGGCTCGCGCCTGCCTGCCTCTGGTAGGCCTGTTCTCCAACCTCTTTCGGAGAGCAGGCGCAAGCCTGCTGGCAAAAACGCTAAAACCTACAAACAGGCTTGCGCCTGTTCTCCAACGACGTCCTTAACCGCATCTTCCATATCATCATAAAAATCTATTTTCGCGTCAGCGAGAATTTTTTTAGCTTCAGTCTCGCGAGTTCCGACCATGCGAAGAACAACCGGAATGTCCAGCTTATTTTCAGAAATGTAATCGACAAGCCCCTTGGCAATTTCGTCCGCTCTAGTAATCCCTCCAAAAATATTTATAAAAACCTTTTTGATGCCCTTTTTCTTCAAAACAATTTCCAAGGCTTTTTTCATCTTGTCCGCAGTTGCTCCTCCGCCGACATCGAGGAAATTCGCAACGTGTCCGCCGAAATGCGCAACGGTATCGAGCGTCGCCATCACAAGTCCAGCGCCGTTTCCAATCACCGCAATGTCGCCATCAAGCTCAACGTAAGCGAGATCGTTCTCCTTTGCCTCGCGTTCAAGCGCTGTCAAATCTTCCGTCTTGTATTTCAAGAGTTCCTCGTGCCGAAACAAAGCATTGTCGTCAATAACAACTTTGGAATCAATCGCAACGAGACCATCATTGTTTTTTCCAAGAGGATTGACTTCAACGAGTGTCGCGTCTTTTTCTAGAAAGAGTTCGTACAATTTTTCTGCAAATTCCGCGACTTCCTCACCGCAAGATTTAGTAATCTCTTTTTTATAATTTTTAAAATCTAAATTTTTTAAAAAAAATTTTTTAATTTTATCAGGATATTTCTCCGAGAGCTCTTCGATGTCAATCCCGCCGTCTTTTGAAAAAATAACGACGGGGCATTTTTTTCCCCTGTCAACGGTGATCGACAAATACATCTCTCTTTCAATCTCGACTTTTTCATAAACCAAAACTTTCTCCGCGACTTCTCCGCCGAAATCCTTGCCAAGCATTTCTGTCAAACTTTTTTTCACATTGTCTCCAAAGTTCTCAACTATTTTAACGCCGCCGGCCTTTTTTCTCTTTCCTGTTCCAACTTGCACTTTCAAAACGACCTCGCCCTTTATCTTCTCTATTTCCTTTGGCAAAGTTTTTGAAGACGAAACAACGACACCCGTAGGAATAGGGATGCCATATTCATGAAACAACTCCTTACCTTGATATTCCTTCAAATTCATAATGCTTTTTAAAAAAAATCAAAACGCAATGATTCGGCATTGAAACTCGATGTTGTCTCACACAACATTGAATTTACGATATTCGGATTCCGAATTTATCAAAGACCATACCCAAGCTTAACTGCCATTTCGTTGCTATCATCTTTTCTTAGTTTTGCCGGCAATGCTTTTTTTATATCAAAATCTTTCAGATCGACTCCCAAAATTTTGAGAATTTTGCCTATCGCGATCGAATTTCCATAAATCGGCTTCCCAAATTTTTCCTTTCCCATCTTTGAAAAATCATATCCCTTGCCAGACTTTTCTTTACAAAATAACTTATCGTAAATAAATTCCTTCGCGTTAAAACTCTTCGGAGTATCCGCAAATTTGATCCAGATGTCGGGAGAATCTATAACAGGGTTTTCTATTCTTCCACTGCCATAAACAAAATGGGTAACAATCGTACCTCCGCGGGACGCTGAATCATAGTCGGCAAGCATGGAAATCTCGTATCCCCTTTGCACCAAAAGATTACCCAAAATAACGCCAAAAGCCCGGATACCTTGTCCGCCTAAACCGCTTATTATTATTTTCGCGCTATCTTTCATAAAACAAATCAATTAAACCATGGACAAAAAACAAAAATTTTAACTTTTTAAAATTCCAATCTCATTCTCCTCCAACATCATTTTCGGCTTGGCGTTAATTCTATAATTTTCCTTAAAAGACAATATCATATCCGCCGGGCTTTTCATCTTGTTCATCTTGCCAAATCGCTCCGGACAATTCGTAATGACTTCAACAAAAGAAAATCCTTTCCATTCAAGAGCTTCCCTGATGCATTTTTTCAAAAGGGGAAGATGAAACACCGTTGTACGCGCATAAAAATGACGCTTGTTGCCAACGATGATCGGCTGAACATTCATCGGATCATGAGTAGATCCCTTCGGCGCGGTTTGGGAAATATGCCCGCGCTTGATCGTTGGCGCGCTCTGTCCGCCAGTCATGCCGTACACTTCGTTATTAGTCATTATTACAGTAATGTCAGTGTTCCGCCTCGCCGCGTGCAAAAGATGATTCCCACCAATGCTCAAAAGATCTCCGTCTCCCGACACAACAACGACATTAAGCTTTGGATTATAAATTTTAACAGCCTCCGCGGCAGGAATTGGTCTTCCATGCGTGGTATGAAAAGTATCCATGTTGAAATATCCAGCCATGCGCCCCGTACAGCCTATGCCCGAAATGACCGTCGTATCCTTGCTGTTGTATCCAAGCTCCGTAAAGTCATCCGCGAGATTTTTAAAAACAATACCAATGCCACATCCGGGACACCAGACCGTGGGCATGCGATATTCCTTGATGATTGAATCTTTTGTTTTTCTATTCATGAAAATTATACTTAGTGTTGAATGACCAACGCCAACTGTCAAATGTCAGGCATGAAGCTTTAGCTACATTAGAACTTAGACACTCATTAAAGACGCGGCATTTGACGTTTGATATTCTCTAAATTTATTTCCCCGCCAAGCAAAGCTATCTTCCCGACCTTTCTCATCAAAGCCTGCTCAACAAGCGAAGCATACTGCCCGTCATTTGCCTCGACAACAATTATTTTTTTATAATTTTTAGAAACTTCTCTCAATTCTTTCTCTAAAATCGGCAAAAGCCTGATGGGCCTGAAATAGCCAAATTTGCTTTTCAGATCCATGCAAACCCGAGATGTGATGCCAAACGAAATCAAGAGAGTGTCGCTTTTCTTATTTTCAATATATTCGTACAAATTTTGTTTCAAAGCAACATCCAAAACGGTCTTCTTTTTCGCATAATACCATTCATTGTAAACTTTGGAATCGGAGGTTTTGGGAACGCCATTTTCTGAAAGCAATCCAGTGAAGTGGCGCGTACCAAAGCCGATTGGTTTTCTCCTGCGTTTTGCAGAAATTGAAATTTTTATTTTTTCCAAATCGATAATCTCCGAAAGGTGTCCGACATATCCATCGGAAAGGACAATAACCGGAGTCTCGGCCTCTTCCGCCATGTCAAACGCACAAGCGGTCAATTGATAGCATTCTCCGACGGAATTCGGCGCCAAAACTATGGCATTGTAGTCTCCATGCGTTCCATGCCCCGCCGCGAACACATCGCCTTGCGCCGGATAAGTCGGCATTCCAGTCGATGGACCTACGCGTTGGACATCGATGAAAACGCAAGGCGTCGATGTCATGTATGCCAAACCTATCGACTCTTGCATAAGAGAAAATCCAGGACCAGACGTCGCCGTAAAAGCTTTGGCTCCAGCAAGCGACGCTCCTATCACCGCCATCGCGCTCGCGATCTCGTCTTCCATCTGCATAAATTTAAAATCCGTATGCTCTGAAGCATACTCCGCCGCCTCCGTCATAATCTCGCTTGACGGAGTGATGGGATATCCAGCATAAAAACGGGCGCCCGCGGCAACCGTGCCCAAGAAACACGCTTGATTACCTTCTATTAATCTTTTCATAAAGTCACAACATTATATAAATTTCTCCAAATCCAACCGAATTTTACAAATCACAAACTTGCAATTTTATTAAAGTTCATGAATCTTTATAGAGCTATCCGGACAATATCGCTCACAAATCCGGCAAAAATTGCACTTTTTCTCATCTCGCACAAGCTCGCCATTCTCAAATTTCAGCCCGCACTTAGGACACATTTTAATGCAAATATCGCACTCTTTGCAGAGGCCTTTTTTCCATTCGAATTTCTTTTTTGAATTCTTTTGAGATGGTATGGCAGAACTCATTTAAAGTTTTCTCTATTTTTCTTATCTTTTAGCCAAAAAAAATATTTTCTTGGCTAAAAGATAAAAACCTTAAATAAGTTCGCAAGAATTTATTATAGCAAAATCTTTTTAAAAAAGTAAATAAAAAAAGCCCAAAAGGCAGAAAATGCTTGAATCGCCAAATCGCTCCGCTTGTTCAGTTCGAGCATAAGTTGCACCGCAAACTTTACTCTATGTTATATATAAAAATATAAACGCGTCCACTACTTCGACTCCATGACCGACCAACCGTCAGTTAAATAGGCATAATTCTTATTCATTGTATCATAGATCCCCACACTTAAACCGCTTACAATAACCAAATGCCTTCCGTCTGGCAGCCAACGCACTTGAGATATTCCCAGTGACGGGAATAAACCATATTTTCGCTCTAATAAAAGACGCTCTCCCCGATTATTGATTAACATTTCTGTTTTAAATATACCAGTAGTAATAAGCAATTCCTTGCCTTCAAATTTACATTCGCCCACATAACCCCCCATACTTTCTTCTAGAGAATTATTGGACGCCGCATCTCCCCAACGACCAATGTTTTCTTTCCCGAGATATTCTTCATCTTTACCATCTGTGAAAATTTTGTAAGTGCGAGCTTCGTCGTTCTCCTTGTCAATTTCTCTGGCAAAAGTAATTTCAAAGCGTTCTGGCAAATCAAGCTCCGAGAGCTCTGCATTGTACTTTATAAACGTTAAGTCCCCAAATTCATAAAGTATCACTGTCCCAACAATAACTAAAAAGGCTATCAGCAAAACTAATAATGCAATTTTTCTTGGTTTCATGTAAATTGTTTAGAATAAAAAACAACCGTTCCAGAATATATTAAGCACTTACAGCGTCGCGAAAACCATCTCCATCCCGCACTTCTTCACCTCATTCGCTTTGGAAATACCAAGCTCTTTCATCATCGTGTAAATCTCTTCCTTTGCTTTCGGAATATCTTTTTCCCATGCAACGTTGAGTTCGATCTCGATCAAATCCAAAGAAAGCTCTTCTATTCTAAATGTTTTTATCTCAAAAACTCCGTATCGATATTTTTTTTCATCAGAAATATTCACTTCGAGAAATTTCTCAAGACCGTTGTCCTCAAAAGTTTTCTCCGCGTCTATGGGAGTCGTAAAATCACGGCTCGTAAAACCAAGCCTCTCGAAAACTTTAGAGTTTCTTTTTAACTCTCCAAAGATTTCACGCAATTCAAAGCTTCCTTCTTTTTGAGGCTCTTTGTAGGTGAGATAAATCTTCTTCTCATCTTCGGGATATCTGTATTCAAGAACGCGAAGCTGGACTCCTTTCTTCTTAAAAAGTTCTTTGCCATAATACCAACTAGTGGAATCGTTCTTCCCCTCAAAATAAGCTCCTTTTTCCTCAAGCTTTCGTATAATTTCCTCCTTTTTTTCAATTTTCGCGCGAACGCGAACTTCAATTTGCATAAAAATTAAAAAGTTAAAAATCAAATTACAGAAAAACGCTCATTACTGGATATACAAACCAACGACACATAATTTCCTACTCTACTACCAAATCCGCTATTTTAATTTTAACATTCTCTTTAGAATAATCGTAGTTTCCAAAATTATCTTTCTTGTCGCCGATTTCTTTATAGACTATATATTTTTGATCTGGAGAAAAATCAAAATAATCGTTTGCCGTGTTGCCTGATGTAAGCTGTGAAGCTCGGGAAGTATCTCCGCCCGCCATCATCATGAAAATATGTTCAAAGTCCGAAGAATCTTTTTTTACAAAACCAACATAATCACCCCTTGGAGAATCGAGAGTATAAGAAATATCTTCACCTGAAGTCACTTTCTCTTTCTTATCCTCGTAAAAACTCGACCCCTCCGGACCTGAGTCGTGAAGAACTTCATAATTCAAACCTTCGAGAGTGAAAACGTCTTTGCCAAGAACGTCTTTCTCGGCAACTTTCACAGTAACCTCATGCGAACCATAAGTCGGCGCATCATAATATTGATGCTGCGTAAAAATAACCTTGGATGGATCCATGCTGTCCCAATGAAAGTTATATCCGTTGACAAAGCCCTTACGTTCGCCCATTTGGGCATCAACAACCTGCGTCTGCGCGCTCGCCGCAGTCAGATTACTCATGCCAAGTGAAATAAGATCACCCTTTGGCGACCAGCGCACTTTCCCGTCATACTCTTGCGCAAGCATGTCTTCATCAGAAACATTAAGTCCTCGTCCTTCTCCAAGAGAAAACTGCAGGCTCCCCTCATCACTTCGGACAACACTCGTGTTCGAAGTTGTCTCAATATTTTGAACGATTCCAATATTTTCAACGTCATCTTTGCCTTTCTGCCAAGGCAATTTACAGCCAGCAAATATTACCCATGCGAAAACCAAAGCAATCGCTAAAATAATCTTCGAATAATTTTTACCAATTAGCATAAAATTTATAAAAACTAATAAAGCTGACACAATGGACAATAAAAAGTATCTCTTCCTCCGACTTTCGTCATCCTAATTTTTTCTCCGCAACGAGGACACGGACTTGAAGCCTTTCTATAAATCTTCATAAACTTCCTATCTTCATCTTCAAAAATCTTTGAGCCCACAGCCTCTTTCACTTTTTTTATCCCATTACTCAAAACTTTCTTAATAGAATTATACAATTTTTTAACCTTTTCGTCATCTAATTTATTCGCGGACGTCTTTGGATGTATTTTCGCGTCAAAAAGTGCTTCATCAGTGTATGCATTTCCAATTCCCGCGATAAACTCTTGTTTCATCAAAAGCGGTTTGATCTTCGTGCGGCTCTTTTCCAACTTTTTTTTAAAAAAATCCAAAGTAAACTCATTACTCAAGGGTTCAACGCCGAGCTTGTCCAGCTTCCCATCGCTTCCGACCCAATATTTCGCCCAAAAGGTGCGATCCCGCAAACGAAGATCCTCGCCATTTTCAAATCTTATAACAAACAAGTCGATTCCTCCAATTGGCTCTTTTTCATTAAAAGAGACCAAACGACCATTGAGCATCAAATGCAAAACCAATTCGCAGAAAATATCTGTAACCGTGAAGCCGAACGCGAGCACAAGATATTTTCCCCTGCGAGTTATGCCAACAAGCTTTTTGCCGCGGATTTTTGAATGAAGACTCGCCGTATTTTTCCGAGCGCGAACAAACACAACCTTTTTGCCAAGGAATTTTTTTAAAATATTTTCACGTAAGACTTCTAAGTCTGGAAGCTCCGGCATATTAGCTTACAAATTTTTATCGAATTCCAACGAATTTTAACAAATTACAGATTAACGAATTCACGATTAGGACAAATTTATCACAATGAGTTTGAAATTCGCAAGTTACCTACATAGAATTATAAACTAAAAAGAACAACAAAATATCCATAGCACTCAACAATATTGTAAATATATCCAAAATCCAAATAAACCTTCGTGGAAACTTTTGCGGAATCAAAAAACTGGATATCACAAGGGCCGCCGCCATAATTGCAAAAATAAGTATGATCCAATAAAACCAATTTATCCCGTGCTCCATCATAAGCTCCAAGACGGAATCCATAAATCTTCTCAAGGGAGAATAACTCGAGTACGCAAAAACCACGAGCGCAAACAAAACAATCGGAATAACCGCCAAAACAAACCCTACGAGGGCGTTGATTTTTGTTATTTTTTCACGCATGGTTTTTCAAAACACAGGTCAAAGGTCACAGGTTTCGACGACGAAGCTGTGCCCCGCATCTAAGAATGCCCAACACCAACCTGTAATATCTTATTCTCAACGGCATCAACCAGTCTTAATGCAGACTCATACACCGCAATTACTTTCGCCTTGTCTCCTTTGTATTTCAAAAATTTTTTTCGAGCATCCAAAATCAGCACCACATCGTGCGCGGTTTCCGGATCGTATCTTTTTTTATAAAATTTTTCAAAAAGAGAATGGTCTTCAAAAAATTTCAGATACTCTTTCTTGGCAAGCTCATCTTCAGTCATCGCTATCTCAACGCCAAGGAAGACCACGGCACGGCCGAGTGCGATGCTTTCTCCGAGAAGCAAATCATGTTCATTCTCTCTATACTGCACTGGAGCTTTTTCCAAAGGAAGGCGGAAAAATTCAAGATCAATCAGACTTCGCTCGAGCAGATCTTTTTTCTTGATCGCGGGAAGCTGAACTTCTTCAAAAATATCTTTGCCGGCAAGAAGCCTGCGAGAATTGACATATCCTTGAAGAACCCATCTTGTAATTCCAAAAGGAAGCGACAAATCCCGTTTACTGCGGTCAAGCAGTACGGCGCTGACGAACACATTGTAATCATGGCGTCTTTCCGGATAGATGAATCTCACCGGCATAAAATAAGGATGAATTCCGACTTTCTCATCAAATTTTTTCATTGCCCCTTTGAAAACTTCTCCAAGAAGAAGATGATCCTCTGGATCGATCCCCTCAAGGACAACTACAAAATTAAGGTCAGGGCGGTCATAGCTCATTTTTCCCAAGGGATAACTACCCACGACGTAGAGCGCGGCCAACTGGCCTTCGAATTTTTTCTTGAATGCATCCGTGAAGCAATTAAATACTTCATCAACTGTCTGTTTCCGCTGGTCTTGAATTTGATCTTGCATATAGTATAACGTTAAACGTTAGATTTTATTACACTCTCTTAATAAAATTTACAAAAATTCGAAGCATTATCCCGCCGAGGCATGATCGATATTCGAATTCGAATTTTTATACCAACAATATTCAGCCACAACGCATGAATCACACTTCGGCCCTCTCGGCAAACATGTTTTTTTTCCATGCAAAACAAGCAATCTATTCATATCGATCCAATATCTCTTCGGCACAGTTTTCATCAGAGCAAACTCGGTTTCTTCGGGCGCCTTGGTTCGAACCAATCCAATCCTATTTGAGATCCGATGCACATGCGTGTCAACGGGGATCGCCGGCAACTTGTAGGCATACACCAAAACACAGTTCGCAGTTTTTCTGCCAACTCCGGGCAACTTTACAAGCTCGGGAAGATTCCTCGGCACATTTCCATTATACTTTTTTAAGAGAGTCTCGGCAACTGACTTTATGTGCTTCGATTTCTGCCTAAAGAATCCAGCAGGCTTTAAGATTTTTCGCAAAGAATTAAGATCTGCCCTTGCGAGAGATCTGACATCTGGATATTTTTCAAAAAAAATCCGAGAGATTTTTTCAGTTGTCTCATCTTTTACCCTTTGCGAAACAATCGTCGCGATAAGAACTTTATAGGGATCCTGAAAATCAACGACCATTTTGCCCTGATATTTTTTCTTGAGATTTTTTATTATGCTAGAAACCAGTTTTTTCATGGATTTTTCCATTTCAAATCAATTTGAAAGATTATCATCTCCCAAACTTTTTTTCAATTTCATTCCAATTCAACTCAATCGCAACGGGTCTTCCGTGCGGGCATGTTTTGATTTCGCCAGATTGTATTTGTTCAACAAGCTCTTCCATCTCCGAGGGCTCAAGCTTATCGCCAGCCATCACCGCTCCCCTGCACGCCATTGAAGCAATCAATTTTTCCCGCGCGTCTTTAATCTTTTTAATTCTATCTGAATTCAGCAAATCGTCTATTATTTCTTTTATAAATTTATTTATTTCAATTTTTTCAAGACCAGCCGCGACGGAATTTATTATAAAATTTTTAGAATCCTTTTTAATATCAAAACCCAAATCATCCAAAGTCTTCAAATTATCTTTCAAGACTTCCGACTCTTTTAAAGTCAATTCTATTTTTACAGGAACCAAAAGTTTCTGTTTCTTCACTCTCTCCTTTTCGTTTTTCAACTTTTCATACAAAACTCTCTCATGCGCCGCATGCTGGTCGATAATCTTCAAACAGTTTTTTTCCTCAACCAAAATATAGCTGTCCCGGACTTGCCCGATGATGGGAGATTTCTCTTTTTCAAAAAAATCATCCGCCGCATTTCGCCGTAAGCGAGATAAAGAGGGTCCAGCACTTAAAGATCGGCGTTCGGTACTTCTCTCAATCGATCTTACTTCGGAGAAACTCTGAATATCCGAAACTTTGCCAAGTCTCCTCATGATACGCCTCGGCGTCGCGGCAATGGCCGCGACATGTTCTCTTCCTCCAAGATCAATCCTTGGCGCAAGCTTTTCTTTCGAAAGTACCTTTCTCACGGAATTAAGAACGGCAGAATGAACCATATTTTGGTTGAGAAAGCGAACTTCCCTCTTCTGCGGATGAACGTTGACATCAACCAAATCTGGATTCAATTCAACAAACAAAAAGAAAACTGGATATTGATTCTTTTGTAAAAAAGTGGCAAAACCCTCAACCACGGCATGAGAAACAGTGCTGTTCTGCACTTTTCTTTTGTTTACAAAAATAAACTGGTGGTCGCGTGAATTTCTGGCAATTTCCGGTTTTCCGATGTACCCGAAAATTCGGATGTACGGACTTTCGTGCCGAATTTCAAGTAAACTTCCTGAAACATCTTTGCCAAAAATATTTTCCACCCTTTGTAAAAATTTTTGTTTTCGCGGAAGATTGAGAACGATTTTCTTGTTATGCGAAAGCTTAAACCCAATGAACGGATGAGAAAGCGCGTGGTCAGTGACCGCAGATACAATATGC
This sequence comes from uncultured Candidatus Saccharibacteria bacterium, assembly GCA_964391305.1. Classification (GTDB taxonomy): domain Bacteria; phylum Patescibacteriota; class CALEFQ01; order CALEFQ01; family CALEFQ01; genus CAYMJO01. The sequence continues at coordinate 12,469 of CAYMJO010000007.1, read as the reverse complement.
CCAAATTCCGTATTCTTGGCTTTAAGATATTTTTTTCGCGCGGGAACGTTGTAAAAAATATCCCCGACTTCAACAATAGTTCCTGCAGCAAGACCGGCATCTTCAAAAGATTTGACCTTCCCGTAATCAGCGACGATTTTGGTGCCGGAAATAGAATCGGCAAGCTTTGTCGAAAGAGAAACTTTCGCAACCGACGCGATCGAAGCGAGCGCTTCGCCCCGAAAGCCAAGGGTGTTGATCGCAAACAAATCAGAAGCCTCTGTGATTTTGCTCGTCGCATGCCGCGCGAAAGCAAGCTTGGCATCTTCGCTATCCATGCCCACACCGTCATCGGCAACACGGATCATCTTTCTACCGCCGTCTTCAATTTCAATCGCAATATTCCTCGACTTCGCGTCGAGTGCGTTTTCAACAAGCTCTTTGACGACGGACGAAGGCCTTTCAACGACTTCGCCCGCGGCGATCTTATTCGCAAGATTGGTTGGAAGAATTTTTATTTGTGGCATAAAAACGTCGTCGGAGAACAGGCCTACCAGAGGCAGGCAGGCGCAAGCCTGCTTCGAATAGTTAGCAATTATTGCAAGCAGACCCGTACTCCGAATCTATTTTTTAAAAAGTAACAATCAGCCTCCTCTGATTGAAACAATTAAAATAATCGCCTCTGCTGCTCCCCGACTTTACCAGATCTGACTTCATTTCCAAAAAGCCTCTCGCCCTTGTCCAATTTGATGAGAACATCTTCCGCTCTTCTAACAACCTCTTTGGGAAGACCGGCAAGCTTTCCGACATAAATCCCATAACTCCTGTTCGTGCCTCCGCGCAAAATTTTATATAGAAAAATGACTTTGTCTTTAGACTCTTTCACGGCGACGTTAAAATTTTTCACGCGAGGAAGAATCTTTTCAAGCTCAAGCAGCTCGTGATAATGCGTCGCGAACAAAGTCTTTGCGCCAAGCTTTTCCTTGCTCACAATGTACTCCGCAACGGCCCAAGCGATGCTGACTCCGTCAAAAGTCGAAGTTCCTCTGCCTATTTCGTCAAGAATGATTAGGCTCCTTGACGTCGCGTTGTTCAAAATATTCGCCGTCTCCTGCATTTCAACCATGAACGTGCTCTGCCCGCGCGTCAACGCATCCGATGCGCCAACGCGAGTGAAAATGCGATCCACAACGCCAATCTTCACAAAAGCCGCTGGAACAAAAGAGCCAATCTGCGCCATGAGAGTAATCAAAGCATTTTGCCGGATATAAGTTGATTTACCTGACATATTCGGACCAGTGAGAACGATAAGCTGGCAATTTTTATTATCAAGGGAAACGTCATTTGGGACAAAACTTCCCGCGGACTTTATTCGCTCGACAACGGGATGTCTGCCCTCTTTGATTTCGAGTCCGTCATCGGTATCGACTTTAGGTTTTGTGTAATTGTTATTGATCGCGATTCTGGCAAAATTCGAAAGCAAATCAAGCTCCGCGAGAATTTTCGCAACTTTTTGAATATCTTTAATATATTCAGAAACTTTATCTCGGATTTCAACAAATATCCTGAACTCAAGCTCAATCATCCTTTCCTCGGCATTCAAAATCAAGTCTTCTTTTTCTTTTAACTCCGGCGTTATGAAACGTTCGGCATTAACAAGAGTTTGTTTTCTGATATAATCCGACGGAACTTGAGAAAGATTTGTCTTGCTAACCTCAATATAATATCCAAAAACTCTGTTGAATTTCACTTTGAGCGACGGAATTTTCGCCCTAGCAGACTCTTTCCTCTGTAAAGTCTTAATCCATTCTTTCCCTGAAATTGCCGCATCTTTTATCTTATCCAATTTCGCATCATATCCTTTTTTGATTAAATTGCCGTCTTTTAAAGTAACGGGCGAACTTTCATCAACGGATTTTTCAATCAGATCGACAACTTCCTTTATTTCATTTAAATTATTTTTTAAAAAAATTAATCTTTTCGAATCAACATTTTTTAAAATACTTTTCAACGCGGGAATGATTTTCAAGGAATCTTTCAAAGCGAGCAGATCTCTCGCATTCGCGCTCATGCACCCGATCTTTCCCGCAAGTCTCTCCAAATCCGAAACTTCTTTCAGCTTTTCCCCGACTTCCTCGCGCAAAATATTGTCTTTGCAAAATTCTTCAACCGAATCTAAACGATTTTTGATTTTTTCAACATTTATAAGCGGAGAAAGAACGGAATTCCGCAGAAGTCTTCCGCCCATAGATGTCAACGTGTCATCCAAAACCCAAAGCAAGGTGTTTTTCTTTTCGCCGGATCGAAGAGTGGAAACAAGCTCGAGATTCCTCAAGGTTGCATCGTCCAGAATCATTCGCTCATCAATTGAATAGAGATTGAATTTTGAAATATGATTTAACTTTGTTTTCTGCGTTTCCCGAAGATAAGAAAGCAAGGCTCCGGCAGAGCCGATTGCGAGCTCTTCGTCTTTAATTCCAAAGCCTTCCAAAGATTCCACATCAAAATGGCTTCGCAAAAAATCTTTCGCGGTCTCTTTTTCAAAATTCCAATCTTCATACGGATAAATATTCATGCCGTCAACACATTTGAGGGCTTCCAAAATTCCAAAATTTTTATAAAGATCCTTTGGAATCAGACATTCCCGCGGATTTAACTTTGTAAGTTCATTTTTCAAAGAGGATAGTTTTTTTGCATCAAAAAACTCCGTACCGCGGAATTCTCCGGTGCTGACATCAGAAACAGCAATGCCAACTTTGTATTGCTCTGAATTTCTGTCTTCAGCGACAATGACAGAAACAATAAAATTGTTTACGCGCTCATCGAGAAGACTATCGGAAAGCGCGGTTCCCGGCGTCACGACTCGCACGACATCGCGCTTCACAATGCCTTTTGCCTTTGCCGGATCCTCAATTTGCTCGCAAACTGCGACTTTTTTGCCAGCTTTGACAAGCTTGGCAAGATAATTCTCCGCCGCATGATACGGGACACCGCAAAGCGGAACATCGATGCCCTTTTCTTTGTTTCTAGAAGTCAACGCGATATCCAAAATTTTGCTCGCAACCTTCGCATCCTCGAAGAACATTTCATAAAAATCTCCCATTCTGAAAAAAAGGATCGAGTCCTTGTGTTGCGCCTTTATAACACTGTATTGCCGCATCAACGGCGTACTCTTTAATTCCATCGTTTTGCGCCTAATCATTACTAAATTATCATATCAGCCGCAAAACTTCAACCAAATCTCAAAAGGGTCCCGCATCGTTTGCAAGACCCTTTGATTCAAACCGCACTATCTTCTCTTTCGTCTCTTTCGAGACTTTTTCGCAGTTTTTCTTTTCGCAGTTTTTCTCTTTGCTGTTTTTCTCTTCGCAGTTTTTCTCTTTTTAGTTTTTTTTGCTTTTCTTTTTCGTTTTGGCATTTTTTTATTTATTAATTACTTACCACTTAATAACATTATACAACACTTTTAAAAAAACATCTACAAAAAATTATTTATTTCTGACTTTCTAGTTCAAAATTCATCACAAAACATACATCATCCAAAAAAGATTCGTCATATTTTTTCAAAGAATTGCCGTCAGTATCTCTCAAATTGCATTGCAAAATCAATTCAATAGTTTCACCTTCAAGGAATCTATCGCTATGATCCAAAATTAATTTTCTTTCATCTGCGTTGTAATTCGCTTCAAAGTCTATTCCAGTTTCACTCTCAAGAAGCTCGGGATTTATGTAATGCAAAGTCATCTTTGCCGTATCGAGGCTTGATATATCCAAATCTCTGTTGAAAAAAATGTCGATTTTCCTTTCTGATTCAATCCCATTTTGCCCATCAATCGGATCGGTACGATTTATCTCTAGAAAAACTTCTCTAGGCAACGGCTCTCCCGTAGAAAAAATCTTCAACTGATTATCACATCCGCTAATTACAAAAACACCTAACGCAAGCAGTACAACAAAAACATATTTAATTGGCGCTTTATAAAACAGCAATGGTAAAAAGTTTAAAATGTCTTTAAAATGTCAAATATTTAATATGGTCAAGTCCATCCTTTCCAAACAACTCTAACGACATCGCCCTCATGCGTCCATTTGATATCAAGCTCACCGTTATACGCACGTTTTATTTGTTTTCCTATAGAAACCGCCAATTGATTTTCCGTAGTGTAAACCGTAGTTTCCCATTCTTTATCATCCCATGTAAAAATGCGATCGAGCGGATCTCTTTTCGTCGCCCGCTCACCGACATTCTTCACAAGCTTCAAAATTTCCTCTTTCTGCTCCTGCGAAACAAATCCGGCAACATGGATCACGCCTTCCGCCTCTTCTTTCTTTGTAGTCTTGCAGGCAGGACAAATCTCATGTTTGTCTTTGTCTTTTTCAAACTTCTCGAGCAAATCCGGATTCCACTGCCATCTTTTTTTATAAAAAACCGCGCCGCATTTCGGACAAGCCAAAGCAGAGATGGGTTCTTTGCCCTGCACATCTTGCCTGCGAGAGTGTTTTACCCTGCGAGGCGCAGGCGTTGCGTTTGGAGAAAAATTTTTTTGCATAATTTTATTAAGATACATGATACGGCTATCTTTTTTAAGATATTATATATCATTTAGAAAGTCGTGACCTGTAACCTGATTATATCATAAAACTATTTCTTAGTCGACAATAGCCGCGTTATAAAACATTTTTCCAGTTGTCTTAAAACTTATGCACATCTTTGAATTAAAAATCTTTCAACAAAAATAGACCGCAACCAGTCTCTGTAAAAAAAATTAATAACATTTCGCAACAGTCACCAAATTAAATCCACTTTTTTTATCAACTCTTCCACCCTTCTTCACGTAATAATTTTCAATCAATTTAAATTTCGTCCCATGCAATAAATCCTCAATTTCCTCCTCCGAAAAAGCGTGATAATAGCGTAAAACAGTGCCCTTTCTCGCTTTCCATGGAAAAAGGACATCGCCTTTGTCCAATTGCGATCCGCCAAAAAACCTTTTTAGTTTGTATTTTCTCATGTATGGCTTATACTTTTCTTGATGGAGCATATTCCAATTAGTCATGAGAAGATATCCGCCTTTTACCAAGATCCTCGCAAATTCTTCTATCACTTTTTTTCTAAAAAAATCCGAAGGAATATGCTGAAGCGCCGCGACGCAAAATATCACGTTGAAAGAATTGTTGGGATAATCAGTGAGATCCAGAAGATTTTTCACAAAAAAATGATCACCGTGCTTATCTCTTGCAAATTCAACTAATTTTTTACTAAAATCTATCCCTTCGTAAAAAATTTCCTTGTCTTTCAGCAAACCAAACAAACGACCGTTCCCACAGCCGGCGTCAAGAACACGATCTCCCCTCTTCACATATTTCTCGGCCAAATTTTCCATCTCGCTCCAAGAAAAAGCACGGCTTGCAGAAAATTCGTCCGCAAGAAAATCATAGTCTTTTTGAGTTTTTTTCAATAAATATTTCGCGTAATCTTGGTCCATTTTTTGTCAAAAGTTTTGATATAGATATATCCATAATCATAAATCATGCAAAAACAACTCTTAAAATTAGCTCTGGTGAATAAAATCTCAACAACCGAACAGCTGGAAAATCTGAAACGCAGGTTCGCAAAAAAGCACGGCAAACCATGTCCGACAAACATGGAGCTTTTACGATCTTACAGAGAGCTCGTCCAAGCAAAAAAACTGGACAAGAGTGAACAACTCCTGCGTCTTTTGAAAACAAGAGACATCAGAACGCTATCCGGAGTCGCAGTCGTTGCCGTGATGACAAAACCATACAAATGTCCGGGAAAATGCCTCTTCTGTCCGACGGAAATAGATGTGCCAAAAAGCTACCTCTCAAACGAACCCGCGGTGATGCGCGCGATCCTCTGCAAATACGATCCGGCAAGACAAGTCAAAATGCGTCTTCGGGCGCTCTCCGAAACCGGCCACAACACGGATAAAGTCGAATTGATCGTCATGGGAGGAACTTTTTCCGCGCTTCCAAAGAGATATCAACGTTGGTTCATCAAACAATGTTTCGAATCGCTCAACAATAATAATTATAACACACTCGCAGAAGCGCAAAAAGCAAATGAAAAAGCAAAACATCGCTGTATTGGACTGACATTGGAAACTCGTCCCGATTTTATAGACAAGAAAGAAATCGCGCGCTTCCGGGAGCTCGGCGCGACAAGAATCGAGCTTGGCGTCCAAACAGTTTTCGATGATGTCTTGAAAAAAAATAAAAGAGGACATGATGTCAAAGAGACGATAAAAGCCACAAAACTCTTGAAAGACGCGGGATTTAAGATTAATTACCATATGATGCCCGGACTTCCAGGATCGAGCTTCAAAAAAGACATTGCAATGTTTTCGGAGCTTTTCAAAAATCAAAATTTCCAGCCGGATATGCTCAAAATCTATCCTTGCGTCATTACAAAAAATTCGAAGCTCTACAAACTCTGGAGGCAAAAAAAATATCGCCCGATCGACTCAAAAAACTTGTCAAAACTTTTAATAAAAGTGAAGAGAAACATCCCAAGATACGTAAGAATAACAAGACTCATCAGAGACATTCCGTCAACGAGCATCGTTGCAGGCAGCAAGATCTCCAATTTGAGACAACTAATTGCGAAACAAAATGTGAATTGCAAATGCATCAGATGCAGACAAGCAAAGAAAGACATACGATTTAAGTCCAAAAATTTAAAGTTTTTCATAAAAAAATACAAGGCATCTGAAAGCACGGAATATTTTTTAAGTTTCGAAGACAAAACTCGAAAGATTTTGTTTGCGTTCCTAAGACTTAGAATCACAGAAAACCAATTTCTCGAAGAAATAAAAAACGCTGCAATAATCCGCGAAGTTCACACTTACGGCGAAATCGTCCCAATTTCAAAAAAAAACAAAAAAGCAGTACAGCATCTTGGGCTCGGTAAAAAACTGATGAAACAATCGGAAAAAATAGCTAAAAAACACGGCTTTCGAAAAATTGCCGTAATAAGCGGAATAGGAGCGCGAAGATATTATAGAAAGCTTGGTTATAAATTGAAGGGAACTTACATGACGAAAAAAATCTGAAAAAACTACTCAAATCATAACTATGCTATAATGGATATGAAAGTCATAAATTAATTTTTATGCCAGAAATAAAATATGTAAAAGACATCATAGAACACAAATGGCTTGATATAACAAATTTGCCAAAAGACTGCGCCACAAACATAAAGCCCGTCTTAAAACATTTCAAAAAATATATTGCCCAATTCTAATTGGGTATTATTTTTAAAAAAAGTTAAAAATCACAATCGTTTAAATTTTACAAATTTTGATTTTCAATTAATCAATCCTCCATGTTTAAATTAGCCGTATTCGACCAAGATGGTGTACTTGTGACCACAGACGCTCTCGACGACATCGCAGAATCTCTCGGAAAAGGCAACGAAAGCCGAAGCTACACAGAAAGACTCATGGCAAAGCAGATCTCGCTTCGTGAGGTTTTGGTTGGCAAACTTGCGATACTGGAGAATTTTTCCAAAGAAGAAGTCGAGAAAGCGATGCAAAACATCAAATACGATCCCGAAGCGAAAGAAACGATCCAAGAGCTCAAACGAAAAGGCATCAAAACAATGGTCGTCACGGGATCTGACAAAATCATCGCCGAACACACAAAAAAAATCCTCGGCATGGATTTTGCGGCATACTCCGACGACAAGACAACAATGGAAGATATAGAAAAATTAAACGCGGTTGCTAAAATAGTAAATGAAATGGGAATAGACAAAAAAGAAGTCCTCGCGATAGGGAACGCGGAATCCGACAGGGAAATCCTGACATACGCAGGCAAGGGACTTGTCGTAAGACCTGTACAGGGCATCGAAAAGGATTTTGAAGAAATAAAAAGTTTAAAAGAAATATTAAATTATGTGCGGTGACGAAGATAAAAAATAGAACGTAGAAATTGAATTTTTAAAAAATATGGGAATCCATAAAGTGTTTTTATTTTGAAAAAACTCCTAAATAAAAAACTGGCGAATTAATGACGATTTTTCTCTTTTCTTTTATAGGGACAGAATAACATTCTCTCCCTACTGTCCTTATAAAATTCGCATTACAAAACAAAAAATACGGGAAGACATTCCTGTATTTTTAATAGGATCGGATATATTATCCTGCACAAACAAAAATTTTATCCCCCACAATATCTTATTTTTTGTCTTCAAGCTGCAACTGCCCCATCAAATGCGCTTGTATACAATACGCATAAAACATAGTAAAAAATACTCCGACAAAAAGCGCAATAAACCCCACGCTCGCAATCATTCCTGCAAGCCATGAAAAAACTATAAATAAAAGCACATTTCCGATATTTCTCTTTGTAAAATTGAAGACTTCATTAATTTTGAAAGTTTCGCTTATATCGTCCGTCATCACAAATCGCAGATATATAGATGGGAAAAGAAGCGAATAAGCCAAAGTCAAAAGCAAAAACAACCCATAAAGACCAAAGATGAAAGCAAGATAAAACATGTTGCCCGACATAAAGCTTATCCAAAACAGAATAAATATCGGTATCAGTATGATTACAACTAGAGGCAGATAATAGATGAAATAGCAAAGCCAAAGTTTTAGTCCGCAAATCGCCATGTCTCCATAATTACTCCATTCCGGCAGTGGATTCTTCTCTTTGCGTATCACGTTTCGCGTCGTCCAAACTATATATCCCAAAAGAAAAGGCGTACCGACCAAAAACATAGAAAGAAACACAAAAAGCGCCCCCATGGCAATTTTTGAAAACCACCGAGGATCTTTAAAAACGTATGAGAAAGCTAGTCCCACATCTCGCAAGTAATTTTATAATTTAAAAATTATATATTCCCTACCTGTGAATACAAAATGATAAACTTCAATTTGTCATTAATTATCTCGCGCTTTCAACAAACGCGTTAATCTTATATCCCGTTTCCTTGTCATTGGGATTATCAGCCACAGTTACATACCAAGCTGCTTCTTCTATGTTCCCATCTTGAAAAAAAATTCTCTTGTTGACTTTGTATTGCGCGCTGTTCAGCACATAGAAAAAATTCACTTGCTCCATGTCTATTATATCAACCCTCGCAATTTTTTCAAAAATCTTTTTTAAGCCATCAATTTCCTGCTTTTTCCGAAATCCTTCTGAATAAAGATCGTATGCTTTTCCAAAATCTTTTTCGTTCACAGCTTCGTAAAAATCAAATATTACCTGCTTTCCAAAATCATCTACCACTTTTTTCCCGTCGTCCTTTTTCACTTTTAAAATTGTGTCAAACAACATGCGTTTTGTCGATCTCTCGTTTTTATCATAAGCAAAAGCGGTCAACAAATATTGTCCTTCCTCTTCAGGCGCGGTAATTTCATAAGTCCAAAAATTCGTGTTTGCTTCAAGCATACTTTGACCGCCAGACTCAAGACTATAAGTTTCCAAAACATCATCACCTTTCGCAGGCCCTATACGCTTCGCGATTTGAGCTTCAACTTTTCCGGCATCACCTTTTACGCAAACTTCTAAAAAAGATTTACTCTTGGGAGCCAAAACCAGCGGTTCAAGAAACGTTTTAGATATGGAAACATCCGGTGCCTGAATCTCTTCTTCGTGGTTGATAACCTTGACATCTACAAAATACGCCCCAAAAGCGATCACGGCGGTGAAAACTACTATCGTCAAAATTTTCTTCAGAATAAACATAGCTTATTAACGTAAAGAACGCACAGTTTTATTAAAGAATATCATCCCTCTTAAAGACCACCTAAAGCTTGCGCCGTTATTCTTTAATTTTAAGCTTTGCCGCGGAGAGCTTCCCTTTCAAAGCTCCATGCAACTCCTCCGCTTCCTTCACAAGCTTCATGCCTTTTTCCAAATCCAAGTCCGCACTTTCCATTTCAAGCGATATCTCTTCAAGCTTTTTGAAAGCCTCTTTGAATTTTAACTTTTTGCAGTTCATAAACCTTAACTTTTGATTTTCACTTCGCGCTCTTGCCGCGCACTCGCGCAAAAATTCCGCCCTTCGCCAACTTTACCTTCAAATCATCGTTAATTTTAACACCTCCGGCACTCCGCACAACTGTACCTTTTTTGTAAACAACTGAATATCCCCTCTTCAAAACGGCGTTCGGGCTGATGGCCTCTACTTTTTTAAAAATATATTCGACTTCTCTCTCTTTGTTGGAAATAAATTGTAAAAAAAGACTCTTGACTCTTTGATAAATTTCATCAACTTGCTTGGGAAGATCTTTGAAACGCTCTTTCGTTTGAGCAATTTTGCCAGCGAACTCATCCAAGCGCCGCATAATATCCCGTTTATCCGGAACAATTTCCTCTGCGGCGTTCGATGGTGTGGAAGATCTATGATCCGCTACAAGATCAGCAATCGTGAAATCTTTTTCATGGCCGACTGCGGAGACAACAGGAATAATAGACTCAAAAATCGCCCTAGCAACATCTTCGTCATTAAATCCCCAAAGATCTTCCAACGATCCACCACCACGGGTTACAATAATCACATCAACCTCATCCTCTGCATTAAAATCTTTGACTGCTTGTGCAACCTGTTCTGGACATTTTTTGCCTTGAGCTAAAACGTCTTTGAGAATAAGCTCAACGCCTTCGAATCTGTGCTTCACGACTTTTTTGAAATCTTTCCAAGCGGCGCCGCTTTTCGACGCGACAACGCCAATTTTTTCTGGAAATTCCGGCAGAGATTTTTTATGCTCTTCGGCAAAAAGACCTTCTTCTTGCAATTTGCTTTTTAATTTTTCCAATTGTTCCTGCAAAGATCCCTTGCCGAGCCGCTCAACTTTATTGAGCTTTAGCTGATAAGTTCCGTTTTTTTCATACACGCTCAATTGGCCGTAAACAATATATTCCCTGCCATCTTTAATATCAAAATCCAATTTTTTCAAAATACTGTCGTGAACAACACAGCTAATTCTTGCTTTATCATCTTTTAAAGTGAGATAATTGTAGTACCAGGCAGAAGAGCTTTTGAATTCGGAAACTTCACCCTTTACCCACACCCAAAACTGCTCGAGTTGCTCTTTCGCGTGTGCGTTTATTTCAGATACTGTCAAAATCTTGCGCTTCATGTGCTTACAAATTTTTACCGGATTTTATTCGATTCTATTGAATTCTAACAAATTACGAATCATTGAATCCGCAATTTCCTAAAAAATTAGCTCAAATTAAATCTGCTAAAAATTATTAAATTATATTGCCAAAGACTGCAGTGTCAGCGCGATCTTCTCTCCAAATTCCTCGGAGGCATCTGGACCATTCGCGGTAATTATATTCCCCTGCGTCTCAACGGCTTCGCCAGAATATTTCGCACCTTTCTTTTCAAGCTTGTCTTTTTCGGACGCAAACACGGTCGCACGTTGGTTCTTTAACAAACCAGCATTCGCCAAAATAACCGGCGCTATACAGATTGCCGCAACAACTTTTCCCGCGGAATGAGCTTTTTTGGCAAGATCCAAAGCTTCCTTGTCAGCAAAATATTTAGCAGAACCCTCTCCGCCAATAAACACGATGGCATCAAACTCATCAAGCTTGACATCCGCCAAAGCAAAATCGGGATCGACCTGTCCGCCGTCAACTCCCTTTGCGGTATTTTTAGTTTTGGAAGCGGTACGAACTTCGACCTCATAATCCTCGAGAGAAGTTTTGGTGTTGTTATACTCTTTGTCTTTATATTTTCCTTGAGCAACGATTAATAGCGCTTTCGGCATATTTTTAAAAATTAATGGAAAGGTTCAAATCCCAAAATGATTTCAACATTACTAATCTATCATACCAAAAATAACAAGTCCAGTTTCTGTCAAGAAACTTGTGAAAATTTTCGCATTATCGGGTTGTGCCAACATGGTTCTGCACAACCTCAATTTTGGCTTTCTTTGGTACGGTCAAAAAAGCAGATACGACAAGTACACACAAAACTGTAAGCATAACGGCGATAAAGATATGATGTTTTCTCATAAAATTTCTCATCTAAGAGGCACATAGCCTTGCACCTAAATAGTCAATATATACAACGTTTTTAACGAGAAAAAATTACAATAAATAATAAAAAATGGCTTATAAAAGCCATTTTTTAAAAAACTAGAACCGTTTTTATTATATCTCTTACAAAATTTGCAAGCTATTGTTTAGGATTTATCGAGTTCCACGCCCAAATTTTGTCTTTCCCAGGACCGAGCGGCTGGAACATCTGCACAACGTAAGAATTCCCGCAATGCGACGCATCGAAATAGGCTTCGCCAGTCCCAGAAAATTCGCCGGCATCAACTTTCTTCGTCATTGTAAACTTGTCACCCTCTTCAAAGCCATACAAAGTTTTTTCAGCCTCTACCACAGCAACCGGATCAAGCCTCCAAGGCTGATGTCCGTTATCAACCGAATCTTGTATCCCTTGCATCTTATCCATGTCATTCTGAATGGCACCTATTTGGATATTGGTGCAGTTTGT
>CAYMJO010000006.1:0-30006 GCA_964391305.1 uncultured Candidatus Saccharibacteria bacterium | reverse complement strand
GTCGGAATCAAGATGAAACGACTGGGCGCCGACCGAAACAATGAAGAGACCGAATGGGAAGCTGCCGGCAGATACTTCGCCGGAGGAAACTTCCAAAATTATCCATGGTATGGAAACAGCGTGCTCAAAAAAGCTGCTATCTATGAGGAACAGTTGAAAAAAATCCAATTAAAACCAGCAAATTAAGCTCATCACGCAAGTTCATGAATAAGACCAATATCCCAAACTCCTCTGGAATTTACATTTTCAAAAACAATTCTAGCCAGATTCTGTACATAGGCAAAGCGAAAAACCTGAAAAAGCGCGTCCAAAGCTATTTCAGAAAATCTTCATATCTTGAACCCGGAAAAATCCAGATGATTCAGCAAGCCGCGAAGATCGAGTATATAAAGACCGAGTCGGAGCTTGAAGCTTTTATATTGGAAGCAACATTAATCAAAAAGCATAAACCAAAATATAACTTCCAACTAAAAGACGATAAAAACTACAAGTACATAAAAATAGATTTCACTACCGAAGACTTTCCAAAAATTTATTTCGTGAGAAATTCAAAAATAGACACCAGAAGTGAAAAATTTTTTGGGCCTTATGTCAATGCCTCGGCGGCAAGCCAGCTTATAAAATTTCTGCGAAGGCTCTTTCAATATAGAACGTGCAACAGGGAAATTTATTACAAAAACGGAGGAAAAAAATATTCCAAGCCATGCCTCTATTTTCATATCAAGCTCTGCACCGGTCCGTGCATCGGCGCAATATCAAAAAACGAATACAACCGCTTGATCAAAAATTGTGTTCGGTTTCTTTCGGGAAAACACAGCGAGCTTTTACTTTTTTTAAAAAAAGAAATGTGGAATGCCTCTTCGAAAAAAGATTTTGAAAAAGCGGCGCTTATTCGAGATCAGATCAAAAATATAAAAGAAATCAACAAAATTAAGCTTGAACGCGCAAAACTAGGAAAAGAAAAACCGGAAATCCTAATTTCTTCTTTGAAAAAACTCCTATTTTTAAAAAAAGAGCCAAAGCGAATTGAAGCCTATGATATTTCAAATATTCGAGGAACTGATGCCGTCGGATCGATGGTTGTCTTTGAAAATTTCGAGCCAAAGAAAAGTGATTACCGCAGATTTAAAATAAAAACAAAGTCAACGCCTGACGATGTCGCAATGATCAAAGAAGTTCTCTTGCGACGCTTCAAGCACGCGAACGAATCGCAAACAAAAGAAAGATGGCCGATTCCTGATTTGATTCTGATCGATGGCGGCAGGCCGCAGTTGAACACAGCGGCGAAAGTCCTCAAACAATTTGAACTAAATATCACGGTGATTGCGCTCGCAAAACGCGAGGAGGAAATTTTCACAACGGTCAAACGCAAATCCCTAAAACTTCCGAACGAATCCGCTCAATTAAAACTGCTGCAGCGCATCCGAGACGAAGCGCATCGGTTTGCCATAGACTATCATCACAAACTGCGCGAGAAAAGCATGGCAAGATCGGCGCTTGACAATATTAAAGGCATTGGACTAAAAACCAGAAAGAAGCTCTTTCGCAAATTTGGATCGGTGGCAGGCTTGAGATCTGCAAAGAGGAAAGATGTGGAAGATGTTGTTGGCAGAAAATTGGCGAAAAAATTATATGAAGAATTATAGCTCAATCAAATTCCAAAATCCAAATTTTAAATTTTGAAGTTTGTTATTGGGAATTTGTCATTTGACATTGCCGTATCCATGTCCATCTGTAATCCGTGAGCCATCCGTCCCGCCCTGACGGAATCCGTGACCATCCGTTTAAAATTTTTTATAAAAATATGTTGAACAAAAAAACAAAACACAAAATCATGCGCAGGGAAAAGAGGTGGAAAAAGAAAAAAATGGGAGTGTCTGGAAAAAATGTGATTGCGCTTAAAAAAATTATCGATGAGAAGGGAAAAAATAAAAAACTCCGTCCATAGAGCAAGCGACCCTGCTTTTTTATTTTTTTTGACAAAAATATCGATACAAGCTAAAGTTTCGGAAGGCCCTCGGACTTCCAAAGTCCAAAGTAAAGTGTAGAAAATTAAAAACTTTATCACAGAAAATTTTCATCAAAAAGGAGAGAGTAAATGAAATCAAAAAAAGATAAAGTCTTGTCCATTTTGACTGGTTTTTTTACATTATGCCTATTGACGCTAGTGATAATCACTACGATTGAAAACCACTGGCAAAAAAGATTAGGGTCCGAACTGGAAAAGATTTTGAACGAAGCACAAATGAAAGATAAATACAGTTTATACGACTTCAATGAATCCGTTACTATTGAAACAGATGGTATAACGATACTGTACAACCCCATGTTGCAAATGCTCGATGGTTATCCTATTATGATTATCGAAAAGAGGGGAAAGATTTGGAATTTAGATAAGAATTTCGAAATCCATCACCCTCATTTTGAAAAAAACGGATTAAATTCATGGGGGGAAGAAAAAAAATTGTGCAAACTGCTCGCTAAACATTTCCCCTAGGAAAGAAAATCGCTTACAGGGCTTTAAAAAGAAAGCATGTAAGCGAAACTCCCTTGTACACAATAAATTGCGGCTAAGGGAGTTCTAAATCCTCGAAAGTATGACACTTCTATTTCCCATTGATAATCTAGGCACTTCTCTTTACAAAAACAGCCTCCCATGATAAACTAATCCCAGCTAAATACCGAATACCCCATGTTTTTTTTAAGGCTTATTTTGCGCTTGATTGTCAATATGATCGCTCTTTGGATTGCGGCGCAATTGATAAGCGGTATAGACTATCACAGCAACTGGCGAGTCCTCGTCATCGCCGGCGCGGTTTTGGGCGTTATGAATATGTTCATAAAGCCGATTCTCAAAGTAATTACCGCGCCGTGTTTGTGGCTTCTGCTGGGACTGCTATTTCCTCTCGTAATAAACCTAATAATCCTCTACGCAACCGCGTATCTTGTTCCCGGATTCACAATTGGTGGAGTCATATCAGCGATACTTGGCACTCTTGTAATAAGCATAATTAATTTTATATTGTCGATACTTTTCATTCGAAGAAAAGGATAATTTCTTAAAGTTCCAAATTGCAAAATTCGACATTTAATATTTTAAACTTTTAAAACTTCGAACTTTGTCGTTTGAAAACTAATTGCAACTATGACCAATTTATTTCCCATAATAGAAATAATTCTCTCTGCCGCGATTATAGTCCTTGTCCTTATGCAAAACAGAGGAGCTGGACTCTCCGGCGTATTTGGTGGGGACAGTGCCGTGTTCACCCAAAGAAGAGGTTCAGAAAAAACATTGCACATTGTGACAATCATTGTTGCAACTGCCTTTCTGGCAACCGCACTTATAAACCTGATTCTCTCTTGATTTTTGATAGAAAAACCTTAAAGGTCCCCATGAACGAAAACAATAAAATTAAATTCACGCAACTTCCCCGCGTTTTATCGAAGCTTGAAAAACGCATTGTTATCGTTTTGATAGCCGCGGCAATCACCGGCACTGCTTGGTGGGGCTACGACTATTATATAAAAAGCACCCAAAAAGTTCCCAAAAAAGGCGGAGTATACACGGAGGGTTTCGTCGGTCAGCCCAAATTCGTCAACCCAATCATCGCACAGGCAAACACCGTCGATATGGATATCACAGAGCTGGTTTACTCAAGCCTGATAAAGTACGACGCGAACAACAATATAGTGCTGGATCTTGCAGAAAGTTATGAAATTTCTGAAGACGCGAAAGAATTCACCATAAGACTCAAGAAAAATTTAAAATGGCACGACGGCGAACCTTTCAAGGCAGACGACGTTATCTACACTGTCCAAAGCATTCAAAACCAAAGCCTGCAAAGCTCGCTAAAAAGTAATTTTGACAAAACAACCGCAGAAAAAATTGATGACGATACCGTCAAATTTAGCCTGAAAGAACCATATTCTCCCTTCATAACAAATCTCACCTTTGGAATTTTACCAAAGCATATTTGGGAATTGATCGAGCCCGCAAACATTCCCCTCGCGGAACTAAACCTTCAGCCAATAGGAACTGGACCCTATAAATTTAAAGAATTTCAAAAAAATAAAATCGGCGAGATAAAAACCTATACGCTCGAGCTAAACGAAGATTATTATAGGGACAAACCATATATTGAAAAAGTCAATTTGAATTTTTATCAAACGAAAGAAGAGCTTGCCGCCGCGCTGGAAGATAAGAAAATAGACGGACTCGCGTACGACAGTGAAACACAAGAAATTGTTGAGACAATGGAATGGCTAAACAAATACGCAATGAAACTTCCGCGATACAACGCAGTTTTCATAAATTATGGAAACAACGAAGATCTCGAGTTTAAAAAAGTCAGAGAGGCGTTGCAAAAAGCAATAGATAAAAAAGATCTGACAGACAAGACTTTCAACGGTAAAGTCGACATCGTAAATGAACCAATTCTTGAAAATTTCACCGGATATAACCCAGAACTGAAAACTTTTGAATATAATCTATCAGAAAGCAACGACATTTTACACAATGCCGGTTGGAACGAAGTCGATGAAAACGGCTACAGAAAAAAAGAAGGGAAAATATTAGAATTCACTCTGTCGGTTTCAGATTTTGAAGAACATGTGAACGTCGCAAAATATTTGCAGGAAAAATGGAAAGAGATCGGAGTAAAGATAAATATCGAGACTTTCAGTCCCGCAGATATACAGGAAAAAATTAGACAAAGAGAATATGACATGATTCTCTTCGGTCAAGTTACCGGACACGATCCAGATCCATATCCTTTCTGGCACTCGTCTCAAAGACAAGAGCCCGGACTCAATCTAACTTCGATGAAAGATGAAGACATCGATAAACTTCTGGAACAAGCTAGAGAAACCGCGGATAAAGACACGCGCGCGGAAAAATACAAGGATTTCCAGGAAAAATTGACGGATAACGCAGTCGCAATATTCTTGTATTCCCCAAGATACCTTTACGCAATCTCGGATAAAATAAAAGGCCTAGATGAAGGTCTCATAACGAAACCCTCCGAAAGATTCAGCGAAATCAACAAATGGTATATAAAGACAAAAAGAGAAAAAAACAGTAATTTCGAACGTTAGTTTAAACAAATTTATAACCTAAAAGAAAGTCAAAAAAACGAAATCTGAAGCGATATCCCAACACGGCGGGACGAAACAAATTTTAATATAAAAATTTGGAATTCACATATCGTCTCATCCCGTCAATGCGGAATCAAGTTTCGAATTTTTAAAAAAAATATGATTAAAAAAAGAAAACAGCCAAGCAGACCACAACCCAAACTCAAAGTCATTCCCCTTGGTGGTCAGGAGGAAGTCGGCCGAAACATGATGATTTTTGAATATGGAAATGACATCGTTATAGTCGATATGGGATTACAATTTCCAGAAGAAGACATGCCAGGCATTGATTATATAATCCCAAACATCGAATACCTAAAGGGAAAGGAAAAAAATATACGTGGAATAATCATAACGCACGGACACATGGATCATATTGGAGCAATTCCCCATATTACGCCGAGACTCGGAAACCCAACAATCTACACTGCCAAGCTCACAAAGGCAATGATAGAAAAACGGCAGGAAGAATTTAACACGCAAATAAAAACACAGGAGGTGTCACCTGATGATACTTTAACCCTTGGCAAGTTTACGATCAGTTTTTTCAGACTCAACCACAATATCCCGGACAGCATGGGAGTAGTTATAAAAACTCCAATAGGCACAGTGGTGCATACAGGCGATTGGAAATTCGACCACTCGCCAGTCGGAGATAAACCAGCGGAAATCGGTAAGATAGCGACAATTGGCAGAGAAAGCGTGCTCGCTCTGTTCAGCGACAGCACGGACGCAGACACGCCCGGCTATTCCATATCGGAAAGAAAAATACAAGCCACTCTATCGCAAGTCTTCGACAAAGCTCCCGGAAGAATAATCGCAGGAACATTCGCGTCACTTCTAAGCAGAGTTAGACAGCTTATATTTCTCGCAGAAAAACACGGGAGAAGAGTCGCCATCGAAGGTAGAAGTATGCGTACGAATGTCGAGATCGCGTACAAGCTCGGCTATATAAAAGTAAATCCGGGAACAATAGTAAACGTAGATCAGGTCCGCAGAATGCCAGACGAAAAAATTTTGATAATAGCAACGGGAGCCCAAGGAGAAGAACGGGCAGCCCTCATGCGCATCGCGAACGGCGAGCATAGAAAAATTCATTTGAAAAAAAATGACACTGTCATATTTTCATCCTCGGTCGTACCCGGCAACGAAAGAACAGTACAGAATTTAAAAGACACCATAGTCAGACAGGGAGCGAAGGTCATTCATTATAAGATGATGGATGTCCATTCAGGGGGACATGCGCGCCAGGAAGATCTCAAGCTTATGATAAGGCTTTTAAATCCCACATATTACGTGCCAATCGAAGCCAATTTTTACCTTCTCGTAAAAAACGGGGAGCTCGCAAAAAGCATTGGAATCCCCGACAAAAATATAATCATACCCGCAAACGGGCAAATAATAGAATTTTCCAAAAACAAGGGAAGATTAACCGACAAAAAAGTTCCATCAAGCTATGTAATGGTTGACGGGCTTGGCGTTGGAGACGTAAGCCACGTAGTCCTCCGCGACAGACAGCAAATGGCTGAAGACGGAATGTTTGTCATTATTATGACCGTTGACAACAGAGGCAACCTCACGGGAAGTCCGGATATAATATCGAGAGGATTTGTATATGTAAATGAAAATCAAGAATTACTCGCGGAGGCAAGGAAAAAAGTCAAGAAAATCCTCTCCCAGAAGAAAAACGGCAGAGCCTCAATTAACTGGGCGTACATCAAAGACAAAATCAGGAACGACATCGGACAGTTTTTATACAATAAAATGGAAAGAAGACCTATGGTTCTACCGGTTATTATTGAAGTGTAAAAAAACTTAAATTCAATATCTTAGCCCAAAATAAAAATTATGAAAAAAATAGTTCTAAGCGGAATACAACCGACAGGCTTGATTCACATTGGAAACTATCTTGGCGCCCTTAAAAATTGGGTAGAATCGCAAAAAAAGGAAGAATTCAAATGTATTTATACCATAGTCGACCTTCATGCCCTGACAATTAAGCAAGATCCCAAAAAATATGCCGGGCAGACTTTGAATTTGACAATAGATTATCTGGCACTCGGAATCGATCCGAAGAAATCAATTTTATTCGTACAGTCTCATATTCCAGAGCATACAGAGCTTATGTGGATTTTAAACACACTGACTCCAATGGGAGAACTAGAACGCATGACACAATATAAAGAAAAAGCCGAACAAAATAAACAAAATATCAACGCGGGGCTTTTCAATTATCCAGTGCTCATGGCCGCGGATATACTCCTTTATAAAACAAACTTGGTTCCGGTTGGAGCAGATCAAGTACAACATGTTGAAATTGCTAGAAGCATCGCGCAAAAATTTAATACTCGTTATGGAAAAACCTTCAAGGAACCTCATGCGCTTCTGACAAAGGGATCAAGGATAATGGGGCTCGATGGAAATCATAAAATGAGCAAAAGCAGAAATAATTATGTCGGGATTTTTGAGGAACCGGAAGAAATTTCCAAAAAATTCAAGGGAGCCACAACGGATTCCGGCAAAGAAATAA
Organism: uncultured Candidatus Saccharibacteria bacterium; assembly: GCA_964391305.1. Taxonomy (GTDB): domain Bacteria; phylum Patescibacteriota; class CALEFQ01; order CALEFQ01; family CALEFQ01; genus CAYMJO01. The sequence goes on along the minus strand of CAYMJO010000006.1, from coordinate 22,343 downwards.
AATTTTCAAAAGAAAAACCTCAAATCTCAAATCTTCTGACAATTTACTCGGCATTCTCCTGTGAAAAAATCGAGGATGTTGAGAAAAAATTTGAAGGCAAAGGCTACGCCGAATTCAAAGAAGACCTCGGCAAAACTGTCGCAGACGCGCTCGCGCCATTCCGTGAAAAACGCAAAGAGCTTGAAGGGAAAAAAGACGAAGTAAAGCAAATTCTAGCAGACGGCGCAAAAAAAGCGCGATCGATCGCGCAAGAAACCATGCGGGAAGTCCGAAATAAAGTCGGGCTGCTCAAAGTTTAATTTTATATTTTTTTATAAAACAAAATCTGTCTATCATTTTGATAGATTTTTATTTTTGTATTAAATTAACCAGCTTCTTCTTCATTTCGTCAAGCTTCTTTTCAGTATCCGCTTCAAGCCTAAGTCTCACCTTGGGCTCGGTATTTGACTTTCGAAGGTTGAACCACCAATCATCGTACTTTATATAAATGCCATCAAGCTCCACATTTTCTCCATCCCTGAACGCCTCTTTGACTTTTTCAAGCACGGCATCAACATCACCCGAAACTTTGAAGCTCATTTCATCACTCGTAAAATATTTTTTGTAAGGTTTAAGAAGTTCTGATATTTTTTTATCTTTTCTGCAAAGCATAGACATAGTTTTCACGGCGGCAAAAAGCCCATCGTCCAAACAAAAATTTTCCTTAAACATAACATGACCAGAAAGCTCCGCCGCCATAATCCCGCCATCCTCTATAAGCTTTGCTTTATAAAAAGGATTCCCCACTCTCATGATCACGGGAGTTCCCCCATTTTTTTCCACAACATCGGCCAAAGATCTGCTGAACCTCAAATCATAATAAATGTTCTCTCTGGAAGGCTTTCCTTTAAGCTCGTTTTCTGCCAAAAAAGAAACCCAAAGATCCATTGGAATAAAATCCCCATTTTCATCAACTAAAACAGATCTATCGGCATCTCCGTCAAAAAATATCCCAAGATCGGCCTGTTCCTCTTTAACCTTATTCTCTAAGTCTAAAAGATTTTTTAAATCATGCGGATCCGCAAAATGGTTTGGAAAACTATCGTCAGGCTTTTCATACATAGATACGACTTCAATATCCAAGGATTCGAAAAACGGCTTTCCGCTCACAGCTCCTATTCCATTTCCATAATCAACAACTATTTTTAAGTCTTTTATATTTTTCCCGAATTTTCCCAAATGCTCCAAATAATCATTCAGTACATCTCTTTTTGAAATTTTCCCGCGAGCGAAACCCACATTTTTAAAATCATTCTTTTGAAAATTTTTCTTAATTTTCTCCAATCCAAGTCCTTCTCCTAACTGAAAAGCTTTTTTCTTCAAAAATTTCAAACCGTTGTACTCACTCGAACTATGAGATGCGCTGATGACAACTCCGCCGTCAAGATCATCGTTGATAACAGAAAAACCAATCATTGGCGTAGTACACACACCGACATCAATAATATCGATGCCTCGTTCGGTCATTCCATTGCTCAAACTATCAAAGAGCGGTCCGGAAGAAGAACGCATGTCTCTCCCAATAACGACGGTAAGTCTCTTCTTCAATGAATATTCTTCATACAAATACTCTGCAAAAGCCTTGCCTATTTTGTAAGAAATTTCTTCATTTATCTCATCTGGATAAATTCCCCTCACATCGTAAGCATGAAAAACATCTGTTTTCATATTTTTATAAAATTAATCCGGCTTTCATTTCTTAGCTTGCTGAAATTTTCCGATTTCTATATGTTTATTTTTCATTTCTTTTTTTATAAGTTCCCTGACAAAATCGGACTTGCTTTTTCCGTAGTCTCTTTGGATATGATTCAGATAATTAGCAATTTCACCATCTATAACAAAATTAAATCTGCGCAAGTTTCCCCTCTCTCTTTTTGCGACGTATGCACTCACGATTTCAAGTAAGTTTTCTCCGGTAAAATATTTCAGCGTCAAAAACTTGCTTTTTTCCCGAATGCCCTTCGGCTCAAATCCCGCCGGAGCCAAAACTAAAACATACTTACCTCTTGTTGAAGCTTCCGCAATTTTAAAGCCCATTTCTGTATCATCTTTATATAACAACGCCAAAAGCACATCGAAATTACCAACTTCATCAATTCCAACGTTCTTTTCCCTTAAAAAAGCTAAAATCCTTTCCGAATATTTTTTGTCTTTGTCTAAAACATGAACTTTCATAGGTGGTATTTTAGCATTTGCTGTAAGATATGTAAAATTAGGGCATGAGGCACAGGAGACAAGTCACAGCTTCTTAAAATTATGAACTTTGCCCAATGATAAAGAAAATTTATCTTTAAAAGGAAGCTGCCCCAATAACTTTGACACGCCCGCTCTCTCACTGATATACTTAATTTCGCAACTTTATGTCATTTTCAATGGGAATTGTAGGTTTGCCAAACGTCGGTAAATCGACATTGTTCAACGCGATAACTAAAAATCAAGCAGAGGTAGCTAACTACCCTTTTTGTACTATTGATCCGAACGTCGGCGTTGTTGAAGTTCCAGACGAACGATTGGACAATCTTGCAGAAACCTGCAATTCAGCAAAAATCATCCCGACAATAATAGAATTCAACGACATCGCAGGGCTTGTCCGCGGCGCACACAAAGGCGAAGGGCTTGGAAACAAATTTCTATCACATATAAAAGAGGTCGATGCGATCGCACATATCGTGAGATTTTTCGAAGACAAGAATATAGAACACGTCAACCAAAAACTCGATCCCAAAAAAGATATCGATACAATAAACATAGAGCTGATCATGTCCGACTTGCAAATAGTGGAAAGTCGTCTAGAGCACGCAACGACCGAAGCAAAGTCCGGTGATAAAAAGCTTTTGATAAGAAAGACCGTTTTGTCAAAACTGAAGAAAGCCCTGGAGAATGAAAAATTCGCAAAAATGGTTGAGCTTTCAGAAGACGAAAAAGATACGATAAAAGACCTGCAGCTTCTGACGACTAAACCGATGATATACATAGCAAACGTCAGCGAGAATGAATATAAAAACAAAAATATTGTGAATACAATTTTTGCTCAACTAAAAGACCTCATAGAAAAGCCCGAGCAAATAGTCCCTGTGTCCGCAAAAATAGAATCGGAGCTTGCAGAACTTCCGGAAGAAGAAAAAAAAGACTTTCTCAAAGAGCTTGACATCCCAGAAGGCGGACTCGATAAACTCATCAACGCAAGCTACAAAATTCTAAATCTTATAACTTTCTTTACCGCCGGAGAAAAAGAAGCCCATGCATGGACTGTCAAAAATGGAGCAACCGCTCCCGAGGCCGCGGGCAAAATCCATTCGGATTTTGAAAAGAAATTTATCCGAGCTGAAATTGTCAAATGGAAAGATTTGGTCGAAAGCAAAGGATATGTCGGGGCCAAAGAAAAAGGTCTGATAAGAACAGAGGGAAAAAAATATATCGTAAAAGACGGAGATGTGATAGTGGTAAAGATATAAGAAAAACATCAAATACCAAATTTTGACACCTAATACAGCTTTGGCATTTGAACCCTGAAGTCTGTGAATTCACTTGACATCTTTTTAAAATTTTGATAAATTGGTTGCATAGGCTCCCGGCGTGAAATATCGCTCGGGCAAAACCATGGCCTGCTGTTTTTGGAGGGAACGGCATATCTGATCTAAGAACACGGGCCAAACCCGTTTTTTTAAATTCAAAACTTAAATTTAAAAATCATCGGAAACGTTGATAACCTTCATCAATTAATTAATTTTAAATAAATAAAAATGAACAGATACGAACTAATGTATATAATTTCCCCGAAAGTCGCCGAGGAAGACATGCGACCTCTTACGGATCAAATACAAGAGATGGTAAAATCCGCCGGAGGCAAAATAATTGAAGAGGTCATTTGGGGAAAGAAAAAACTTGCATATCCGATAAAACAATTCAGGCATGGATACTATTATATTCTACACTTTGAACTTGACCCTGAAGAACTAAAAAAGTTCAACGATAATTTGAAGCTTGTAAACGAAATTCTAAGACATTTAACGATCAAACTCGATAAAAAGGCGCTGGCGGCAATCGCAGAACAAAAGAAAAGGCAGGAAGAAAAAGCTTTATTCTCCAAAACTTCAGAAGAAGAAAAGAAAGCCGTGACAAAAGAAGCCGATGCCGCAAAAAAGACCTTAAAAACGAAAGAAAAAATTGTAAAGAAGAAAGTTTCAAAACCCGACAAAAAAGAGGAAAATCTGGCAACAGATGAAAAGAAAGAAAAAGCAAAACTGGATGAACTAGACAAAAAACTCGACCAGATATTAGATGAGGACATAGTTGATTAAATGTCCGAGTGTTGTAAAAAGTTTTTTATAAAAAATTAATCAGTAAAATCTGTAGATACGCAAATCACAAATTTTACAAGGAGGTAAATTGTATGGATTTAAACAAAGTCATGATCCTCGGACATGTTACCCGAGATCCAGAAGTGCGCACGACAAAATCTGGTCAAAACGTAACCAGCTTCAGCATTGCGACGAACAGAGTATGGACAAAAAAAGAAAGCGGTGAGAAGCAAGAAGAAGTCTGCTTCCACAACATTGTCGCGTGGGGAAAACTCGGCGAAATCTGCGGACAGTATCTGTTCAAAGGCAAACAAGTTTACATCGAAGGAAGAATCCAGACACGATCTTGGGAAGGACGAGACGGAGTCAAGCGGTACACAACGGAAATCATAGCATCAAACATGATTCTCCTTGGAGGTGGACCAAAGCATGGACAACTGCAACAAGAAGCATCCGCAATCAAAAAAGTTTCCCAGACATCCCAAGCCGAGAAGAGACAACCCTCCTCTTCTCCCGCTATAAAGCAAGCTTCTGCAAAACAAGCTGTAAAACGGGAAAACGAAGAAGAAATCAACATCGAAGATATACCATTTTAAATAACCTAAAGAATCGATAAAATGTCAGAATTGACGAAGCCGTCAGTCCTGAAAAAATGATCGTGCTGACACCCTCTCACTCTGACATTTTTAAACTTATACATTATGCAGCCAAATTACATTGCAAAACCTAAAACATGTTCATTTTGCGAAGATAACATCAAATACATTGATTATAAAGACATCAAAGCTCTCCGCAGGCATCTTTCGCCCTATTCCCGAATATTAGCAAAGGAACGAACTGGAACTTGCTCAAAACATCAACGTATAATGGCACACGCTCTCAAACGCGCCAGATTTATTGGGCTCCTGCCGTACGTCACAAAATAAGGAAACAATTCGAAAATTTAATAAAATCACACCTGCAAGACTTATCACATGTTATCTCTCTCTGACATCAAAATCAACGCCTACTTGGCTATGAACAACGAACCATACGTTGTCATTTCAGCTATACACAACAAGCAAGCGCGCGGAGGCGCCATTTTGAAAACAAAGTTGAAAAATCTTGTGACCGGAAACGTCATCCAGCACACTTTTCAGGGAAAGGATTCTGTAGAAGAAGCTGATTTGGATAAAACAAAGGCACAGTATCTCTACAAAGACAATGACCTATTCAACTTCATGGACAATGAGACTTACGAACAGTTTACCTTATCCTCCGATCAGCTTGGAGAGAAAGCAAATTTTTTACTAGAAAATACAAACTTAGATATTTTGAGATTTGAAGGTGAACCAATAAACGTTGAGCTTCCCATAAAAATGGATTTGAAAATTATTGAAGCTCCTCCAGGCATACGGGGAAACACCGCGCAAGGCAACTCAAAGCAGGCAACGATCGAAACGGGATTAAAAGTGAACGTTCCACTTTTTATAAAAGAAGGAGACGTAATTAAAATAGACACGAGAAATGGCAATTACGTTGAGAGAGCATAGGACCGCAAATATCAAATTCCAAATGACAAATTTGACACTGGTCCACCAAAGGCAGGCAGAAATTTTGTGATCCCCCACTATGATAAAAAACGACAACGATGAGCTATTTCACATTTGGGTTTTGAAATTTGATATTTTTTATCAGCAAACCCTCGTACAAAAAATAAATGCACAAACGCAAAAACTTCATCGCAGTCAAAGCTAATCAAGGATTCGTCTGCGAGAATTGCGGCAAAAAAATACAACCCCACAAGGGTGGAAGCTTCCGAAATCATTGCCCGTATTGTCTCTTTTCAAAACACGTAGACAAGGGAGTCCCAGGAGACCGAAAAAGTGAATGCAAAGGACTCATGGAACCACGAGGAATAGTGTTGAGCTACAAAGGCTATGTGCTCGTGCACCACTGTCTAGAATGTGGAAAAGTGTCCAATAACAAAACAGCTCCGGACGACAGTTTTGATGCGCTGATAGAGTTAAGCCATTTTAGCGCGATATAAAAACAAACAAAATTCTCCCCCGCACGCGAGCGTGGGAGAATTTTTGATTTGCGTATTACAACGATCAAAATGTCAAACAACACCGTAATCAAAAACTAAGCTTTCACCTCTTCCTTTGACACTCCGCTTCTTTCAGTCTGCCAGATTTTCTTCTCGATTTCCTTTGCAACCTTGGGATTATCTTTGAGATAATTTATGCCCTTTTCTCTTCCCTGCGCGATTTTTTTACCTTCATAGCTGATCCATGAACCGCTTTTGCCGAGAACTTTGTACTTCAATCCTGTTTCTATGATATCAGATTCCTTCGAAAAGCCTTCGCCATAAAGTAAATCTACCTCTGTGTTTTGGAAGGGAGGCGCAACTTTATTTTTCACAACTTTGATCTTAGCACGCATGCCTATTTCCCTATCTCCCTTTTTCATGCTCGCACGCCTGCGGATCTCAATACGCACTGAAGAATAAAACTTGAGCGCTTTTCCCCCTGGAGTTGTTTCGGGATTGCCGAAAAGAACTCCTATCTTCATGCGAATCTGATTGATAAAAATCACCGTGGTATTCGTCTTGCTAATTGTCGCCGTCAGCTTCCTCAACGCCTGGCTCATCAGCCGAGCCTGCAAACCCATATGGCTGTCTCCCATTTCACCTTCAATCTCTGCCCTTGGCGTCAGTGCCGCAACAGAATCAATAACAATAAGATCAATAGCATTAGAACGAACGAGCGTTTCCACAATTTCAAGCGCTTGTTCACCCGTGTCAGGTTGCGATATAAATAGATCATCGACTTTCACGCCAAGCTCTGCCGCATAGCTCGGATCCAGCGCATGCTCGGCATCGATATACGCAGCACTGCCACCTATCTTTTGAACCTCTGCGACGACATGCTGTGCAAGCGTAGTCTTACCACTCGATTCAGGACCAAATATCTCAACCACTCTGCCCCGAGGGACTCCTCCAACACCAAGCGCAATGTCAAGCGAGATCGAACCTGTTGAAATAGCCTCTATATCAACTCTTTTGGCATCGCCTAGCTTCATGATTGCGCCATCGCCAAACCGCTCCTTGATCTGCTCGACGGCAAGATTCGCAGCTTTCGCTTTGGCATTATCCGTTTTCTTTTTGGTTTCTGCGCCCTTGCGCATTTTTGTTGTTACCGTTTTTTTCATTTTTTTGCCTTAATGAGGGTTTGCTTATAAATATCGTGATGTTTTAATTACATAATCCGTAGCAGATTCCAACCGCACTTTTAAACAACAACAACTAGAACAATTAGAACATTGATACGCCTATTTTCTTACTAATATTTTTCTAGTAAGTTCAGTTTCTCTTCCCAACCTGTCTCTTATAACAATGCCTATCGTATTCAACCCTTCCTGCAAATTAACTTTTTCTTCAAAACTTCCATCGCTGTTGATAAAGACTCCCTGTCCATTGATCATCAATTCTCCATCCTTTTCCGCAACACCTTTGAACACAACTATATCTGTATCCAAAGTCACATCATTGGAAGGTTCAAAAATTGTAAGTTCTGGATTTTTTGAAAAATTATTCATCTGATACCAAAGATAGAAAAAAGCAGCGGTCACTATCAAAACTATAATAACAACTTTGATCAGACGCGGAGTGATTATTGGCATGGATACTTTTCTTTCAGGCTCCCTCTTTATCAAACCTCTGTCCTTATCTATATTCTCCTGGATTCCCCTTTCTTTCTTAAAAACCGTCAAGAGCTTTCTGTAATCTATATCCAAAAAATCCGCATAGCTTTTTATAAAACCCCTGGCATATACATCGGCCGGAAGTTTATCATAATATCCATCCTCCAAAAGATGCAGGTTTTCTTCTCGAATTTTAACAGACCTAGCAATTTCTGAAAGGCTAAATCCTAGTTCTTCCCTCTTTGAACGCAAAATTTCACCAACTCGCTCAAAAGAGTTTATTCTTTTTTTCTTAAAGCCCGCTACCATGTAATGTAAATACTTAAGAAACCTGAATTGCTCCAAGCATTTCGAGCATTTCAGATATCTCAAATATCTCCTTATATTACTGTATCAAAAGCTTACAAGATGTCAATGGAATTTTTTAAAAAAAAATGGTAAAATACCCATAAATGACATTATTTCCATGAAAACCAAAATATATAAGCCCGTCGTCCTCATCATACTTGATGGCTGGGGAATAAATCCGAGTATCGAAGGAAATGCTATTGCGCTTGCAAAAACTCCAATAATTAACAGTTTGGAAAAGTACTTTCCAGCGACCTCTCTCTCCGCGGCGGGGATCTCCGTGGGGCTTTTTTGGGGAGAGAACGGAAATTCCGAAGTCGGTCATCTAAATATCGGCTCTGGAATGATCATTTATCAAAACTTGCCAAGAATAACTCTGGCAATTCAGAACGGAAGTTTTTTTAAAAACAAAAATTTTAAAGGAGTTTTTGAACACGTCAAAAAAAATAATTCAAGACTTCATTTTATTGGACTCGTGAGCGCCGGCGGCATACACAGCCACATAGATCATCTCTTTGCCCTTCTCGACATGGCGAAAGAGAACAAAGTTAAAGAAATTTATATACACGCAATCACGGACGGAAGAGATACTCCAAGAAATACCGCAAAAAGATACATAAACGACCTTGAAAAAAAACTCAAGAAAATCCATCTTGGAAAAATTGCAACGGTTAGCGGAAGATTTTACGCGATGGATCGAGACAACAGATGGGACAGAATCGAAGCCACATACAAAGCAATGGTAAAGGGCATCGGCAAAAACGCAGAATCTGCAAAGGAAGCAATCAAAACATCTTATGAAAATCAAGAATTTGACGAGAATATCAAGCCGACCGTAATTCTCAAAGGAAATCAGCCCACAGCGAAAATCGAGGATAAAGATGGCGTGATCTTTTTTAATTTCAGGGTGGACCGAGCAAGAGAAATTACAAAAGCTTTTGTGCTTCCGGGATTCAATAAATTTTCCAGAGACAAGCGGCTCGATGATCTTTACTTTGTAACAATGGCCGAATACGAAGAAAATTTGCCCGTGCATGCGGCTTTCATCACCCAAAAAATAGAAGAGCCTCTGGCAAAAGTCATATCGGAAAATGGAAAAAAACAGCTTCACATAGCAGAGACTGAAAAATATGCGCATGTGACATATTTCTTAGACGGCGGAATGGAGAAGCCATATCCCGGAGAGGACCAGCTCGTGGTTCAGTCACCACGCGTCAAAAGCTATGACAAAGTTCCTGAAATGAGCGCTGAAGAAATCACGAATAACCTTATAAAAAAAATATATACCGCAAAATATGATTTCATCGTGGTAAACTTCGCAAATCCAGACATGATAGCACACACGGGAAACATCAAAGCGGCGGTGAGGGCAATAGAATTTTTGGATAAAAAAATAGGAGAGATCACGGAAGCAACTCTCTCGATTGATGGTACAGTCATGATCACGGCAGATCACGGAAACATCGAACAAATGATCGATCCCTCGACAAAAGAGATCATCAGGGAACACACGACAAACCCCGTGCCATTCATACTCGTTGCAAACGATCTAAAAAAGACACCAAAAACAAAAGAGCAAATCCTTCAAGATAAATACAACCCTATTGGTGTTTTGGCAGACATCGCGCCAACGGTTCTGGATCTCATGGGACTTCCAAAACCAAAACAGATGACGGGAATAAGTCTGAGAGAAACGCTAGTTGGAAAATGATTCGCCTTAGTCCTATCAATCATAGACTGTTCATCCCCGAAATGAAACGAATAACCCAGACACTCAAGTCTGGGTTGTTCATTAAAACTATTTTCTTATCCGCCACTCTCGAAAAATAGCGAAGTTTTAAATATCCTTCAGTCTTAAATCTCAATTTTTCTCCTCCGTCTTTTTTTCTTCGTCCTTTTCTATCAAAACTTCCCTCGGTTTACTGCCATCGGGAGGACCGACAACTCCCTGCTCCTCAAGCATGTCAAGCAGGCGCGCGGCTCTGGCATACCCAATACGCAACCTTCGCTGAAGGAGAGAAGCGGAACCCTTGCCCATTCGTATGATCTCTTCTTTCGCCTCATGGAAAAGCTCATCATCAATTTCCGCATCTTCATCAGATCCTATTCCGAGAATTCTGGAAATTCCAGCTTTTGTTTTCTCCGTTACATCCTCATTGTATTCCGGAGTCGCCTCCTTTTTCAAAAATTCCGTCACGCGCTTTATCTCTACCTCTTCGATCAGAGCACCCTGAATACGCTTCGGCTTGCCCTGCTCCGCGGTAACATAAAGCAAATCTCCGTTGCCCAGAAGCTTCTCCGCTCCCTGCACATCTATTATAGTCCTTGAATCGATTTGCGAAGCAACATTAAACGCGACTCTGCTCGTAATATTTGCCTTGATTAACCCTGTGATCACATTCACAGAGGGACGCTGCGTTGACAAAAGAAGATGTATACCAACAGCGCGCGCCATCTGCGCAAGACGGACAATCGCGCCCTCAACATCCGCCGCGGCAACGCTCATGAGATCCGCCAATTCGTCCACCGCCAAAATAATATACGGCAACTTTGCTGAACGAGCCGATGCATTATACGAATCAATATTTACCTTGCCGACTTCCTGCAAAAGTCTATACCTCCTGTCCATTTCTGACACTGTCCATTTCAAAGCATTTACTGTCTTGTTCACCTCCGTCAGTACTGGAGTGAGAAGATGAGGTATGTTGTTGTAATGACTCATCTCAACCCTTTTGGGGTCGATCAGAATAAGTCTTAAATCCACCGGAGAATTTTTATAAAGAAGGCTTACCAATATGGAGTTTATGCAAACACTCTTGCCTGAACCAGTTGCTCCCGCGATCAACATATGCGGCATATCTGCGATATCGACCACTATCGGATTTCCAGCAACATCTCTTCCTAAAGGTATTGCAAGCTTTGATTTGTCATTGCGATACTCGGATGATTCCAAAAGTTCGCGAATTCTCACAAGTGCGATTCCTTCATTCGGAACTTCAAGACCAACCAGAGATTTACCCGGAATTGGTGCTTCGATACGAATCGGATGTGCGGCAAGCGCAAGCGCCAAATCATTTTGAAGCGCGGTAATTCTGCTTAGCTTGACCCCTTCGAGCGGCTTAAGCGTGTATTGAGTAAGGGTCGGACCAATACTTACATCCGACATCTCAACCTCTATCCCAAAGTTCGCAAGCGTTTTCTGTATAATATTCGCCTTCGCCTTTATATCTCCGCTCGTAGGTTTTGAGAAAGCATCATTCAACAAAGAAAGCGACGGAAATTTCCAGTCGGCATCTTCCTGAAATGTCCTCGGCTTCACATCCTGTGTCTTTGGATCTTCATCGACGTCAGAGATTATTTTCTCTCCGTCATCCAATTCCTTTCTTGCAAAACCTTCTACTTCTCCATCTTCGATATTTAAATTTCTTGTTTTAAATTCCCCGTTTTCTATCGTCTTAACTTTGACTTTCGGCTGAGGCTTCACCTTTAAAAACAGTTGCGCAATTCTATTTTTCAAAGATTTTATTTTTTCCAAAAATGCCCCAAAAGATATATTAAAAATCATCAAAAACGAAACCACCATAAGGGCGATAAAAACTATCCAAGACGCTACAACTCCCATCAGATTCACTGACGCCCAACTCACCATATAGCCTATAAAACCTCCGCCTTCGCCTTCACCAACCGCATACAGCGCCTCATCAGGCACGAACTTGAGGTGAAAAACTCCGAGGAGCACAAGAATGAAAACGGCAATGCCAAGAAAATTTAAAAGGGAAAGCTTTGTCTTTTCAAATCCTCTAATTAAAACATAGGCGATAAAGATTAAAATTAACGGCGCGAGAAAACTCCCCCAGCCAAAAATAGACTTCACAACTTTGTTGAAAAGTTCGCCCAAAAATCCCGCACTTCCAAAAATGCCAAGAATGGATATAGCCGCCAAAACAAACAAAATTATGATTGTTATAGCACGAACCGTTTCGGGATTCACAGAACGCTTATTTTTAGGAGGTCTTCCCGGACCTCTTCTTTTTCGTTTCTTTTTTCCCATTTTAAAAAAATATTGTTGCTGATATACCAAAACATCAACATGTCTGCAAAGACTATTCTAACATAAATCGCAAATCCATGCGAATCCATCGCAAATAAGCACGAATATATAAAATTACAGCGGAGCTCATACCGCCGTAATTTTTAAAAGAAATTTTTAAAACACAAAATTCTCTTCTACTTTTTTGTCTTAATTTTTTTCTCGGTTTCAGACACCCGCTTTTTAAAGCCTGTGCCCGCAGGCATGAGTTTTCCTATTATAACATTTTCCTTCAACCCTCTAAGTTTGTCTTCCCTGCCCATAATTGCCGCATCGATGAGAACCCTAGATGTCTCTTGAAAAGAAGCGGCAGAAAGAAAACTATCCGTCGATAACGACGCCTTTGTAATTCCAAGAAGTAAGTTTTCATAAGTTGCTGCGACTTTACCATCTTTTTTCATTCGCTCATTCACTTCAATAACGTATGTCTTATCCACAATATCACCGGGAATAAACACCGTATCCCCCGAATCTTTTATACGCACGCGAGACAACATCTGTCGAATTATGACCTCAATATGCTTGTCATTAACCTTTTGTCCCTGTGAAGAATATATATACTGTACTTCTTTTAAAATATATTTCTGAACGGCTCTAGCACCAGACAGTCTGAAAAGCTGTCTCAGATCTATTGGACCCTCTGTGAGTTGATTCCCTCTCACAACCAAATCTCCCGTTCTCACCCAAAGAGAAGTTTTCAATGGGACTTTATATTCTTTCTCAACCGTACCTTCTCTTATAATCGTGATCCTCGCTTTTTCAACTTTAGCTATTCCCGAAGCTTTCGCGTGAAGCTTCGCACCACCTGGCCATTCTGCTAAAAGATCTTTTCTCTGAACTTCAACATCATCCTTAATTTTAACTTTGAATCCCTTGCGCAAAACGTATTTATCCTTCTTCACCTCTTGGCTGACGACTCTTATAACTTTTTCAGTCCCCGTCTCATCGATCTTTATTTTTCCAGCAATTTCTGTAATAACCGCTGGTTTCTTAACCGGTCGAGTCTCGAAAAGAGCATCAACTCTGGGAAGACCTTGTGTTATATCACCTCCACTGGCAACACCGCCGGTATGGAAAGTACGCATTGTCAACTGGGTTCCAGGTTCACCTATGGACTGCGCGGCAATAATACCGACTGCCAACCCAAGCTTGACAAGCTCGTTTCTGCCAAGATCAAGACCATAACATTTGGCGCAAACCCCTCGAAAAGACTTACATGTCATCACCGATCGTATATTAACCGTCTCTAATTCCAACTTTTCTACCTTTGCAATATTCTCTTCATTAATTATTTCTCCCTTTTTAACAACTACCTTCTTGGTTTTTGGATCCACTATATTCTCAAGCAAAGTTCTGCCCCAAATCCTTGCAGAAACACCCTCTCCCATTTCCACGCTGTCTTTCTTTGTAATATCAATGCCTTCCGTATCCCCGCAATCTTCTTCTTCCACAACTACATCCTGTGCAACGTCAACCAAACGACGAGTCAGATAACCGGCGTTTGCCGTTCTAAGCGCGGTATCAGAAAGCCCTTTCCTTGCTCCATGGGTGGAAATAAAATATTCAAGAACAGACAGACCCTCCTTGAAACTCCCCTTAACTGGCAACTCTATCGTCTTTCCCGCAGGATTTGCCATCAATCCTCTCATCCCCATGAGTTGAGTTGTCTGTGCCCATGAACCACGTGCTCCGGATTCAATCATTGCAAACACAGTCCCATTTTTATCTATACGTTTTTCCACGGCTCCGGAGATTTCTTCTTTCACACTTGACCATATCTCTATAACTTTTTGATATCTTTCTTCCTCGGTCAAAAGACCTGCCTTGTATTGAGCTTTGACTTCATCAACTTTTCTAGAAGCTTTTTTCAACATATCATTTTTTTCAGATGGTGCGGCCAGATCGGAAGAAGCCAATGTCATGCCGGATTTAGTGAGGAACAAGAACCCAAGATCTTTAACTTTGTCAATCAGATCTACCGCTTTTTCCCTGCCAAAACGATACAGACAATCTCCTATTATTTTTGATAAATATTTCTTATCCATCACGTCATTTATGAACCTCATTTCTTTGGGAAGGATATTGTTAAAAAGAATGCGCCCAACGCAAGTATCTATCATTTCACCATCTTTTAATCGAACCTTGATTGGCGCCCTTAGATGAACCTTGCCCATATCATAAGCCAATATTGCCTCATGCTTATCGGTAAAAACTTTCCCCTCTCCAACAAGCCCATTCTCAAATTTGGTCATATAATAACAACCCAAAACCATATCCTGTGATGGCGCGGTAACTGGATCGCCGGTTGCGGGCTTTAGCAAGTTTTTTGTGGAAAGCATTATATTTACAGCCTCATCCATAGCCGTCTTTGTCAGGGGAACATGCACGGCCATTTGATCTCCATCAAAATCCGCATTAAATGGAAAGCAAACCATGGGATGAATTTGAATGGCCTTTCCTTCTATGAGAATAGGCTGAAACGCCTGAATACCAAGCCTGTGCAAAGTAGGCGCACGGTTAAGTAAAATATGATGACCCCTGATAACTTTCTCCAAAGCGTCCCAAACTTCCGGTCTAGACTGCTCTATTAATTTTCCGGCACTCCTCACGTTATGAGCATATTCTTTCGAAATAAGTTCGGATATAACAAAAGGCTTGAAAAGCTCCAAAGCCATCAGCTTGGGAATACCACACTCATTCAATTTCAGAGTTGGACCGACAACTATCACGGAACGTCCCGAATAATCGACACGCTTGCCGAGAAGATTCTGTCTAAATCTTCCTTGCTTCCCCCTTAACATATCCGCAAGCGACTTCAAGGTTCGTCTCTGACCAGTTGACGCCTGAACCGCTTTTCCACGCCTCGCATTATTATCAATCAAAGCATCCACCGCCTCCTGAAGCATGCGCTTCTCATTCCGCTGAATAACTTCTGGAGCACCAAGCTCTTTTAATCTTTTTAAACGGTTATTCCTATTTATGACCCTTCGGTAAAGATCATTGAGATCAGATGCCGCATATCGTCCGCCATCAAGTTGCACCATCGGCCGAAGATCGGGAGGAATAACAGGCAAAACCGTAAATACCATCCATTCGGGGCGAATACTTGCCTTGAGCATCCCCTTAACATATTTCAATCTTTTCATGATCCTTTTTCTATTTGAAATTTTTGCCTTAGCAACTTGTTGTTCAAGATCAGGAACTAGTCTCTTAATATCCGTTTCACCAAGCATTTTTCTGATCGCCTCAGCACCTATGCCAGCCTCAAAAACATGACCGTATTTCATGGAAAGATTTCTATATTCGATTTCGGAAATAATTTTTAGTTTTTGCAATTCCCTAAGTTCTTTCTTGGCAATATCGAAAGCGTCAGAGAGCTTATCAAGCTCGTCTATTTTTAATTCGCTATTTTTTAAAAGCTCCTTGTCGCATCTTTCTTCTAATTTCTTTTTTTCAGAACCTTTAGCACTCGCAAGTCTCTTGGCCTTCCTCTGATTAATATCCATTGCCGACTTTTCGTACTTGCTCTCTATTTGTTTCAACTTACTTTTATATTCAATTTTTACTTGTTTCAAAGCTTCCACTCTCGCCTTCTCATCAACCTTAGTAATCATGTAATTCGCAAAGTAAATAACCTTTTCAAGCTCCTGGCTCGACTTATCCAAAACTATGCCAATTTTACTCGGCACTCCCCTCAAAAACCAAATATGAGAAACCGCCACGGCAAGGTCTATATGCCCCATGCGCTCCCTTCGAACTATGGAACGTGTTACCTCAACTCCGCACTTGTCGCACACCACGCCCTTGTATCTTATTCTTTTGTACTTGCCACAATAACATTCCCAATCTTTTGTAGGACCAAATATTTTTTCACAAAACAAACCGTCCTTTTCTGGTTTCTGGGTTCGATAATTTATAGTCTCCGGCTTCAAGACCTCGCCATGAGACCACTCGTGCATTTTTTCTGGAGAGGCAAGTTTCAGACGAACTGCCTCAAAATCCATAGATCTAGACATAATATTTAAAATTCCAAATTGATTAATTTATATTATTCTCATCCACTAAGCCTTCTTTAAAAAATAGCCGAGCATGACAGCCCTCAATTCGAACTTCTTTTTTTATTCACATTCTTCCAATTTTGCTTCTTATCCATCCGTGCATTATTTCTGTTTTCTCCTCCTCCGAGAAGTTCAACATCCAAAGCAAGACCCTTTAATTCATTCACCAAAACATCAAACGAAGCGGGAACATTTGGTTTTTTTATAGGCTCATTTTTTACAATAGCCTCATAGGTTTTCGATCTGCCAAGAACATCATCGGACTTGATCGTCAAAATTTCCTGCAGCATATGAGCAGCACCATAAGCTTCCAAAGCCCAGACTTCCATTTCTCCAAATCTCTGCCCGCCGAACTGCGCCTTGCCTCCAAGAGGTTGTTGAGTAACTAAAGAATACGGACCGATTGAACGCTGATGCATTTTTTCCTCCACGAGGTGATGCAACTTCATCATGTACATAATTCCAACCGTCGTCTTTCTGTCAAATGGCTCCCCCGTGCGCCCGTCACAAAGCTGGACTTTTCCCTCTCCAGGCAAACCAGCCCGTTCAAGTTCTTGCCTAATAACACTCTCGCTAACGCCGTCAAGAGCAGGCGAAGCAACCATGTACCCAAGTTTTTTAGCCGCCCATCCAAGATGAGTCTCCAAAATTTGACCGAGGTTCATCCTAGAAGTAACCCCAAGCGGACTCAATATTATATCTATCGGCGTCCCGTCCGCTAAAAACGGCATATCGGCTTCGGGAATCACTCGAGAAATGACACCTTTATTTCCGTGCCTGCCAGCCATTTTATCCCCGACCTGTATCTTTCTAAGTTTTGCAACGCTAACCTGGATAGTCTTTATGACACCCGTAGAAAGCTTGTCTCCCTGTTCCCTTGAAAACAACTTTATATCGACAATCTTTCCATATTCACCATGAGGCAATGTCAAAGAAGAATCTTTAACATCGCGAGCCTTTTCTCCAAAGATGGCTCTAAGCAGCCTCTCTTCTGGAGTCAGGTCTGTTTCTCCTTTTGGAGTAATTTTCCCAACGAGAATATCACCCGCCGAAACCTTCGCGCCGATACGAACCACACCCTCTTCATCAAGATCCTTAAGTTTCTCTTCACCAACATTCGGTATATCCCTAGTTATAAGTTCGGGACCAAGCTTGGTGTCACGAACATCTATAGAAAAATCCTCTATATGAATCGAACTATATCTATCTTCTTTCACCAATCTATCGGACACGAGAACGGCATCTTCATAGTTTCCTCCTCCCCAAGATAAAAACGCCACCAAAATGTTTTGACCCAAAGCAAGCTCGCCATTCTTTACCGAAGGACCATCGCCCAAAAGATCTCCCTTTTTGACCTCTTGGCCAACCTCAACGACAGGCCTTTGGTTAATGCTGGTTGACTGATTAGATCTGACAAAGCAATGGAGCGGATATTCCTTTTTCCCGCCTTTTTTACTCAACACCAAAATTTTGCTAGCGGAGGCCTCTACTATTTTGCCAGATTCTTCCGCATAAATAACCTGTCCTGAATCCTTCGCAACCTTTACCTCAACTCCTGTTCCAACAATCGGCGCTTCTGGTTTAATGCAAGACACCGCCTGTCTCTGCATATTCGATCCCATCAATGCTCTATTCGCATCATCATGCTCCACAAAAGGAATAAGTGAAGTAGTAATACTTATAATCTGATTGGGCGCAACATCAACATAGTCTATCTTTCCCGTCGGTGCGTCCATAGGTTCACCATGAATTCGAATTTCAGATTTTTCATCGACAAAATGCGAATTTTCATCCATAGCCGTGGTCGCGGGGGCAGTAACTGCTCTCTCCTCCTCAAAGGCGTCAAGATAGACGATCTCATCCGTAATAACAGCCTTTATCTTCACTGTCTTAACATTCATTTTGGAAATCTTTTTTGCAAGATCCTTTGTGATCAAAGTCTTCGCAGAAACAATTTCTTTTTTGGAGTTTCCATCCAAAATCGGCTTGTGTGTGATTTTTCCGATAAGGATATCCGAATCCTTTGCATCCACCTCTTTTAAAACCTTTCTATAAGGAGTTTCGATGAACCCGTACTCATTGATCCTTGCAAAACTGGCGAGATGTCCTATAAGCCCGATGTTTGGACCTTCCGGCGTTTCAATCGGACAAATCCGTCCATAATGAGAATGGTGCACATCCCTAACGTCAAAGCCCGCCCTTTCTCTAGAAAGTCCGCCCGGACCCATCGCGGAAAGCCGCCTTTTATGTGTGAGTTCAGCCAAAGGATTCGTCTGATCCATAAATTGAGAAAGCTGAGAAGATGTAAAAAATTCGCGAATAGAAGCTATGACAGGTCTTGCGTTTATCAACTGGCTTGGAGTGACCGACTCCGCAGAAAGAGTACTCATTCGGTCAACTATTATCCTTTCCATCCTCGCAATACCGACTCTAAACTTATTCTGAAGCAGTTCGCCTATCGCCCTAACCCTTCTATTCCCCAAATGATCTATATCGTCAGCCTTGCCCTGCTCATTATTCAATATGATAATCTCGCGAATAGTCCTAATTAGATCTTCTCTCTGCATAACCCTCGTCTCTTTAGTATTCGGCATATTAAGACCGAAACGCTGGTTGATTTTGTATCGCCCAACCCTGCCAAGATCATACCGGTCAAAATTGAAAAACATCGCCTCTATCATCTGCTTTGCATTATCAATTGTCGCAAGATCACCGGGCCTTATCCTTTTATAAACCTCACGAAGTCCTTCGCCTACGCTCCTCGCGGTATCCTTTTCTATAGTGTTATCTATGTAATTTAAATCGGGGTTGGTATCCACATCTTTGAAAAGCTCTTTTATCTCTTCATTACTTCCATACCCAAAAGCTCGAAGCAAAGAAGTTACGGTAACCTTTCTCTTACGATCAATCTTGACATAAATCACTCCGTTTAAATCAGATTCTATCTCAAGCCACGCCCCTCTATTTGGAATAACCTTTGCGCCATAAACTTTCTGACCCCTTATAAAATTTTCTGAAAAAAATATTCCGGGAGAACGTATCAACTGACTTACCACAACTCTTTCAACTCCGTTCACAACAAAAGTCCCCCGTGGAGTCATCATGGGAAAATCTCCAAGGTATATTTCCTGCTCTTTTATTTCGCCTGTCTTTTTGTTTACAAGTTTGGTATTTACACGCAACGGCATCTCGAAAGTTACATTTTTCTCCCTTGCCGTATTCTCATCATATTTCGATTCGTCAAAATAATAATCTAAAAAATAAAGCTCAAAGTCCGTTTCCTGATAATCTTTTATAGGAGAGACTTCTTCAAAAAGTTCAGATATTCCCTTTTTTATAAACCATTCAAAAGAAGATTTCTGCACCATTATTAGATCTGGAAGTTCCATATAGTCTTTTATTTTCGTAAAATACTTCCTATTGGATCCTTTGATTTGCTTGGCAGAAATTTTTGATTTGGTAGGCATAAAAATAGCTCCTTTTATATTATCTTCACGAAAGTCCGAAAAGACAGGGATAAAACGAGTTCAAAAACTAGCTAATTGTCGCTAGAAATAAACCAATTTGTGCATATTGCTATAAAACTAGCAGTATATGAAAGAGTTGTCAAGGCTTCTCACCCCTTAAAGCCCTTGTTACAAAACCACAAAGCGAAAATTGATAAACTAGTCCAAAATACACAAACACTGCACGTTTGTGCGCGTACTTAATATATTCCAAACGCGATCTCATATATTCAGTTGTTTCCATTATAACAGAAATAATAAAACAAGTTATCCACAACGGAAACAGCAACTAATCAACGCACAAATACTACGCCGGGTACTTATAAGGTTGAAATTTAAAAATTTATTTGACACCTTCACTGACTCCTCCCCAAATTTTGCCAGTCAGTCTATCAACGTAAATCTGTGTCACCGAATTTCCATCATCAATTCTAACAACATAAACTGGTCTTTGAAAATTGGAAGGATATTCTCTCATGGTATTCGGAAAATCCTGTGTCAAAACTAGTTTCTCCGTCTCGACATTAAGTCCATCCAAAGTTCTCTGCAAATAATCGGACGTTTTCTTTATTGCTTCCTCTTGCGTCAAAAATTGCAAGTGATCGTCATCCGTAATTTTGTAAATCAACAAGGAATAACCGACCTGTTCATCTGGCTCGCGCGGGAGCATACTAACATACGAAACCTCATCGTTTCTACGCGCAAAGAATTCACTCATGCGATAGAAAGTCGCGCTAATCACCAGGTACTCTCCAACCGACGGCAAACCAAACTTGGAATGCCATACAACGGCACGATCTTCACCAAGGGAACGCGCGGGCACACCACCGCCAAAGTAATCAATATAAAATTTATCTAAGCCTTTTTCATCAGCCCAGACAGCAAGCCTATTCAAATCCTGACCCCAATCCAAGTTCGAGTCAACAAGATATTTGTAGGCATTCGTGCGCGCACCGATGAATTCGTTGAAATAAGAAAGATAATGCGGATAAATCAAAAGATTCACGGCAACATACCATGCCAACAAAACGATCGTAAAAACAATCTTCAAAACACCCGAAACGCTCCTTATATTTTTCGTCCTTCTAAAACAATAAACAACGGCACCGGCAATGATGACATACAAAAACGGATATATCGGCAACATCCACCGAAGCCCTATATTGGCACTACTCTTCATGCCCGCGACCCAGAACATTGCGATGATCGTGATCATCACGAAAATATCAAAGCGAAGCCAAAGAAGCTTAAAGAGTTTTTCAATCAAAGTACGAGTTTTGCCCCATCTATTTTCTCCCTTCCCATATTTCAACAATCTATTATCGTACTTAACTTCATATCCGGGAATAATCTTTTTCCAATTTTTTCCAAAAGTCATAAATCCTAAAACCAAAGCAGTTGCACTCAATATAAGAATAGTTATAGGCGTCTTCAGCAAAAATGCATAAATGTAATAATACCACCACCCTTCATTTTTATAGTCGCCTGCTAGGAAGGCACTATTCCCGCCGCCAACGCGCGCGAAGACCATGACCGCGCCAAGGAAATACTGCGCAAGGCTACGTCCGCCCGGAATATCAATCATTTTGTTCAAAATATCACGAGATTTGGAAGGCAATACCTCCTGCTGGGGAATAGACTCGTTAACAAGCTGATGCTGCAATTCAATCGGCATATTTTTCGTGTGGAAATGATATGGCACCGCAATGATCGCATGACCGATCAATAAAATAAGTATTCCTGAAATAATATATATCCAAGTTCTCTTACCCCATTGCCGTTTGAATATTTTTGATCCAAGAAAATCCCTGATCTGCTCTCGACGAACAACAATCGCAGAAAGAAGCAATAGCGCAAAATAAGGAATGAGCAGTATCGCAGAAAATTTTGCAAGGGACGCAAGCGCGAAAGCAAAAGCGGCAACGAACATAGAGGGCGCTCCAGGATTCTTTATAAATTTTGTAAAATAATAAACCGAAATAAATAGAAATACGGCCACTCCAAAATCCGTAGTCACAAATTTCGAATGTGTGATTATATTCGGACAGAAAGCATACAAAAACACCGCCAGCAATCCCGCGTAAACCCCAAAGAGTTCTTTTGCCCATTTATAAACGTAAATCCCGAGCAGGAACAAGAACAGCATCGGAAGAAACCTGGCATACAAAAAGATCTGGTTAGGATCGTTGCCTCGTTCATAGATGAACTTCCAGCCAACTTCCCATTGGCCATTCACCTCATCTTTCCACGCGGGCAAATCCTGCGGAAAATTTAGATCCTTTATAAAAAGTAATGGAAGCGCCGCAAGATCTTTGAT
>CAYMJO010000005.1:10016-32646 GCA_964391305.1 uncultured Candidatus Saccharibacteria bacterium | reverse complement strand
TTTTCATATGCCCTCAGACTATCTGAAAAAGTGCAATATGTCTGTATACATTACCCAAGACGTTGACGAGACTGGCAAAATCATGCGGATTCAAAGTACATAGAAAAAGATTTTTCTCCAACGGCGCAATTCAGGGAACTTGGCAGCAGCAATACAATAGAAAGCACGGAATTTCAGCCGACATGGATGTGGAACAAAAAATAATATCTTCAATTCCACTAAAGGCTATTACTCTGATATTTGATTTTTTTGTAAAACACTTGGCAGAAGGAGACTGTCTGGATCATGTTTTCATTAAAACTGAAAAGCCCAAGAATAAAGTTTATGGAAAATAAGATTATTAATAAAAGAGAAGAGAACACTTCCTCAGAAAGCCTGCGGCGGCGTTTGTATTCACTACTTTTTTATAACAGCCTAACCAAGAAAATGGGAATGCATCTTCTCAATTCATCTTGGTTTGTCAACAATTCGATCTATCAAAAACTTCAAGACCGGCACATCGAGCGAGTTATACGCACTTACAAAAAAACACCAAACATCGTTGTGATTGAAAATACGAACAAGTGCAACTACAAATGCGCAATGTGTCCACATGATATTATGAAAAGAGAACAAGGCGTGATGGAAGAAAAACTTTTTATAAAAATTATAGATCAATGTGCCGAGATGAAAGTGAAAAAAATAGGACTGCACGGCTTTGGAGAACCATTGCTAGATAAAGACTTCGCCGCACGGGTGAAATATGCAAAATCAAAGGGAATTCCTTCTGTCGGCACAAGTTCCAATGCTTCTCTTATGACGCCGGATAGAGCAAAGGAAATAATTTTGTCGGGGATTGATGAGATAAGCTTCAGCCTGGACGCTTTTTATAAAAAAACATACGAGAAAATGAGGCCAGTATCCAATCTCGATAAAATAGTAAAAAATATAGAAAAATTTATATCGATTAGAAACAAACTTGGCAAAAAGAAGCCCATTGTGGTTGTCGATATGATAGAGACTGCAAATAATAAAGGAGAAACAAAACTTTTCATTTCCAAATGGGAAAAGTTAGCCGATCGTGTGAATATAACCACACCTCATGCTTGGGGAGGAAGCTATGATGGAGAAGCAAAAAAAAGAAGCTTTCATTCAAAAAAATCGAGATCAAAGGTAAAGAGAGAACCTTGCCGTTTTCTTTGGACAGATCTGCTTATAAACTGGAATGGAGAAGTGTCTGCTTGCTGCCAAGATTACGAGGCAGTCATGACGGTAGGAAACGCTAACAAATCTTCCCTTAAAGAAATTTGGCAAGGCGATGCGCTTAATCGCCTCCGGCGCAATCACTTGACAGGCAAAATGGATATAGGATTATGCCGAGACTGTGACTATCGTTCGGTCTGGTGGCTTTTTCAATAAATTTTATGACAAAAACAAGCCCAAAAATAGCCCTCGTTATGCCGGAATTCCATGTCGGGCTCGTCCAAAACTCAATTCCTCTCAATCTCGCGTACATAGGGGCAGTTTTGCGAGAGGATGGTTTTGATGTGTCATGTTTTAATCTTCAACAAGAGGACATCAAGAAAATCGACTTTTCCAAATTTGACGTGATTGGTATTACAATAACAAGTTCAATGTTTCCCGATGCCCTGAATACTATAAAAACTATCAAGGAAAATTCCAAGGCAATTATAGTTGCGGGAGGAGCCCATGCGACAGCTGAACCGGAAAAGATAATTACAAAAAAAGAAATAGACGTCGCTATATATGGAGAGGGCGAGTACACGATGCGCGACATCTGTCGAGCGGTTGCCGAAGGACGAAGTTTCGATAAAATTAAGGGGCTTGCTTTCAAGAATAGTTTGGGCAAAATTGTAAAGAACCCTCCTCGCCCAATCCTGAAAGATTTAGACACATTACCATTTCCAGCAAAGGATTTATTTGATGTTACAAATTACCCAGACAAAAAAACGGCCTATGGAGATATTATTGCGACGAGGGGATGTCCTTTTAAATGCACCAACTGCAAACCGGGCTTGGATTTGATTGCTCCTTACCGTATTAGAAAAGTCGAAAAAGTCGTTGACGAGCTGGAAGAGAACATCAAAAGATACGGCGTCAAGCATTTCACCTTCTCCGATTCCGAATTAGCGGGACCACCGAAATGGACTATTAATCTTTGTAAAGAAATAATAAATAGAAAACTCAAAATTACTTTCAGCTGTAATGGCAGAACCGACCAAGTAAACAAAGAAGTTTTGACATATCTTAAAAGGGCTGGGTGTGTTTTTATCGGATATGGCATCGAATCTGGATCCGAGCATATTCTAAACGATATTTTAAAAAAAGGAATCAATCTTGATCAGACAAGAAAAGTCATAGACATGACGGTCAAAAGCGGGATTGGAACGGGCAGTTGGTTTATGATTGGAATTCCCGGAGAAAAAAAAGAAGACATTGTAAAAAGCGTGTCATATGCAAAAACGCTTAATGCCTCAACTATAGAATTGAGTATTGCCACACCTTGGCCAGCAACGGGCTTTTATGAAACTTGTAAAAAAAATGGATGGCTTGTGACAGAAGACTATACAAAGTACAACGACAAGTATACTTCGGTGATCAGTACACCGTGGCTTTCAGCAAAGGATGTTGTGAAAGGGCTCTGGTTTTTCATAGATGAAATGAAAAAAGACGGCTGGAAAGTTGATAAAAAGACCTGCAGAATGTATCATCCTCATTTCTTCTTGCGCACTGTTCGTACAAGCTTCGCGGCTGTTATGAAAAGAGGAATTCAAATGGGCGATATTAAAAAAGGCGCCAAGTGGGCTTTGGCAAAATTTTAGAACCAGAAATTATAAACAAGTACATGAAAAAATATTTTAATATAGCTCGCAACAATTTTGCATCTCTGCCATGGCTGATTGTGCAACAAGCTAGAAGGTGGTTTCCTCTAGATTACTGGTGGGGAAAATCTGGTTATGCTTTGTTTCCCGAACAAGCAACATTGATCGTTACCAAACGGTGCAATTTTGGCTGTGAAAAATGTTCCTCGAACTCGCCTCAATTGACAAGACAACTGACAGAAAACCCCAACTTTCGAAAAGACTACAAAGAGCTTTCAACTAGTGAATGGAAAGGAGTAATCGACCAATTGGGAAAATTTTTTCGGCCGGTTGTCTATTTTTGCGGAGGAGAACCGACTCTGCGTCCGGATCTCTTCGAATTGATTCGTCATGTCAAAAAGCGACGAATGATAGCGGCGATGACAACAAACGGCAGTGTTCTGAACGACAAAAAAATCGAGGAATTGTGCAATTACGGCTTGGATTTTATTTCATTTTCAATTGATGGCCCGCCAGAATACCACAATTATTACCGCCGCTATCCCAAAGCTTTCGAAAAAGCGACCCAAGCCATTGAAAAAATTGTCGCATACAAGCAAAAGCATAAATTGACTCGTCCAAACGTTAAGATAACAAGTATCATCGATCCTGAAGCTGTAAGCAATTCCTACTTCATTTTGGATCATGCTAAGGATCTTGGAATAAACGAAGTGGCATTCGGCAACTTGATGTTCTACACACCCAAGCTGCAACGGGCTCAATATGAACTCAAAAGAAAAGTAGGAAATGTCGGAGAATTCATGATCGGGCTTGAAGTTCCAAACGACTTCAATTTTAAGAAACCTGACTTTGCCGGCGTCGAGAATCTTTACCGAGAAGCGCAGAAAAAATATCCAAGTCTCGGTATCATTTTTAATCCGCCGCATCTGGATGCCAAAAACTTCTACAATGCAACAAAGTATCCCAAGCTTTCGCCCTGTCGATCAACTTATTCCACAGCGACAATTTCCCCAACGGGAGATCTCTATCACTGCCAAGAGTTTTTTGTAGGAAACATCAGAAAAAAATCTTTCAGAGAGCTCTGGAACGATCCCAAATTGACGGCGTTCAGAGTTCTCAAGAAAAAACTACAGATGCCTGCTTGTTATCGCTGTTTGGAAGGACAAGAAATATGCTTCAATAACAATAAAAAGAGGTGATTTTTAAAAATAATGCAAATTTACTTTTCAAAAAACGCATGCGCGTAATTTTTTTCAATCTAAATAGACTCTCCTACGAAGGCGGAGCAGAGAATTACATGTCTGATACTGCCAATGAAATGTATCGTCGAGGACACGAGGTTTACTATGTAGGAGATTATAGACTGCTTTTAAATATCTATGTCACCTTGGCCACTCTCATTGGAGCCAGTTCATGGTCCGATACCAAGAGAGCCCACAAAGTTTTAAAAACGCAACCAACTTTGCGAGCGGCAAATGAAAAGAAAATTAAACCATGGCACCTAACATCCGCTTGCTTTTTCCCATTCACTCAAAAACGTCGCCAGACAAAAGAACTTCTGCAATCAGCGGATATGGTTTTTGTAAAAAACGAGGTCTTCGAAATGTGGACGATAAACTGGTTGACTCGCAGGGTGCGAAAATCATTGATTCTGTTCAGCTCATTAATATATCCAAATGCAAAAACTTTCCGAGCCAAGCTTCACAATGTTTTCTATACTAGCTGGATTTACCGCGTTTTATTGGAAGGATATCGTTATTTGATAGTCTCAAATGACCTCGATAAAAAGTTTTTAATAAAAAAAATGCATAGACCGCAAAGTCAGATTAAAAAGATTCCTTACGGACTTAAAGAGGGAGATTTTCAGAAAATCGGCGAGCCTAGAAATTCAAGCCAATTCAAAATTTTATTTGCGGGACGCTTCGAAGAGCAAAAGGGAATTGACTATTTAGAAAAGATTATCTCAACCCTGATCGACAATGATGATTTTGCCAATATATCATTTACAATAGCAGGAGACGGTTCTGGAAAAGTTCCCATTGAAAGACTGGCCTCAAAATCAGATCAAGTCGACTATGTCGGACTTGTCCCTAAAGAAAAAATGAACAAACTTTATAATAAGCACGACTTGGTCATTATAACTTCCCGCTGGGAAACTTTTTGTTACACTTGCCTTGAGGCGCAAAGCTGTGGTATACCAGTAGTATCCTTTGATGTTTCCGGACCGAACGAAATGATTACAGATAAAAAAACTGGCCGTTTAATCAAGCCGGGGGACATTGACGCGTTTATCGAAGCCATCAAAAATATGTATAAACTAAAATTCCAAGACCCGACAGCCTTCCGAAAAATGAAAGCCGCCGCTCAAACCAAAATGAAATCACTTTTTTCGCTAAACAAAGTCGCCGATAATCTTGAAAAAATAGCCAATGAAAAAAATAATGAATCAACAAAATATTAAAAAGGACTATAAACTTTACACAAAATTCTCGTTTTACGCGGTATTGTTAGGTGTATTTATCGGTCCTTGTTTATTTAAGCTGGATACAAACTTGGCATTTATGCTGACGTTTTTAGTATTAGTATTTTCTGTCAGAGTCAACGGTAAATATCTGATTGGTGGCGGCATCATTGCTCTTACCATTGCCTTTTTGAGAACGGGGAATGCCCTTATATCACAATCGATAAGCGTCATTGCTTACGTACTTATCGCTTCTGGAGTAGTCGCAATTGCGCTATCCTATTTCTTTCGCACTAGAAAAGATTACCGCCTGCAAAAAAATATCTTAATAATTCCTCCGACAATAGCCGCTTTGCTTGCCACTACACTCATTGTCTTTGTGGCTCTTAATCCCGTAATATTCACCGACGGGATTATCTCGAACGGAGATTTTGCCATGCCCTTCAATAATGATGATTTTGAACTGAATAATTTTCTGTCACAATGGAAAGAATACGGTAGCTACAGCGGCATCAGCTCATTACTGCAAGTACTCGTAACTCTGCCGGCTGTTATCATTCGAGTTCTTTGGAAACTTAGCGTTGCCCAGATGGCAAAGGGACTTTTATTTTTTGGAATAGCGGCATCGCTGTTTACCACATATCTTTGTATAAAAAGTTATGCGAAGCAAGCCTGCAAACAAAAAAGTGCAGCCATTGAGATCGGCGCAATGCTGGCGGCGTTTTTCTACATTTTTAATCCATGGAGTCTCGGGCATCTACCACAATTTTATCTGTGGCTTGGATACGCATTTCTTCCCCTAATCCTGTTATTGTTCGTAAAAGCACTAGCTGTTAAAACATTCCGGCAAGGCATTCCCTATATCATACTAACCGCGATTGCAGCTTCTTTTTTAAGCTTTGCATCTCCGCACTTTTTGATATATACGGCAATTGCGCTAATCGCTGTACTGATCATAAATCTAATCGCAAAGATTCCACAAAGACAATCAAGAGCAATCTATCGCCAACTGCTGATTTTTGCGCTTTTGATTGTAGTTTTGCTCGTATTTAATTTATACTGGATACTCCCGAACTATAATTATTTAAAAATCAATTCCGAGATGGCAAGCCCTGGATATCTTTCATATGAAATCAATGTCAGACCTCTTATTATAACCTCAATCTTCAATTTCCTAGCACTGCGAGGCACCGGCGGAGAAGTGGGCAATTTCATTCGAGAAATTTATCTCGTCTTTCCAGCATTACTAATTGCTCACCTTATCCTTCGAGTAAGAAAAAAAGATATTTTCGGTATATCGCTTCTTTTCGTAGGCTTTTTAAGCCTGGTCCCATCTCTGTTAATTTTACTCGCGCCGGATTTTGCCAACAAAGTTATCTTCACATGGCCAATAATTAGCAAGTTTTCATGGATTTTTTCCAGAGATGTTGACAGAGCCAATGGAATCCTTGCAATCGCTTATGCGCTTGCGATAGTATTGCCATTTATTTATTTGGCACGCCAAAAGCAAATATCAATTGGAAACAATCTTCGGGAAGAAAAATCAAGTGTAACACCGAAATTAAAGAGTCAATCCAAAACTTCGTATTTAGTTCTATGCACTTTTATCTTTGCGATTACTCTACTGGCAGTATTTTTACCCATCAGTTATAGTCATGATACGGAACAAGAGTTCTCATTCACCAATCCCGAATACGAGCTTGGAAAGTTTACCCCTCTGCCTCTGCCTGCTACATACTATTCACTTACTGAAAGGCTCTACAAAGATAATAAGGATGTCAAAGTCACCTGGTTGCCAATCACTCTGAAAGCTGAAAAGTATTCATGGTCCAATGGGAACGATATCGACAATATTTTCAGTCGATCATCGAGATTGCCGTCAATCAGCCCCGACAATTCCTTCGCTCGACACTTCTATTCCTATTTACAGAGCGTTCCCTCTAGTGTTCACAATCTTAGTCATTATTATAATATTATTAACACACGCTATTTGATATTTCGCCGTGATATTTTATTCGATGATCGCACTAAACTTGGCAAAGAGGAAGAAGCACTAAGATCTAATTCCAATGGTCTTGAATATAATCCCAACCTGTCTAATGAAAATCTGACAGTTTACGAAAATTTAAAACCATATAGCTATGTTCAAAAAAATGAAAAAAATATTACCGTCGTTGGCGGACTCGAAAATTTGAAGTATATTTTCAGCATTCCCGAAATGAAAGAGCACAAGTTAGTAATTTCCTTTATGGACCAAAGACTCTCACCGAAGACCCAGCAAGTACTGCTAAAATCTACCAATGCCATTTTTTGGAACAATACGGACATGCAGGATTTAGTTCTCGCTGGTCTTCCCGATGATTACCTCATCTTCCCCGGAAAAAATAATCACCAAAGCGATCCAATTGACAAATGGGCGATTGCAAGTACAACAGCCCATCCTGGCGAATGGCATAATGTAACCAGTGATTTCATAGGCGCTGAAAATTGGGACTTTGATTATGGTCAAAATATAATATATTCTTTAGTAGAAAAGAAAAATAATCATAAACCACCCGACAAATTTGTTACAAATTTTACCGTCAAGAAACCTGATGATTATATCGTAATGGCAAGAATTTTTGAAAACCATCGAGGAGGCAAACTTGGGTTTAACTTGCGCTCACGAAACACAGTCGAGCTTGAAACAAAAAATCAAAAGAATAGGTTTAAGTGGATTAAGCTTGAAGAATACAACATTCGACCCGGAGAACATAAATTGTTAATAGAAAACAAGGCAGGCTTTAACGCAGTGAATGCCATCGCCATTATTCCAGTTTCAAAATACCAAGATTTATATGAAAAAACTTCGAAAATTGTCAAAGAGAAAGAAAATATATTCGTTGAAGGAGACATCTTTGGAAGCTCTATTGGAAAAACACAATATCCAGTTCTTGCCGAAGGAAAATATTCCGTTAACTATTTTAACAATGTCGGCCAAAACTTAGCAAGATCAGAATGTCTGGCAGACTCATCTCTGAATTGCAAACTTACGCCGATTGACTTGAAAAACGCTTCGAGAACCGCATTCGATCTTCTTGACGAAAGGCAACTAACCATTCACGACACTAGCGGTATTTCTTCGGAAAAAAGTGGCAAATTTAAAATCAATACAGATCCCAAAATCAAGCACCGCCGCGTCATGTCCCCCAAAATAGTAATAGACAAGACAAGCGATTACTTCATCGCGCTAAATTTAGAGACCCATAACATCTCGAATTTTAAGGGAGTAGTGCGGCAATATAACAGCAACGAAAGCTTGTTACGCACGGATGAATTGTTTTCAGATGTCCAAGGCACAACATCAAACATGATAATAGTTTCCAAAATTATTCCAAGGGAAGATACCAATAATCTCGTGATAGAATTAAGCGCCAGTAAAGGGAACGAAGAAACATCTTTTGGCGTAAATCATATTGGCTTGTATACCGAGGAAAGCCTACAGCAAATGCCCACAGCCACAGCCGTATTTCCCAAATCAATATTTGACAAAGGAAAAGTGAACGCACGAATAGATTTTGAGAAAAAGTCGCCAACCCAAACTCATGTTGTCGTCAATCAAGCTACAGATCCCTTCATCATCACATTTGCCGAATCTTTTGACAAGGGATGGAGAACTACATTGCCAGACAGCCAGATTGAACATTTTCCCGCCTTCGGCGTCACAAACGGCTTTGTCATATCCAAAGAAGGCAATTATGAATTTGACATATACTTTTCCAGCCAGAAACCATTTAAGATTGGTCTTATAATTTCATTGATTGCAATCGGAATTGGTTTAATTTTTACAATCGTTTTACTCTTTCAGTTCCACCGTAAAAAACAAGTCGATGTTTCACCCTAAAAAAATCCTTGTAATCAAGCGAGATGCTCTCGGCGACGTCATAACCGTAACGCCGTTTCTTGAAGTTCTTCGAAAAAATTTCCCCACTGCACATATCGTTTACGTCATCGGAAATTGGTCAAAAGCCGTTCTGGAAAATAATCCGAACGTCGATGAAATAATCGTCGTGAATTCTGAAGAATGGGAAACCAAATCTTTTTTAAAAAAAATTGGGGCAAGATCGAGACTGATAAAGCAAACAAAGCCCAAAAAATTCGATACGGTTTTTATACTTCAAGGTCCTGCGCCGTTTAATTTCTGGGAAAAATTCGCAAAAAAAATCGGCGCAAAAAACAGGATCGGATTTAAAAAATATGGGAAAGAAACATCCTTCACGCAAAGCGTTGAGTTGCCAAAATACAAAGACCATCTCTTCAAAATTTTAAAAAAGAATAGAATAGAGCACTATTTGGATTTACTAAAAGCTTCCGGGATCAAAGATATTTCAAATTCAGGTCCGAAACTTTTTATAAAAAAAGAGGACAAAGAAAAAGCAGAAGATTTTTTTGAAAAAAATAATTTAAAAAATAAAAAAGTAGCAGCACTTGCCGCTGGGGGAGCGATAAATCCAGGCATGAAGCAATTATCGAAGCGCTGGCCAATCGAAAGATACGTCAAATTAATCGACAAACTTTGTAATAATTTCGGCTTTCAAACGTTATTATTAATGGGCGGACCGAGCGATAAAGAGGTTAACACCGAACTGCAAAAGCGCACTAAATGCAATACAACCGATTCTACGGGATTATTCTCAATACACGGCTCTCAATCATTGATTGAGCGGAGCAGTCTTTTTATTGGAAATGATTCAGGGGCACTGCATATCGCATCAACTACAAACACGCCAATAATCGCGCTATTTGGGCCAACAAATCCAGTTGTCGACGGCCCGGCAAAACTCAACGGTGGAAAAGTTCTTTTTCACAAAACAAAATTCTCACCATGTTATAGTGAAGACTGCAAAGGACACGTCCCATGTATCGAAAAAATTACCGTTGAAGAAGTCGTCGAAGTCGTCAAAGAAATAGCAAAGCTAAATTCATAAATAAATCGATATATTTTTTATGATAGACATCCTATTTTTACAAATGCCGGTTAGTTTCAAAAACCCAAAGGCAAATGCTAATACCGAAGATACTTATCCAATTGGACTCGCTTATATTGCCGCCGTTTTGCAAAAAAGCGATTTGAAATTTCGGATCATCAACAATGGAGACGCTAAATACAGCATCAAAGACGTACTCAAAATAATAGAATCGGAAAAAATAAAAGTTGTCGGCTTTTCCACGTTATTGGCATCAATCAGAACAACGGTCAATTTGGCAAAGGCAATCAAAAACAAATTTGGAAATAAAGTCCACACCATCTTAGGAAACTCCTACGTGGGCATTGATCCTGATATAATGGATAGATATCCGTACTTCGACAGTGCTATTGACGGAGAGGCGGAAAATTTTATCACCGGACATCTCGTCAAAATTTTACAAGGGGATCATATTCGGGGAATATACAAAGCAGAGGCACCGCAAGATTTGGATAAACTGCCATTTCCGGAGTTCGAACGCATTGAAAACACAACACCCTTGAAATCTCATCTCATACCGATCATAAGTTCCAGAGGATGTCCTTTCCAATGCGGATACTGCGCTCGCAATGCTTTAAGCAGAAAAGTAAGAGCTCGCTCCGGGAAAAATATCTTCGCGGAAATCAAATCAAGATTAAAATACAGCAATAAGTTTTTCTTTCAGGACGACACCGCCACTTTTGACAGAAAACATATAATTGACCTCTGCAGATTAATTATTAAGAATAAGATAAAAATAGAATTCGAAATTATAACAAGATTGGACAGAATAGATGAAGAAATGTTGTCATTATTAAAAAAAGCCGGTTGCACAAGCTTGTTGGTCGGAATCGAAAGCGGAGATGAAAAAATAAGAAATGGAGTGATGAGAAAAGGTTTGACCGACAAGCAAATTTACAAGGGCATGCGCATCACTAAAAAGACCAGAATGCCTGTTCAATTATTCTTCATGCTGGGCCATCCCGAAGAAACCCGAAAAGAATTGATGGCAACGGTAAATTTTCCCTTAAGACTCGTTAAGATGGGATTCAACAATATTGAGATTGTTGGATATCATTTGACCGTTCCCGTTCCTTCGACCCGTTACTGGGATTGGTGTGTAAAAAATAAGAAGCTTGACAAGTCGGTAATAGATGACTACATAGAGGGAAGATTGGGAGACGGTTTTTTTGGACACTGGCCGTATCTAATTCCCGACGGACTAACCTATACAGATCTGGAAATATATCGCAAATTGGCGACGAAAAAGTTCTATCTGCGTTTGGGATATGTTTATCATCGTTTTATAAAAGATCTAAAAAAACCTCCCTTGTTATATTCTGATCTAAAAAATGCCTATCATGTGATCACTAGAGGAGCTTCATCAGACCTAAGCAAGCACGAAACTTAATTCAATTCTTTTATGTCCATCGTAAAAAGAGTTACAAAAAACACTTTATGGCTCACCATAGCGGAAGTCGCCTGCAAGGGCACCGGTTTTGTTATTGCTCTAATTGTAGCACGCTATCTCGGACCAGAAAATTTTGGAAATTATACAACGGCAACTTCTTTTGTAATCCTCTTCCAAGTATTGGCGGATTTTGGTCTTCGTCCTCTTATGGTAAGAGAAGTAGCGAGAAGCACAAAAACGGCAGAGAAGTATCTAAGCAACTTCATTACAATTAAAATATTTTTATCCTTCATAACTCTTGCGGCAATTTATGTCGGTCTTTGGATATTCAAAGCAGATTCAAATTTAACTATACTAATTCTTTTAGCGGCGCTGGAAATGATTTTCTTGAGTTTTTCAGATCTTATAAGGGGGCTCTTCCAAGCTTTTGAAAAAATGAAATTTGAGACTATCGTGCGCACAGCAACAAAATTCCTAAGTTTTACTCTGGTCGTTGCCGTAATACTGCTTGGATTATGGACAAAATCCATATTAGCAGCGCTAGCCATTTCAGCGGCGTTTAGCATGGTGCTTTCTTTAATTTTAGCAAAAAAACATTTTATAAAAATAAAATTTGCCTTTGACAAAACTTTTTTAAAAAATTCCCTCAAGCAAAGCATGCTATTCGCAGTTACAAACATCTTTATTGCAATCTATTTCAAAATAGATACCGTGATGCTTTCAAAGATGAGAACTGCCGCGGAAGTTGGTTATTACAATACTGCCTATGAGCTGGTTTTTGCATTTATGTTTATTCCGGGTATTTTTTCCGCCGCCGTGTATCCTGCACTTTCAAGATATTATAATGAAGATAGGCAAAAGCTTCAGGAACTCGCGGCTAAGTTCATAAAATACTATTCGGTAACCGCTATTACTTTGATAATATTTTTGATGCTGTTGGGCGCTCCGATCATCAGGTTTTTTTACGGCGCAAAATATGAGCCCTCGATTCTATTATTTCAACAATTAACCATTGTTCTCATATTTGTTTTTATAAATTATCTTGCGGGAACTTTCCTAAACGCATCAAATAAACAACACGTAACGACCATCGCGGCCGGCATTTGCGCCGCTTTAAACATTGGCATGAATTTTCTGCTAATTCCGCAATATGGCGCGTCAGGCGCCGCGATCGCAACGATCATAACCGAAGTAACTCTTGGCGCCATATCTTATACCTACATCCATTCGAAACTTTATAAAATTTTTACAATGCCGAATATTTTGAAATTTTTCAAATTAGTTATTGCTGTTACTGCATCTGCCGCAACCGCGTATTTTTTGATGAAAATAAATATTTATGCAGCAACTGCCTTAAGTCTTGTATTATTCGTTGGTTTGATTTTTATTTTGGGACTTTATAGCTTAAAAGACAGAGAATATATAAGAAAAATTTTAAAAAAAGAAAAAGTTTAACTCAAAATGACAAACGAGTCAGTATAAGACTTTTGTGTTTATCTCTTTAGAAATGCAACGGTGTAATCCCTTGCTGAACTTCCGGCGTATTAAACAATTTCATCGCTTCTTGGTCAAAAGTTAAAAAACCATTTGTCGACACCTGCAAATCACATCCTTGAATTTCAACTTTATTTATACCTTTTAAACTGGTCGCTGATTCCCATTCCAAAGTTTTATCCAATGTCAATACCTGATCACCAACTCTTATAGTCTGCAATCCCGTTTTGTGAAAAGTTTGCGCTTCAATCATTGTCCCATTCATGAAAAAAATTGGCGGCTCTTTACACCCAGTAATCTTAAAAATTCCCCCTAGCGCCGCCATCTGATCAGGAAATTTTATATCATGGAAAAAAACATCAGAAGTGGAAATAAGACGCACTCTAAAAACTCCCGCTTGATTATTTTCTTCATCTATTGAAATCCTTCCTTTTTGACTATCATCTATTTCTATAGTTCTTAAAAATTCTTCTCCACGCCATATTACGGCATAAATTTTACCGTTTTCTTTTTCATTAGCATCTTCTAATAAAAAAGAAAAAAATAAGTTTTTCTCGGCATAAACATTAAATTCAACCCTCTCGCGAAATGACAAGTCAGAAATATCCGTAGGAATAACCTTATCTAGCTTGGTATATGCCAAAAAATCCGAAGGTTTATAGTTTTTATATACAGAAATTGTAGGTCCCGGAGTACTTATAAAAGCATATTTTTTAAAAAATGAAAAGTCTGGAATAAAAGGAACTCTTATCAATTCAGATTCAAATTTTTTTATTAGACGTCCATATTTATCAAGATTTTTATATATTTCAACTTCTTGATAATATCTCTCCGGTTCTCTAAAATAGCGAGAATCGACTTGTTCATTAACCACAAAATAATCAATCCATGCCAGATAATTTGAATGATGGCCCAGAAAACCGATAACTTTTGTATTCTCATCAGGAGGAATCTTGTTGGGAATCGTAGCTGTCTCCGCGGCAATCACTTCATAGTCGGGGATAGAATGTTGCCAAAAATATGCCTGCGTTTGTGTTTCAGTGAAAGTGGAAGCATATGCCCGAGCACTGGATAAAAGCCAGCTAGAACTAGAAAAAGCTGTCAAGCAAATTACACTAATCATAGCCGCAACAATTTTTTTTCTAAAAATGCTGGCAAACCAATATATGAAAATAGCCGCTAAAACTGCCAATAACGGAATAACGGGAATAATCCATCTTCCCCAATGTAAAGTAAGTACAGAAATAAAAAACACAAAAGAAAAAATAAACAAAACAATATGCAAACCATGCTTCCTCATTTTTCTATCCAACAGAATTATGACAATTCCAAATAAACTTATATATCTTATAAAATCTCCAAATCCATTAAAAAGCGCGTCTTCAAAATAAAATTTCAAGTGATCTTTAAATCCGATTATATGCCAACCAAAATGCTCCGTTCTTGCTTCTTCTGAAACATCCTTTAATACAGTTTTAAATTCTGGAATAAAATAAGGAACAGCAAACAAAAACGTTCCGATAAAAGCACCCACAGCTATCCAGATTTTATAACTAACCACGTAATTTTTGATCCATAATAAAAAAAATTTTCTGCCGATTACCAATCCGTGACTGAATAATAATGGAACAATACTCATGACAGTGGGATACTTCGTTGCCGTTGCGAGTCCCACGCCGACTCCAGCTAGTAAGTACCACTTCAATTTCCCTGTTTTGATAATTTTGACGCTTGCCCAAATTACAAATATAACAAAAAAAGCAGACGTAATATCCGGATGTATTATGCGGGCATATCCTGAAAGATAAGGAGCTC
Source organism: uncultured Candidatus Saccharibacteria bacterium (assembly GCA_964391305.1). Taxonomy (GTDB): domain Bacteria; phylum Patescibacteriota; class CALEFQ01; order CALEFQ01; family CALEFQ01; genus CAYMJO01. The sequence continues at coordinate 17,658 of CAYMJO010000005.1, read as the reverse complement.
CACCCGCAATAAACGCGGCTATAAGTCCTAACCAGTTATCTTTAAGCTCTTTGCCTAACAAAAAAACAAAAAAAACAATAAGCGTACCCATCATCACCGGTAATATTCTACCCAAAATTAGAAAATTTGTCGGATTATTCTGATAACGCTCGAATGCCGATCTATGATATCCATCTTTTATGTTCTCATAAGTATTATAAACATAAAAAACGAAGCCATTTATATAGATAATTGTTGAACCCGGACTTCCAAACCAGCCTGGATTAAAATCCCCATCGGCCGCATCTATAGCCGGATCAACCAAAAAATGTTCATCAACATGAACCGGAATAGGCGTGCCAAAATCGATACCGACAAATCTAACGGCAAAAGAAGCTCCAAGAATCGCCATTAAAATCACAAAAATTAATATTCTAGTTTTTTGCATTTTTTCCTAAACATATTTTTTTACAGCGTTAATTACATCTTTCACAGAAATATTTTTTAAGCAGACATGATCCGCATAATCACAAATCGTCTTACGACATGGAAGCTTGTCACAATCCTCCGCACGGCTCAAAACTTGATGTTTGCCTCCATACGGCCCCCACATCGAGGGATAGTCCGTGCCAGAATAAATACCTATCACTTTCGTGCCGACAGCGACAGCAATATGAAGAGGACCAGAGTCATTCGAAACATACAAATCTAGCAGTGAAATAAGCGCCGCTAGCTTTTTTAAATCTGTCCTGCCCGCGGCAATAATCGGTTTGGTTTTCATTTCCGAAGCAACTTGCTCCGCAAGCTTTACATCGGACTCGGATGGACTTCCTGTGATGACTATCCTCGCGTTGAAACGCCTTGCAATCTCGTCTGCGACTTTGGCAAAACGCTCAAACGGCCACATTTTCGCCTCTGTCCCCGAACCCGGATTTATTCCGACCAAAGATTTCCCAGCCGATTTTCCCCATGAACAAGCAAAATCTGGTTTTTTACCATTGCCGTTATTATTCATAATAGGCAGTTCCAAAAAAATTTTCGCCCACAATTTATCTCCTTCAGAAAATTTCAACATAAACTTCGGATTGGAAATGTCTGCTCCAAGCTCCTTGGCAAGCAGAAGATTCCGATCCACGACATGTTGTCTTGGATCTTTTTGCTCGACCCTTATATTTAAAAAAGCGTCTTTGCCAGAAACCTTAAAACCAATTCTATGCTTTGCTTTGATCAAAAATGCAAAAAATCTTACGAGAACGTTTCTACTTCTCGCCATGACACACAGATCATACCTATTTTTCCTAAGTTTTAAAAAAGTTTTCAATTTCGAAGGACATTTTTGACGCGAACGATTGAACTTGGAAAAATTGTAAACGTAAATCGTGTCTATATCGGAACTCTTATCAACGATATCCCTAGCCCAAGATCCTATAAGAATATCAATCTTTGCTTTTGGAAACCGGTTTCTGATAGCGTGAATCATCGGTGTTGCAAGTAGAACATCGCCGATATGATCTGGCTGAAGAACCAAAATTTTTTTTATATTAGAAATTTTCATAGTGCAAATCTTAATATTAATTTACCAAATTTTAACGAATCGCTTCGAAACCGGAAAAAATCCGTAAATTGATAAATCTGTGAAGCCTCAAAGCTATAGCCTCATTTGTAAAATTTTCTTTAACTCTAACAATCCCTCGATCGCCGATATTTTTTCGGAATGATTTGTCTGACATTAATTTTCTGATCGCGCTTTCCAATTCTGAAACATTGCCCTCGGGAAATACAACACCCGCGTCTTTAATGACATTTGGAATTTCACCAGAGTTGGAACCAACAACGGAAACACCGCACGCCATCGCTTCGATTAGAACTCTGCCAAACTGTTCTTTCCAAAATTTTGTCGTGATTGACGGCAGTACCAAAACATTCAGCAAATTCATATACTTCGGCATTAAATCGTAGGAAACCCCTTTAATGAAAATTACACGGTCCGTCAATCCAAGTTCGACAGCTTTTTCCTCCAAACTTTCCTTCGAAGGACCATTCCCAATAATCAAAATTTTGGGACTTTTTTCTATATTTAAAATCGCTTGAAATATGGAAGATATGTTTTTCTCCGGCAAAAGCCTTCCAATGAAACCAATAACAAATTCATCTTTCCTAATTCTAAGCCTATCTCGCAAATTGTCAATTACCATAGGCTTGAAAAATTTCGGGTCAACTCCATATTGCGGTATAATCTCTATCGGCTTTTTAAAGCCTTTTTTTTGCAAAATTTTCTTTCCTTCAAGATTGCCGGCAATGGCTCCATCGGATTTTTTATACAAAAATTTTTCGGTTGATCTTTTAAAACCTCGATATTTTTGAAAAATATTTTCCCATGTGAAAAATATCAGTTTCGCCTTTATAAAATTCGACGCGAACGCCGCTTGTCTTGCAACCAATGACTGCGGCTCTTCTTCAACATAAACAATATCCGGTTTTTTAAAAATTATGTAAAAAAACAATAGGGGATAGAAGTGGCTCCGAAGCCTATTTTTTAAAAAACAAGTGATGGCCTTAACCTGTAACTTTCCACGCTGTCTGCTTTTACCTTCAATTCTTCTATTTCCGGCTTCCATCCAAGATTTCGGCGTAACCAAAAAAACTTCCCAACCCAATTTATTCGCAAGAATTTCAAACTTTCGCTGATAAGACTGAAGCAACGCGGAATGCGATATAACTAAAATTTTCATAGTGTTTTTTGATTTACCTTTTTCGTATCACACGAACTTTGAATATATGCAATTTCAACTCCTCCATGGAAGTTTCTCTTGGAGGCGTTCCAATTTGCTGTCTATGAATATACGCGATATTAAGGTTCCCTTCCGCTTCTTCCAATTTACCAGCAAGCCCCCAGATAGTTTTGACAATAGCCGGATATTTTAAATCAACAGATTCTACGAACTCCAACTCTTTATCGGAAAACATTGGATGATAAGAATAATTTCTATCGCTTAGAACATAAACATTGTCATATTGACTCAATAATTCCAGAAATTCCTCTTTATTCTCAAATCCTTCAGAAGAAGGAATGAAATTTTTATGGCCATAGAAATATAAATAGTAAGCCCATTGCTGCCATTGCCAGCCGGGAGTCATCAACACGATATCTTTGTCCGTAAATTTATCCCCGAGATTCTTAAGCTGCATTTCTACTCCTTTATTTTCCGAAAAAGTAAGAATTGGGAAAGATATTCCGATATTTATGGCAAGTAAAACCATAGCCACTGCAATAAAAGCCTTTTTGTTTAATTTGAAATTCACCAGCCCAATTGCCGTAAGCATGAAAACAACGGGTATAAAAACCGCAAAGAACCGCCGCATAAACCACGGATTATCCAAGGCTATAAAAGGATCCACGATAAAAACCGCCGATGGCAGAGCAACGAAAATAACAAGATAAGTCAACCTTTGATAAACTTTTTTGTAAACCGCTAAAAAAATTATCACAAAAAACACTGTCAGAAGATAAAGATGAAAAATTTCAAACACATACTGGCTTCTGTAAAAATCCCAACTTATCACTAAGCCGGACTTCGACCAAATCCAAAATAATATTTCAAATACTAACAGTACCCAAAAAAACAGTCCCAAATATAGTTTCCAAAAACTAATTTTGAAACTCGTGCATTTCTTAATAATAAAACGAATACCAGAAAAGATAAAGATAACGGAAAATAGACCAAGTATCTCCAACCAGAAGAATTGCGTTTTTGTAAATCCTGAAATCGAGCCGATGATATTTCCCCCCTGCCCAAAAACATAGCCACCTCCATACAAAGTAATATAAATCTGAAAAATTACAAAGTTCATGAGAGGAAAAACAAAAAGTACCCACGCGGCATTTTTGAACAACAACTGTTTTCTTAAATACACGAGCACGGCTATAAATGCAATGGCGTAAAAAATTATATACGGAATGCCTTCCCCTCGAATAAGAATTGAGAACGTAGATGGGAAAAATCCCAAAATCAAATATCCAAGGCTGCGCCGCCTAATTCCATAAACTAAGAAAGCTATACTGCATATCATGGACAGCATAAACAGATTTTCGGAGTTTATTTGGCGCGCAAACCACAAAAAAGAATAGAAAAAAGAAAGCAGAAGAACCGCAACAATTCCGCCCGCATAACTCGACAGTCGCTTGGCAATTAAAAAAACAAGGCAAAGTGTCAAAAATAAAATAGGGACATTCGCCCAAAACATCAAAGAAAGCCCTCCAAAAGCATAAAATGACGTCAGATATACGTTATACGCCGGCAGAAACTGCGAAGTAAAAACGTCATTCCCCAAATTCGTAAAGCCGTGGAAAGGACGCGTAAGAATCCCTGAAAAAGAAAGGCTATTTGTCTCAAAAATCTTCAATGCCGCGGAAACATAGCCCGCAGGATCTCTGCCAAATGGAAAAGAATGATGAAAAATTCCAACAAAAACGCAAATCAGCAAAATGATCACGACAATCAAAAAATCCTTCTTGGTAAGAAAAATCCTTTTGGGTCCCAATATCACCCATAAAATAGAAATTGCAACAGCAACAATAGTCACTGCAAAAATAGCAAGTTTCGACAGCCATCCAAGCTCTGCAAAAAAAACTAAAACGCCAAGCCATATAAAGAAAACAACGCTCACCAAAATGGCAAGCTCATCAAAATAGATCTTTTTTTTCATAAAATCCATCAAAATTCTAACTCTTTGAATCCATCTAAAGTTTTTGTATTTTAGCCGAGAAAAACAGAGAAAACTCTAAATAAGTTCAGTAAAAAATAAAATATATCAGCTCAACATTTTATCAACCGCTTTTTTGACTTCATCTAATGTTATGAGCTCCATACAAGTCGGTTTTCTAACACATCTAATCTGCTCACAGGGAGAACATTCAATCTTATGGTAAATAGCAATACTTTTATTCTGCCATGGCCCGTATCTCTTTGGAATATTTTGTCCAAATAACGCCACTGTCGGCGTCTGCACCGCAGACGCGATATGCATTGGACCAGAATCGTTTCCAACAAAAAACTTCGCGCCTTCGATGATTGCCGCCGTTTCTTTGACCGTAGTCTGCCCCGCAACATTCAGAGGAACACTCTTTGCCAAATCTTGTATCTCAAGAATACCGTCTGCCTCTTCCTCCGTACCGACCAAAACTGTCCGCAAATCATATTTCTCCCTGATGTAATCGGCAAGCTTTGCGAAGCGATCCTTTGGCCATTCCTTCGGCCGCCATCCGGCAAAGGCATGCATCACGACGTATTGCTTTCCTCTTTCAAGCCCATTTGTTGCCAAAACCACTTGCGCTTTCTTTCTGTCTTTATCTGAAACAAAAATTTTCATCTTCTGTTTCAGATAACTCTTGTCTTTAATTTTTTTTATAAAATTTACTATCGACAATTTCCGAATGACTTCGTGAGTTTCCCCAAGATACGGCGCGACATGCGTTAGCCAGAAACCGCCGCTACGAATCGCCTGTGAAACTCGCACGGGAATCTTAAGATCTTTTAAAATCTTTATCGTTCGTATGTCTGCTTTGAGATCGATGCCAAGATCAAAATCGACATCATCGGTTTTTTTATAAATTTGCCTGATGACACTTTCAACTCTATAAAAATCTCTTTTATAACTTTTCAGAGAGGGAACACCCATTCTCGGCATATCCATTTTTAAAATCTCATCCACATTAGTATTCCCATCCAAGACTTCGCAAACTCTATCCCGACACGCAACGAAAATCTTTGCTTTCGGAAACGCATCCCGCAAATATTTCAACGCCGGAGTGGCAAGTAAAGTATCGCCGATTTCATCGAGGCTCAAAACTAAAATATTCTTCGGAAAAATCTTTTTGAGATTTCTCCTGCCAATCCGATTCCATCCATACACAAGATAGCCGCATAGATTTACCAGAGGCATAGCAAACGATTTTTTTCGTCCTTTCATCTTATAACGTCGCATATCATTTAAAAACTCAATTTGAATTAAAACAAATTCGCAAATTCGTTAATGCGTAATTCTGTCAATTTTTTTGAATGCGCCAAAATGCGCGAGCTCATCATAAACTTCATTCACGGTGATTCCTTCAAGGCAAATTCTTTCTTTATCACACACAATCCTAATACTCGTTGAAGCAAATGGGTACTTCATGCAGGAATTGCATTCTTCATTTACAACAACTTTCGCCTTGTCGGTGTACGGACGCGTCCTCGTAATATGCGACGGACCAAAAATCGCGACAACCGGTGTTTTCATGGCAACGGCAATGTGCATCAATCCTGAATCGTTCGAAACCATCGTATTACAACGTTTGATAATTGCCGCGGCATTTTTCAAATCCTCGCAAACGATGACGGGGGATACTGCAAACTTTTTCGCAAGTTCTTCGATTTCTTTCCTTTCATTTGGTTCAGAAAATATCAAAACCTTCGCTTTCATTTCCCGCTCAATGCGTCCGATCAGCTTCGCAAAATTTTCTTCGGGCCATCGCTTCACATCGAATGAATAATCTTTGCTTGAGCCAAGATGCATTCCAATCAATTTCTTGCTTAATAAATTTCTTTCTTGCAAAAAATTTTTAGCAAACTCTTCGTTTTCTTTTGAAATATGAAAATACAAGCTCTTGTCAACTTCTGGAACCTTGCCGAACGCTTTTAGTAAATTCAAATTTTGGTCAACGTCGTGCAGATTCTTATCCGTTTTCACCTTTGTATTCTGTAAAAAACTCAAATTTTTCAAAGAAGAAGTTTTGTAAAAGTGCGTGACTCTCTTTTTCGCTCCAACCATCCACGCGTAGAAATTGAAGAACCACTTATTGGAAGGAAACGCCGTAATTGAAACATCAAACTTTCTTTTTCGAAGATTTTGGATAAATTTCAATCTTCCCCAAATTTTTTTAAAATTAAAGAGAGAGTCCTTTTTGAAATCAAAAACCAAAACTTCGTCAACAAGGTTACTCCCTTCAACCGGAATCACGAAGCCTTTTGAAATCCCGAGAAAAGTTATTTTCGCGTCCGGAAATTTTTTGCGAAGCGCGCGCAACGTTGGCGTAAACATGATTGTACAGCCGATGCCGGAAGCGGCTATGACCAATAAATTCATAAACGTCAAATTACAAAATCCACATTCCAAAAAAAAAATCAAATGACAAATTTCAAAATTTGACATTTGAAATTTGGTATTTAAGCTTTGAAATTTGCAATTGAATAAAGCGTACATAACTAAAACAGAGCATCCGTTACCATAAGATTCGATAACGCATATTTCTCCTCCTGCATATATATAACGCTAATTCTAGCTCAAAATTACCATTTTGGCAACTTTTTTTATAAAAAATCGGCCAAAATAGCCAAATAATTTGACAAATATTTATTTTTCACTAGAATACCAAAATGGGTCGGGAAAGCGTAAAGAGGTTAAGGAGGTTGTAAAATGGAGAAAAAAACAAGAGCAAATTTTGATATTTTTGACTTCGGGCTCTTCATAGAGAGCCTATTAATAATATTAGTTCTCATTTATTTTCTAGTTATAACAATATCTCCCCTTTAATCCCCCGACCCCTCTCTCAATTATTGTCGTTCTCAACAGCCTTCTTTAATTCCTTCGATGTCAGCGTCGCTGTCCCGACTTTGCCGACAAC
>CAYMJO010000005.1:0-10002 GCA_964391305.1 uncultured Candidatus Saccharibacteria bacterium | reverse complement strand
GCGTAATTCGCGAGTTGCGCGGCATTTTCAACTGATGCCCCCGCGGCAAGAGCAAGGGTGAGGCAACCAACGACCGTATCGCCAGCGCCGCTCACATCGAAAACTTCTTGAGCCTTTGTGGGAATATGCAGGGCTTTTTTATTTTTTCTAAAAAGAGACATGCCTTCCTCGCCGCGCGTGATCAAAATCATACCGCCAAGCTCTTTCAGAAGCATTTCACCAACATCATCCAACTTTTCCGCGTCTTCATTAGCCATCTTGAAGGCTTCTTTTTTATTTGGAGTGATAAGCGTTGCTCCGATGTACCAATCTTTATTCGAAGGTTTCGGATCAACGACAATCGGAATTTTCTTTGATTTCGCTTTTAAAACAAGCATCTGCGCAAGCGAAACATCCAAAGTTCCCTTGTTGTAATCTGAAATAACTATGGCATCGACATCTTTCACAAGATCTTTTGCCTTTTTTCGTAAAAGTTTTTTAATTTTGTTATCCAATTCAGACGTCTTTTCCCTGTCTATCCGCACAATCTGATGCTGCGGATATCCCATCACGCGAGTCTTCTTGATTGTCGGCCTGTTTCTGTCAGTTACCAAGCCCGCAGTGCTGATGCCACGTTTTTTAAGCTCTTCCTTAAAAATGTCTCTCGCGAGATCGCTTCCGACAACGCCAAGCATGTTCGCCTTGCCGCCAAGAGACACGATGTTGTTTGCCGTATTTGACGCGCCGCCCGGAACATGCGTCTCTTTTTCAACAAGAACGACAGGAATCGGAGCTTCAGGAGAGATACGCTCGACCTTGCCCCATATATATTTATCCAACACAACATCGCCAACAACGAGAATCTTGCAGTTCTTGAATTTGGATATAATTTTTGAAAAGTTTGACATCAAGTTTTAAAAATTCTAAATCGGGTTTAACTCACTTCACCTTTTCTTCAACCAACTCGCAAATAATATGTAAAATCGTCTCATGGCATTCTTGAATCCTCGGCGTATCTTTTGAAGGCGCTTTGATCGGAAGATCGACCATCTCAACGACATCAACGCTTTTATCGCTCAAAAGCCCGATAACCTTCATGCCTTGTTTCTTCGCCTCTTTAATCCCGTAAGCAATATTGGCAGAATGTCCGTCTTCTTTAAGCTCAACGTCCGATGTCGTAATCGCAATCGCAACATCGCCTTTTTTGCCGAACGCAGAAATCCATTTTGAAAAAGTCAGATGATATCCCGCGTCATTGGCGATCGCTGTCAAGACAGACGTATCTGCGTGCAATGCGAGTGCAGGCAGGGGATTGCGCTCAATCTTGAACTTGTTTACAAGCTCGCCGGAGAAATGCTGCGCGTCTGCGGCGCTTCCGCCGTTGCCAAAAATCATGATCTTGCCGCCGCTTTTAAAGCTTTCGCAAATCATATTTACAGCCTTCGCAACATGATCAGATATAGTTTCAGCCGCTTTGTTCTTCACTTCAGCGCTTTGCCTGAAAATTTTTTTAATTTTATTTTGCATAATGTTTGAATAAACTTTTTGAATAAACTTGAAGTCCCAAATTCGAAACAATATTTAAATTTAATTTGGAAAATTAGAATTGCGCGTCCGGAATTTGTTTTGAATATCAGATATTACAAGTATAATTTAATGCTTCAAAATATAATTTTCCACAGCATCCAATAAATCCTCCGCAACATAATGCGGCGCAGCGTCATATCTATCCTTATCTTCTTTTCCTCCATAACCAGTTTTCACCAAAATAGTCTTTGTGTTCGCATTTCTGCCCGTTGCGATATCTGCTGTTTTATCTCCAATAACATAGCTCTTGCTCAAATTTATATTGTGGTCCAAAACAGCCTGTTCAAGCATCCCTGTATTTGGCTTTCTGCATTTGCATGCAAGCCTGTATTTTGGAAGCGCTTTATATCTTTCAGCTTTACCCAAATGCGGGCAAAAATATATACCATCAATCACAACTTTCTTCTTCTCAAGCTGACAGCACATCCAATCATGGAGTTTTTTCATATCTTTCTCCTTATAGTAGCCGCGGCCAATACCGGATTGGCCTGTTGTGATTATGACCTTATAAGGACTTCGCGTGAGCATTTGCAAAGCCTTGACAGTCCCTTTGATAAACTCCAAATCCTTCGGCTTGCACAAATAATCTTTTTCCACATTAATAACTCCGTCTCTGTCCAAAAACACCGCAGGTTTTACATCCATTTGTTCTGATTTTATAATGTTTTTTATCAAATCGCTCGATGAAAAACCTTTTACAAAATTCGCGACTTTAACCTTGCCTCCAATTTTTTTCACAAGATTTGCCTCCACGCAATCTTTTCCGTACTCTGGACTTTTTACAAAAATATCCGGCTTTACTCTTTCAATTAATCTCATCGGCGTCAAATCATTGAAAACCACGACATAATCAACGCATTCAAAAGATGCCAATATCCTTGCGCGAAACTTTTCTTTATTGACAGGCCTGCCGCGACCTTTGTATCGCCTGATAGAACTATCAGAATTTATGCCAATAATCAGAATCCCTCCAAAAGATTTTGCCTGCTCCAATAAACTTACATGTCCGATATGAAGCAGGTCAAAAGACCCGTTTGTCATAATGACTTTTTTATTCTGTCTGTGCAGTCTTTTTGCGATCGCCTCGATCTCTCGTATCGATTTGATTTTATTATCATTGAATATGAATCTCATATTTATAGCACGCGGAGAAAAATAATCATTTCTCTCCACAAAAATGAAAAACTATTTGTAGATTAACCGCAAAATAGCTTTCTCAAATATTAACATCCCGAAATAGCTTTCGCCAGAAGCGGAATCATAATCTCATGCTGTCCAATGAAATTATATCCGCGGCCGCCTGACTTCGTCGGTCGCTCGACAACATTTTGCATGGGCCTGTATTGGCGAATCATGTCAAAATTTGCCGCGGAAAAATCGCGGACTTTGTGTTTCAAATTTCGGGCAACGGTAATGGCTTTTAGAAAAACTTCGGGAAGCACAACGGCAGATCCGACATTCAGAACAACGCCACCGTCGAGCTTGGAAATTGACTTTGCAATTTTTTTAAAATCGATATAGCTTGCCTCGCCCAAAGCAGCGCCATCGCAAGAAGGCTGTTGATGAATTATGTCACAGCCAACGGATACATGAACTGTCGCCGGAATTTTATTTCTAAAACAATTATACACAATGCTGTAATCGCGATATTCAAACTTTTTATCGGAAATCGCTTTGCCGACGGATTCTCCATAACCAAGACCGTTTTTCAAGCCATCTTGAATGGCAAAGTTTATACCTTCGCCGGTTTCCCTCGACATTCCAAAAGATCCGTCTTCAATCGCTTCTCCGACATCTTCGGAGGTTTTTCCTATCATCGCGATTTCAAAATCATGGATCGATCCGGCGCCATTCATCGCGACATGCGTCACAAAGCCTTTTTTCATCAAATCTATAATCAAAGGAGCCAAGCCTGTTTTCACAACATGTCCGCCAATCATCCAGATTATTTGTCTCTTTTTCCTCCGCGCTTTTTTCATATCCAAAACCAAGTTCTTCAGATCATTCGCCGACAAGTTGTTCGGCAGAGAATCATAAAAAGACTTAAAACTTTTCCCGCGAGAAACCTTCGCGAAATTTTTGACGCTTTCCTTACTCTTGCGGGATCTTATTGGATATGTTTTTATCTTTGAAAAATCCACAGAAAATGTTCTAGTTGTTCTACCTATTCTAATTGTTTTAATCGTTACTCTTTAAAAAAATCAAACAGAATATTAGACTAGACAAAACATTATTAAATTAATTCGAATAATTAATATAATCAGCGATCACCCCTGCAACAGAAAGAATTTTTAATCCTCTAAATCTTTTCTTCATTGGAAGAGGAATTGTATCTGTGGCAATGAACTCTTTGAAACGAGCGCGCGCGACATTTTTTTTGCCGGGACCTCCGAGCACTGGATGAGTCACAGCAACGTACACATTCTTGTCCACGCCCGCCGCAAGCAAAGACTTTTTCAACTGGATGAGAGTACTGCCTGTATCAACAATATCATCGAACAAAATAGCGGTTTTACCTTTAACATCTCCTATGATATCCATCATTGGGGATTTTTGCTTTTCTGGACGCATCTTATTCACAATCGCGTAATCGAATCCAAATCTTTTCGCAAAAGCCGAAACCCATTTTGCCGCGCCTTCGTCAGGCGCGACCAGCACGGGATTTTTAATATTTTTCGATTTAAAATAATTTCCGAAAAGATCGTCCGTATAAATATGTTTTGTTGGAATAGAGAAGTATCCCTCTATGCATGGATCATGCAAAGTAATCGTGAATAAAGTCGACGCGCCCGCCATTTCAAACATCCTTGCCATTAAAGACGCGGAAATCGGAGAAGGCTTGCTGAATTTCTTGTCCTGCCTGCAATAAGGAAAGTAGGGAAGTATCAAATGAATTTGCTTCGCAAAAGCGCGCTTCGCCGCGTCAATCATAAGCAAAATCTCCATAACATCATCATTTGGATTTTCGCCAGCCGTGCCGATGATATATATTTCTCTATCGGCGACATTTTCTAAAAACTCAACATAAATCTCATTTGACGAAAATTTTTGCAGAGCGATCCTGCCAAGATCGCTATTTGCCTCTTTGGCAACTTTTTTTGAAAGAATTTTCGCAGATGTGTTTGAAAATATAAGTTTGTTTCGCATAAATTTAAAAGTTCAAGATAAGAATCAAAAAGCTACTGACACGCAGAAATACACACGAACATTGTTTCACCTTTAATTTTAGACAAATATCTCTAATTTTTAATCCTTGATTTTTTATAAAAATAAAACAAAATCGCGGCAAGCAAAACGAATGGGGCAACATAGATAGTATTTTCAGGCCAGAACCAGAAAATCTCCTCCTTGAGTCCAAGATAAGGGAACGCCCATTGGTACGGATAGGAAGTATAATGCCCCTGAAAAACGTCCAAAATTAAGTGTATTGCAACCCCAAGAAGCATCCAGAGAAATGCTCGAAATCTTATCTCTTTTTCAAAGAGTAGCACAACTAAAAATACAAACAAGAGACTTCCAAAAGGCGTGTGAAGCGGCGCGAAAAAGTAATACGCGTGCGGATTTTTTGTAAAAATCACAAAGGCGACACGAGTCAGATCGGGAAGTACAGCCCCAAGCAAAACAAAAATAACAAAACGGCGAGTTTTTCCCGTGAAAAAATATGCGAAGGCTGTATGGGTTATGAGATCAGGCATAACGCAAAATCAAAAATTAAAAGCATTATTTAATGGAATGAAACTTTTCTTTCTCAATAAATTGAATTTTTTTTAAATCAAAGCGGAATTGTCTCGACAGAAGAAAGATCAGAAAAATTATGACGGGAACTGAAAGATAATATTTCAAAGAACGAAATAGATGAATATGGTACTCTTCAACAAAAATAATATTGGGGCTTTGGAAAATTCCCCTGACGCTTATATTTTCACCAGGACTAAAGACATCGGTCACAAAATTTCCATTAAGGGCAATTTCCACTTCATCCGAATCTATCACCGCTTCATACTCTGAAGCAGTTTTGACATCCGCGTACACGACAACAACTTCTTTTCCATCAAATTTATCCGGGTTTTTCACAAAATCATACGCGTGGGGATCAATTTTGGGCATTTCAAGATAACTATAAAACCCCATCGCCATTATCACCGCGAGCAATAAAAAAATTTTGAGTATGCGATATTTGTTAGAAAGTAATGTCACTTTTCAATCAACACTTAGTATACAGTTATCAGTATTCGGTTTTCTCTAAAAGCCAAATTCTCGCTTTAAAAAACAGAGTCCCGCGCACTGAAAACCAAATACTATTTTCCACTTAAATCCTTTTTCTTCACCCAATACAAAACTTCCTCGATAATTTTTCTATTCCATCCGACAGCGCTTGCGACAAGCCCAATAACGCCGATTTGAAAGCCTAAAATCATGAGCAACGCTGAAAGTATTAAAGATTGCACATGTCCCTCGCCGCTCGTCGTGAAATAAAGATATAGAAATCTAACAGCAAGCGCGGCACCAACGGCGAAAAAAATCGCGCCAACCGTCAAAAAAACTTTAAGGGGTTTGTATAAAAGCAGAGTCGTAAGAATGACAGCCATAGAACGCTTGACATGTCCAAAGACACTTTTGATCAGACGTGACGCGCGGTTTACATCACGCGCGGAAATGGGAACTTCCAAGATACGCAACTTTTGGTCAACCATCTGGAAAAAAGTTTCATGCGTATAAGTATGATCGGACAGAACGTTCAGCCTCAAAGCGGCGTCCCTCGTATACGCGCGAAAGCCCGTTGAGGCATCAAGCGTAGGAATTCCAGCAAGCTTGCAGACGACATAGCTTCCCATAAGATTCCCGTATCTTTTGGAAATGGGCATGTGCTTGAGCTCGGTGATGTTTCTCGAACCGATTGTCACGTCCGCGATGCCATCGAGAATCGGCTGAATTAATTTGGGAATTTTAGTCTGATCATAATGATTATCTCCATCCGTATTTACAACAATATCCGCGCCGATTTCAAGGGATTTTTCCAACGCTTCTTTGAAAGTTTTCGCGAGCTTTCTATTTATTTTTCGATCAATAATATAATCCGCGCCGGCTTTTTTCGCGACCTCGACAGTTTTGTCGCTCGATCCATCGCTCACGACTAAAACTTCCACGCTGTCAACGCCCGGAATTTGACGAGGAATTTCTTTAATGACTTCAGCAATGTCTTGTTCCTCGTTGTATGCTGGGATTTGGACAAGTAATTTCATAAAAATATAAAAATCAAAAAATTAGACCAAGTTTTTTAGTAATCAAATTATACCAGAAAACGCCTGAAAAAAGCAACTTTCCAATGGATTTTATATTTTTTTTCAAAAAAAACTATACCGACTCAAGTCAGCTTTCCATATAATATAACGCTATCAGGATAAAAATATTACGGTATTCATGAAAATTCGTCAATGATCCCATTTACAGTTTTCATCTTAAAATAGCCAAAAAAATAAAGAAAACTCTAATAAGTTCAATACTATTTCCTCCTAAACATGGACTTTATTTTAAGTAGTTCATTTTTCCTCAAATACCCAAACGCGAACAAAAGCGCGGCATAAAGCCCGAGAATAAGAATTTTGAGAGCCATAGACAGCCAAAGATTATCAACTTTGACAAAGAGGCTCGCGGCGAAAACTGCCGCGCCAAGAATCCACACACCCCAGATTCTCTTCCAATCATATTTCACGGGATAGTAATGATTTGCCACCAAATACGTTATAACTATAACGAGGATGAAAGACGCAACCGTTGTTGCCGCCGCGCCCATCATGCCGTATCGGGGAACGATAAAATAATTTAAAATAATATTTATGATCGCGGGGATGACAACAAGAAGGGGATAGTACTTCGTTTTTTCTTTGATATGAATTCCTGGCGCCAAAACGTAATGCATGCCGTAGAAGACGTACGAGATCGCGACAAGCATGACGACTTTGGACGCGTCCCAAAAAGCCTGGCCCGCGATCAAACGAATAACTTCCGGCGCGAGCATCCCGAGAATCAACGCGAAAAACGTCCCAGCGAGAGTAAAGTAAGTCAAAACCCGCGCGTAAATCTCGGACGCGTTTTCTTTTTTTGAAATATCGAAATAAAAAGTAGGCCAAGTGAGCTGGAAAGGCGCGACCAGAACAATATCCACAATCATGCCGATTTTATAGCCGAGAGAATAAATTCCAACTTCTTCGGACGTTCTAAAAATCTCCAAAAAATATCTGTCCGATAAATCCATAACCCATACGGCGATTGACGCCGGAATTATAGGAAGCCCAAACGCCCATAATTTTTTAAAAAAGATTTTTGAAAATTTAAACTTGGATTCTTTGAAAACATCCGGAAAAAGAGAAATAGAAACAATAACAAACGCAATCACATTCGCGAGAAGAATTCCCTTGACATCAAGCTTCAGCCAAATAATAAAGTAAAAATTCAACCCAAGAACTACAAAGAAACGAATGAGAAACAAAACCGTGTACTTCACAGACCGCTCCTTGACTCGCAAAAGGGCAAACGCGAGATTCATGAACGCCATGAAAAACAAACTTATAAAGAGCAATCTAAAAAGATACGCCCATTCGCGGGACCCAAGAAGCCAAGCGCTGATTTGGGGTGAAAAAAATATCAACAAAGCAACTACCGCGAAGGCAATCGGCATCACGAACAAAAACATCGTGCCGACAAGCTCTTTCCGTTCCTTCTCGCTCTTCGCGTCCCGAAAATATGTCTTCATTATGGCGGAGCCAAATCCGAAGGTAATCAACATGAGCAGAATAGAGCCGAACGTATTTATGATTTCCAGACGCCCGTAATTCGCCGTTGAAAGATACCTTGTGTACACCGGAATCAACAAAAAAGCAACTGCGCTTTGCGCGACAGTGCCAATTGCGTAAATCGCGGAATGTTTGAATAAACGACGAAATTGAGACATCGTGAACGGTTTAGAAACCTTTAAAAACATACCCCTAAAAACGTATAAAGTGAAACAACGTCTTTTTCTATTTCACGGTAAAATTCTATCAAATAAAATCGTCCTTGTACAACATTTGAAGCTTTTTAATTGAAAAACAAAGCGTTAAGTGATAAGCTTAAATATATAGAACCACTTGAAATACCAAAAAGGCAACCAAAAAAAATGAAAAATCTTCGCATTTCAAAAAAATTTTCCATGAAAAAACTTCTTCTAATAACAATGCTTTTTCCCCCGAAAATTGGGGGAGTCGAAACAATGCTCGCCAACATAGCAAAACGGCTCGATCCAAATAATCTGACAGTGCTCGCCGATCAAGAAAATGAGAAGGGACTGACAAAAGAAGAAAAGAAATTCGATGCCGCGCAAAAATACAGGATCATACGACGCAAATTTTTGTATCCGTCAAAACTGATCTGGCCAAGATGGCTTCCCATTTTGAAGAACGCTAGAAAAATTTGCAAAGAAGAAAAAATCGAGGCAATTTTCGCGGCACAAGTTCTGCCAGTCGGAACTGCCGCGATGAAAATAGCACAGGCATTCGACATCCCATATTATGTCTACACATACGGAATGGACGTGGAAATTTCGAGAAAACATTGGATAAGGGGAAGGACATTGAAAAATGTTTTGAAAAATTCCGCAAGAATTTTTACGATAAGCGATTTCACGAAGAGAAGGATCGAAGAGCTCGGAATAAACGAGAAAAAAATGGTAAAAATTCCACCGGGCTTGGATATAAAAAAATTCATCCCAGGCAAAAGTATTCTCGCGAAGCAAACCGAAGATATTAAAAAGCGATACGATTTACACAATAAAAAAATCATTTTAACGCTCGGAAGGCTTGTCGCAAGAAAAGGACAAGACACTGTAATTAAATCAATGCCAAAAATCCTCCAAGAAATTCCAAACGCGGTTTATGTAATCGCTGGAAGAGGAGAATACAAAAAAGAATTGAAAAAACTGGCAGAAACAAAACAATGTTCAAATCATGTAAATTTCGCTGGGCAATTTGATGAAAAAGAAAAAGCGGCGCTGTACAACGCGTGCGATGTTTTCGCGATGCCCACGAGAATAGAAAAAGACATTGATGTCGAAGGTTTCGGCATAGTATTCTTGGAGGCAAACGCGCTTGGAAAACCCGTCATAGCGGGCAAGAGCGGCGGAGTGGAAGACGCGGTAATTGGAGACAAAACAGGCTTGCTAATTGAAGATCCAACGGACGAAACGGAAGTTGCGGAAAAAATTGTCCGCGTTCTCAACGATGAAGAGCTCGCGGAACGTCTCGGGAAAGCCGGGAAGAACAGAGTGGAGAACGAATTCGATTGGGATAGGCTCGTTAGGCAATTGGAGAAGTATCTTTGAAAATAACTTTTAGGAGAACAGGCTCGCGCCTGTCCTCCAACTTTTTTCGGAGAGCAGGCGCAAGCCTGTCCTCCAAACCT
>CAYMJO010000004.1:0-34735 GCA_964391305.1 uncultured Candidatus Saccharibacteria bacterium | reverse complement strand
GAGCTTTGACATTTGAAATTAATTTTAAAGCCATGTCTCACAAAATCGATAAATCTAAATGCATCGGTTGCGGTGCGTGTGAACCAGCTTGTCCCGAAGGGGCAATCAAAGAGATCGAGGAAAACGACGAAATTAAATACGAGATAGATCCGCAAAAATGTAATGACTGTGGAAGCTGTACAGAAACGTGTGCAGTTGAAGCTATATCAAAAACTGCCGAATGAGGCAGTTTTTGACTATTCAAAATAGAAGAAATACTATTTATTTTTTTCTTTCAGCATCTCGTAAATTCTCGGAACCATAACTTCTGGGGGATTTTCGGAAACAATATCCAGAACTTCTCCCTTTTTTTTATAATAATCAAGCACAGGACTGGATTGTTTTTTATAAACTTCAAGCCTATCTTTTATTGATTTCTCCATGTCATCGTCCCTCTGATAAAGTTCGCCTCCACATTTGTCGCATATACCTTCTTTCTTCGGAAGCATCGGGGGCCTGTTAATCCCGCCCTTTTGGTAATTTACAACATTGTACAAATCCCCACATTTCCTGCATATCCTTCTTCCAGAAAGAATTTCGACCAAAGCCTCGTCTGGCAAATAAATATTGACAATTTTGTCTATCCCAATGCCTTTCTCTGTGAGATACTTTGCCTGTGGGACTGTCCTTGGAAATCCATCAAGAATATAGCCATTTTTCGCATCCGGCTCTTTGATCCTTCTTTCAAAAATCTTTATCACGGACTCGTCCGGCACAAGATCGCCCCTATCCATATAAGACTTTGCCATTTTCCCAATTTCGCTGTTTTTCTTAACCTCTTCTCTGAAAATATCGCCCGTAGAAATATGTACGATTCCAAGCTTGGGCGCTATTCTTCTCGCATAAGTTCCTTTCCCAACTCCAGGGGGACCGAAAAAGATGTACTTCATTTTTTTTATTTAATACCCCGCACGCAGGTCACACTATGGCAAGCCAGCGGCAGGAAAGTTAATTAATTCTATTCCAAAACTTTTCACGAATGTCTTTCTCCAATCAACCCAGTGAATTCATAATATCTTTGGCAATATCCATCGCCGCATTCGGCTTTCCGAGTGTTCGCGCATGGTTCTTCATTATTACAAGTTTCTTCGAATTCCGCAATAGAGTATTTATTTTATAGTCTACGACTTCCGGCGTGTCGGCCGTCATGGCGGCGCCGTTTTCAAGAAGATAGTTGGAATTCAACTCTTCTTGTCCTGGAACGGGACTCAAAATAAGCATTGGAACTCCCTTCGCAATGCTTTCCGAAACAACGAGTCCGCCAGGTTTTGATATAGACAAATCAGAAACGGTCAGCCATTCTTCAACGTTGTTTATATATCCCATTATCTTAAATTTTTCTTTCGCTTTCTTCGTTAAATTTTTCAAAATATCCCGTGTTTCTTTTTCCTTCGTCGTAATCGCCATTTGAAAATCCGTTTCGATGTGTAAAATTTTCTCGACAACTTTTTTCAAAAAATCTTTTGAGACACCGCTTGTCATCATTAGAAAAGTCGGAATTCCTGCTCGCAATCCCAATTTTTTAAAAATCTTCTCTTTGTTCAATCTTTTGGAAAATTTTAAATCGATTGGAATTCCAAAAGACTTTATTTTTCTCCTATCAACATCACGCGAATCAAGATAAGCCGCGACCTCATCTGAAGCAACATAATATCTGTCAACTCCCTTTCGAATCCAGAACCTGTGGCCGCCGTAATCGGTCATCACAACGAAATGCAGAGGTCTTCCGATCTTCTTGCGATGAAGCCAATACGAAACCAAGCTCAACGGAAGCGGATGAAGACTCACTATTGCATCCGGCTCAAAATCTTTTATGAAATTCTCCAATTTGAACGCATTCAACTCCTCGAAAAGAAGTCGAGGTTTATCCATGATCTGTTGAAACTTTTTGTAATCTTCCGTTTCTTTATAAATATACTTATACACAATCGGAACTTTTTTGACGGAGAAAGCATACCAATCTCTGTAAACACTCTTGACTAAAGGTCCAACATATTTCAGCGCATCCTCGTTTTTTATTTTCAAAAAAGGATCAATCTCTTTGAGAGCAATAAAAAGCGCCTCCGCGGCCTTAATATGGCCAGAACCAGCGGAGATGGGAAGAAGAAGTATTTTTTTGGAAGTCGGTTTGGAAATCACTTGACTCTATATTAAATTCGAAATCCGAATACCTAAACACGCGACGTCGCAACGATGTCTAAAATTCAAACATTATTTTCAGTCCAAGGCTGACTTCGAATTTCGTAATCAAAGTAATTATATCACATTCCCCCTCACAATTCTACTTCAACATCTCCAACTTCAAACGTCGTCAAGGTCTCAACTCCGAAATCTTGGAACCGATCAACTATTAATTCTGTCGGATGATTGAATTGGTTGTCCTCGCCCGCGGAAAAAATCACTTTCTCGGGATCAACGGCCTTGATGAAATCTTCGGTGGAAGACGTCTTGCTTCCATGATGTCCGGCTTTGAGAATATCCGAGCCCAAATCAACATTTTCCTCCAAGAGCTTCTCCTCGACCTCTTTCTCGGCATCACCGGTGAAAAGAACAGAAACTTTTGACGATGAAACCTTGAGAACGATCGATGTGTTGTTTAAATTTTTAGCATACACGTCTTTAAATTGCAAAGGCCTCATGGGGAAAAGTATATCAAAATTTATGTCAGAAAGTCTAAAATCTTTGGAGCTATCGGCGATCACAACCTCGCAGTTTTCCTTCCGAACCGCCTCCAAAAAAACCTGAAAATCTTCAGTTGTCTCAAGCGCACCCGTTGTGACGAATTTTTCGACATCGTATCTCTGAAAAATGTCGATCAACCCGACAAAATGGTCAAAATGAGGATGAGAGAGAATAATCATTTCAATTTTGTGATCCCAAGGGGGCATTCTCTCACCAAGCTCTTCAATAACTCTAGAATTGTCTCCACCATCAATTACAACTTGAACGCTTCCCTTCCTAATCAAAGCAGAATCGCCTTGACCGATGTCAAAGAAAGTAACGCTTGCCGCATCATCATCAATCTGTCTCACCGCGATGAATAAGAGAACAAGGGCGATCGCGAGAAAGACTAAAATGTAATAGTAGATCTTTTTCATAAATTTCAAAGCTCAAAACCATCTCGCCTTTGGCAAGAGGTCCCGCCCGCGGCAGAAAATTACAAATGACAAATTTGGGAACTCGACATTTTTCACCGTGAGCGGGACCACGCAGCGGCGGTGGTTTTGACATTCAGATTTCGGGATTTGGTATTTCCCGTCACAGCGGGATCTTTAAGTTTTGAAATCCATAGGTATAACATCAACCAAAACCCCATCCTTATCAAAATCCCTGACTCTTTTTCTTTTGCAAAAATTTCTCTTTTTAAAAAACTTTTTTAAAACAAAAAACAAAACCAAACACACATAAGATATTAAAACATGAATCCACTCGATTTCAGTATCGATGTACGCGAGCGGAATTTCTGAAAAAAATTTTACAACGTAAATTCCATATCCAAGAGTGAGCCACGCGGGAAGCGCAACAAAACGACCGACTGTCTCATCAAACATGCCAACAACACTCGCAAGAAATCCAAGTCCCATCGAAAGAGGAATTGAGGGAAGCAGAACAAAATTCACGATAGGCGCAACAACAGAAAGTTTGCCAAAGTCATATACAACGAGCGGAAGCGTTGTAATCTGCGCAGAAAGCGTGATCACGATCGATTCGCGGAACTTAAGAACATTCGGAAGAAACCTGAAGACTTTTACAAGATAAGGCGAAATGTACACGATGCCAATTACGGCGAGAAAAGAGAGCTGAAAGCCGATATCCAAGCGCAAAACCTGCGGATTTACCGCAACTATCGCAAGTGCGGCAAGCACCAAAGCATTTCGGATAGAGCTCAATCTCCCCAAATTAAGCGCGACAAGAACGAGTATGCCCATGATGGATGAGCGAACAACCGATGCTGTCGCGCCAGTCAAGATTGTGTACAAAACAATTCCACAAATCGCAAAAATGAATGAGCCACGCTTGCCAAGGCTTTTCGAAATTGCGGTGAGCATCGCCGCAACAATTGTAATGTGATAACCCGAGATCGCAATGATATGCATGACACCCGAACGCTTAAACATTTCCAAGAGCTCGCTCGACATCGCATGATACTCTCCTAATATCAATCTCTGCGCAAATCCCGATTGTGGTTCATGAAGGATAACACGAAGCGAATCTTTCAATTTCGACTTTATTTTAAAAATATTTTTCAAGAAAACATTGGCATTGCCCCTTTCAATCAACTCAATCTCTGCACGAAACATAACAGAATGAATCCCAAACCTAGACAGATAATCTCTGTATGAGAAATCTTCGAACTCCGGCGGCGTGAAAAGTTTGCCGGAAATTTCAAGCCTGTCAGCATAATCAAATCTTGGATAAAGCGGCGTGTAGAC
Source organism: uncultured Candidatus Saccharibacteria bacterium (assembly GCA_964391305.1). Classification (GTDB taxonomy): domain Bacteria; phylum Patescibacteriota; class CALEFQ01; order CALEFQ01; family CALEFQ01; genus CAYMJO01. The sequence continues at coordinate 30,263 of CAYMJO010000004.1, read as the reverse complement.
CAAAATCTTGCCATGTATATTCTTATCGCCATTAACTTCTTCGACCTCAATTTCCATATTGACTTTGTCAACCCTAACATCCGGATAGCTCACGACCCTGCCGATGATCGTCACTAAACCGCTATCGTTCAATTTGGAAACGTGCAAATCATCCAAAGAACTTCCGACCAAGCCAAATCGAAATATCCCCAAAACAAACACGACAATACAAAATCCAAACACTACAATCTTTTTCCGCTCCCAAAAAACGCAGACTAAAATCGTCCCCAAAACCAGCAAAAATAAAAGAATAAAAGTTTTTGAAACATAAAAAGACGCAAAGCCGATGCCCGCGATAAAAGAAAGGCATAGAAAAAAGAAAATCTTTGATTTAGACATTTTTTAAAAATAAAAAAACTCCGGGTGATCTGGAGGGAATTATGTGAAGCCCCGCTAACGGCGGGAAAGATGTTAAGATGTTAAGAACTTAAACACTAATAATTAAGAATTTATGCACGCATACGGAAAAACAGTTTTATTTTTCATAAAAAATTTAAAAAACAAACCTCGATAACTTTCTCTCTACTCTTCTCACCTTTCACAATCTTAATTTTTCCCTTTTCTAGTCCAAAATAATCGGCAAGGATTTTAATCAACGCCTTATTGGCCTTGCCCTTTTCCGCCCTTTCAACAAGCCAAACTTTCAGTGAACCGTCTGCAATTTCCTTAACTCGAATATTCCTTGCATTTGGAATGACTTTTACACGCAACTTTAATATCGGTCTGCCCAAGACAAGCAAGAATCTTGACATTTATTGGTCATTGGACATTTTATAGCAAGAAGACCCCCAAAAAAATGGAGGGCCTTCTATAGATTGACACTAACGAATATCCAAAACTATCGACATTTCTTGCACTGCCTAAACCCTCTTCGTCCTTTTCCCTTTCGAGGGAGCTTAACTCGATAGCTTCTCTTAATCTTCTTGATGCTCACGCATCCTTCGTTGTGTACAATCTTTGTCTGTTTGTTGCCTACTGGCATAAGATTGTTTTTTATTTACATCCCTTCACCTAAAAAGATAAAGGGGTGTTAGGTTACTTTTTATCTTCTTCTTTCATTATAACAAATTTTTTAAAGAAAGTATACAAAGGCTGTCATTTTCTCATATAACATCATAAACACAACGCTGTTTTAAAAAAAAAAATTAACAGTCAAGTCCACGAAGTTCATCAAATTAATTAAATCCATGGGAAAGGCAGATCAGCATGGTAATATTTTAAGTAACCTAACAAGCTTCTACCTAACAAGACATTTCTCAACGTGCTTACCCGCAGCCCTTGCGAGCTCCTTCATCTCATCATCGGTGAAGCCTTTTTCATCCATGAACGATCTATCCAGAGTATTCCGCGCCACAAAATTCTGCAGATAATAAAGTTTTGCTCCTTTGATCATGTTCGCCATATTTTCCACTTCCAGCAAACTATGGAATCTCGGCAAAACGGTCGATCTGAATTCATAATCAACGCCGCCCTGAACAACGATAGCTATACTTTTCTTAATTTTATCAAGATCAACTTTTACACCCGTTACTGCGTTATACTTTTCAGGAGATGATTTAATATCCATCGCAACATAATCCAAAAGATTTTTCTTATACAAATTTCCCAAAATTCTAGGATTTGTACCGTTCGTATCAAGCTTGACTTGATAACCAATCCCTTTTATTTCTTTAATAAAACCGGCAAGGTCATCATAGATCAATGGTTCGCCTCCAGTTATGCAAACACCTTCAAGATATTTTTTTCTTTTTCGTAAAAAAGATAAAACCTTATCTTCGGAAATCTTTTCAAGCCACTTGGCATTCAAAACCAGATTTCTGTTATGGCAAAACGGACAACGAAAATTACAACCGGCAAGAAAAAGAGTGGACGCAACTTTGCCGGGATAGTCAATAAATGTTGTTTTTTGTATTCCACTGATAATCATAAAATAAATTTCATCACTGGGCTCACTAACCAAGGACTATACTAAGAGGGCTTCTAAAAAAAGCCCTCGTTTGCGTCATATCATCAAAAAACAAACCCAATTCCCAATGAAATTTTCACATCGACACTCAACGCCCAAATTCCAATCGCAAATTTTTATTCATTCCCGCAGATGTGTGAATTATTATCACCAACCGCATATGGCTTTCTGTCCGTCCATTCTCCTCCAACACCTTTACCCAAATTCCAATTCTGCACTGGATTGTGAAAGCCTACGACCCTGCTATAGACCAACGTTTTCTTTTTGCACTTTGACATAGTTTTTTTATTTTTTTAAAAATCAATTAGGCTACTTTATTGCATTCATAATGTTCTCCAGCAATATATCCATGCTCGGGGCACACGCTGAACGTCGGAGTAATCGTGAAGTAAGGAAGCTTGAAATTATAGGCGATTGTCTTCACAAGTTTGCTGCAAGTCACAGGATCCTTTATGCGCTCCCCAAGAAAACCATGAAACACAGTACCGCCCGTATACTTTACCTGCAGATCGTCCTGCATCTCCAAGGCTTCAAAAATATCATCTGTATAATCGACGGGAAGATTCGTCGAATTTGTATAGTAGGGATTTTTCCTGCCACGCGTGAAAATATCCGGATATATTTTTTTATCAATCTTAGCAAGCCTGTAAGAAGTTCCCTCCGCTGGAGTGGCCTCAAGGTTGTATAAATTGCCGGTCGTCTCCTGAAATCTCTTCAACTTTTCTCTCATAAAATTCAACGTATTGAGGGCAAGCTCATGTCCCTCACTTGTGGCAATGCTCTTTCCTAAAAAATTAACACAAGCCTCATTCATACCATTGAGCCCAATCGTGGCAAAGTGATGGCTCAGATTTCCTAAATAACGCTTCGAGAAAGGCAGAAGCCCATTGTTCATATTTCTCTCAACAAGCTCTCTTCGAATCTCCAGCGAATCTTTGGCGAGATTCATGAGTTTTTCAAGCCTTTCGAAAAATTCACGTTCGCTCTTGGCGAGATAACCTATGCGCGGCATATTTATCGTGACAACGCCAAGGGAGCCTGTTTTTTCCCCAGAGCCGAAAAGTCCGCCGGTCTTCGTTTTAAGTTCCTTCAAATTCATTTGAAGGCGACAGCACATCGATCTCACATCATGAGGCTCAAGAGAACTATTTATAAAATTCTGGAAATACGGAATGCCATATTTTGAAGTCAATTCAAACAAAAGCCTGGCATTCTCCGTACTCCAATCAAAGTCCTCTGTAATATTGTAAGTTGGAATTGGAAAAGTAAAAATTCTGCCCTTCATGTCTCCGGCAAGCATCACCTCTATGAACGCCTTGTTAATCACATCCATTTCCTCTTGAAAATCCGAATATTTTTCACTTTGCAGTTCTCCGCCAATAATAACGTTTTCATCCTGCATATCCTTTGGTACCGTCCAATCGAAAGTAAAATTTGTAAATGGAGTCTGACATCCCCATCGAGATGGAGTATTCAAGCTAAAAACCAACTGTTGTATTTCCTGTTTTACTTCCCTATAGCTTAAGCCATCGCTCCTAACAAATGGAGCAAGGTATGTATCAAGCGAGCTGAATGCTTGCGCTCCCGCCCACTCGTTTTGCAAAGTTCCCAAAAAATTCACGATATGGCCAATCACCGTATTATAATGTTTTGCAGGCGCAGACTCCACTTTGGCAGGCACGCCATTGAAGCCCTCTATAAGAAGATCCCGCAAACTCCAGCCGGCGCAATATCCATTGATGCCCATATAAAGATCATGTACATGAAAATCCCCATTTTTATGCGCTTCTGCAATCTCTCGGGGATATATGTTCTCCAAAACATAGTTGGCAATTATGGATCCCGAAAGATGCAGTGAAAGACCAGAATAAGAATAATCTACATTACTGTTCTCGTTCACACGCCAATCTTCCCTCTTAAGATATTCGTCCATTGTTTTGGTCGCATCGATCAAGAGAGACCTCGTGTCGCGGATCTTTCGATGTTGGTCGCGATACAAAATATATGCCTTTGCAGTCCTCGCATGTCCATCTTCTATAAGAGTCTTTTCCACTGCATCTTGAATTTGCTCAACCGTCGGAATACAGTTCCTGTCTGTCAGCCGCTCCTCGAGCAATTTTATCGACTTGAGGGCAATTTTTCTGGCCGTTTCTTTGTCCCTGCCTCCGACCGCTTTGGCCGATTTAAAAATGGCTTGTATAATTCTCTCTATATCAAAATCCGTGATGCGGCCGCTTCTCTTTCTGACTTTTTTAAAAGGGATTCGCTGTTTCTGCATGTTTTTTTATTTATTAAATTTGTCTAATTCTTCTTTAAACCCCTCTAGATTATCAAAAGATCTGTACACAGAGGCAAAACGAATATATGCGACCTCATCCCATTTTTTTATTTCCTTCAAAACTATCTCGCCTATCTTATCTGTTCTGATCTTGCCATTCGCGACTTCTTTCACTATTTCCCTTTCAATGTTATTCAGCATGGCTTGAATATCCTTATCCGCAATCGGTCTCTTCTTGAAAGCTAATCTTATACCATCCTCTATCTTCATCAGATTGTACGGCTCTATTCTATTGTTTTTTTTGATCACCGAAAGATCCAAAATTTCAACCTGTTCGTATGTGCTAAAACGCGCGTTGCACTTCAAACATTCTCTTCTTCTCCTCATCGCCCTTCCATTATCAACTTCTCTGGAATCGACAACTTTTGATTTTTCGTTCTCGCAAACGGGACAACGCATTGTTTTGGATGTTGAAGATTAAATGATTGAATGTGTTAAATTTGAAGCTAAAAAAATATCAAGCTGAAATCAAAATTTCCCAAAAAGCTAGTTATTTATCCACAACAAGACTCAATTTGTCTTTTTTGTTTCTATATATAGTGCTAACAATTACATTGTAACACTATATAAGAAAACAATAAAGATTTTTCAAATTTAAGCTTATCCGCTAAATATAGATGAAAATTGCAACTTTTTATATCGGATATGTAACATTAAGCTTCAAAACTGTGGAAAAGTCGGCAAATTTTTTAGCTCTCTATAAAAAATTAGACAACACTTCTATCTAATTGACAACTCGTGAATTTTTATTTAAAAAAAATAAATTTCCGACAAAAACAACTTTCAAATTCTTTTTTAAAAAAATTAACTTCGTAAAAAAATTCTCTGTATTTTTATATATACCATATAGAAAATTTCGTGGGAATAGAAAAGTTGGGGATAACTTGCTAGAATTTCAAATTTCAAAATCCAAAATCCAAATAAATGTCAAATTACAAAAGCCCCCGTGGATCCACGGGGGCTTAAAAATATTTTCAAATTCTCTATTTCATCTTTCTTCTTATAAATGCCGGAATATCAAGCTCATCTTCACTTTCGACACCACTGTCAATGGAGGTTACGGGAGCTTTTACTTTCTTCTCCGACCTAAATGATCTCGCGGATTTCTTTCCAGCCTCAACCGCCTTTTTTTGAAAAGGACTCGTAGAGCTTCCCGTCCCAATTGTTGTCCCCCATGGAGTTCTGATCGGTTTCTCTTTTTTCTCCACTTTCTTAGACTTAGTACTTTCCTCAAAACCCGTGGCAACAACGGTTATTCTAAACTCGCCCTTCTCCATTCCTTCATCCACAACGGCACCAAAGATGACTTTTGCGTCCGGATCCGCAGATTCGGTAATAACTTTTGCTGCCTCATCAATTTCATTCATGCTCAAATCAGGTCCAGCGGTGACATTAAAGAGGACGCCCCTCGCTCCATCGATTGACATCTCAAGCAAGGGACTCTCAATAGCCCGCTTCGCCGCTTCGACCGATCTATTTTCGCCGTTCGCCTGCCCAATACCCATAAGCGCAGATCCCGTGTTCTGCATGACCGCCTGAACATCCGCAAAGTCAACGTTCACAATACCAGGAACGGTGATAAGATCGGAAATTCCCTGCACACCTTGACGCAGTACATCGTCAACAATACTAAAAGCTTCAATAAGAGATGTCTTGCGATCGACGATTTGCAGCAAGCGATCATTCGGAATAGTTATCAACGTATCAACTTTACTTTCGAGCTCTTCCATTCCTTCTTCTGCAATCTTGCGACGCTGTGTGCCCTCAAAAGAGAACGGCTTAGTAACAACGCCAACCGTCAGTGCGCCGATCTCCTTTGCGATATCGGCAATCACCGGAGATGATCCAGTTCCCGTACCTCCGCCAAGTCCGCAAGTTATAAAAACCATATCTGCTCCATCGAGAACTTTTTTGATCTCTTCCTGAGATTCTTCAGCCGCATTCCGACCGACTTCGGGATTCATGCCCGTGCCCAAACCCTTGGTGAGATTCTGGCCTATGTTGACTTTCTTGGGAGCATCATTGTGATGCAAAGCTTGAGCATCTGTATTAATAGCAATAAACTCTATGCCCTTTAAACGATGCTCCATCATTCTAGTTATGGCGTTTCCTCCGGCGCCTCCCGCGCCAACTACTTTTATTTTTGCAAATGTTTCAAGTTCTGGTTTCACTTCCATGTAATTTTTTTTATTTGGTATCTCAATTATTATGAGAATACTCTGTTAATTTTTATAAAAATGCTTGAGATACTCAAGAATTTTTACAAAAATTCCCCAGCGTTTTGTGCCGGGGAATGAAAATTTACAAAAGAAACAAATATCAGGGAAGAAATGTTTTAAACCACTTTTTCATTTTGTCCACGGTATCACCGACTGAATCGGGAATGCCGCCGACGCTGAACTTTCCGGATTTAATTTCTGTTTCTGCTCCCCAAAGCACAAGACCCACAGATGTAGCAAACGCGGGATCATCAACCTTATCCACAGCGATGGGAATATCCGAAGGAACGCCAATCTGCGTAGGAAGTCTTAGATCTTCCTTAGCAAAATCAACGATATCCGGCATTTTTGAACCCCCGCCGGTCAAAACAACACCCGCAGGCATTTGCCCGCTTTTGCCAATCTTTTTAAGCTCTTTGTCAACGAGCGAAAATATCTCCGAAAGCCGAGCTTCTATTATTTCAACTATTTCCTCTCTGTCAACAACCTGCTCCTCATTCTTATCAATTTTGGACAAATCGATCTTCTCATTCTTCTCTACGCTTGTAGCGAGCGCGGTCCCATATTCAAGCTTGATTTTTTCCGCAATATCAACAGACGTCCGAAGCCCTATTGCAATATCATTTGTAATGTGTTCCGCACCGACAGGCAATATCTTGGTATGGAGAAGGTCTCCCTCCTCATACGCAATCATTCCCGTAGTGCCTGCGCCGATATCCACCAACACGACACCGAGTTCTTTCTGTCGTTTTGTAAGTACCGCCTCCGCAGCGGCGAGAGGAGCCAAAACCAAATCATCTATATCAACACCAGTGCGATATATACACTTCGTAAGATTCTTTATGAAAGAAGAAGCGCCCTGAATAATATGTGCTTCAACCTCCAAACGCACACCACTCATTCCAACAGGATCCTTTATACCCTCTTGATCATCCACTAGAAAAGTTTTTGGAACAACATGTAAAATTTCATGGTTGGTCGGCAGTGTTATAGCCTGCGCCGCCTCAATTACTCTCGAAACATCATCTTCGCCTATCTCACCATCCGCGCGAGAAACAGCTATAACGCCCTTACTCAATTGCGATTCTATATGTGCTCCACTAATTGAAACAAACGCAGATTCGATTGGAATACCTGTGACACGTTCGGCCTTCTCCAATGCGGTAGAAATACTTCCGACCGCTTCCTCAACATCAACTATGACTCCCCTGCGCATGCCCGACGAAGGGGCAATGCCAATTCCAATTATATGAGGTTTCGTTTCATCGGAGGTTTTTTGTCCAACAATAACTCTTACATTGCTCGATCCAATATCTAGACCAACTATAATTTCTTCTCTAGCCATGTATTTGACTTCGCAGAACATGAATCTATTGAACAATTTTTATGTTCATGACATCTATGAAATTTGTTCAAATAGAATCAATCTAAGATTAATTATAAAACTATTAAAAATAATGTCAACTAAAAAGTTTACACAAACAATTTTTTTCAAAATGCCCGCAGAATCTCAAAAATTTTAGGAACAAAAACAAATATACCAATAATCAGTGCCCCCATTGAGGATACGAGAACGGCAGAGGCCAACATGTCTTTCACCTCTTTAATCTTGGAATTCATACTGGGCTCTATAATATCTATCAATCTTTCCATGGACGTATTTATAAGCTCCATCGACAGGATCAGGGATATCACAACAACCAAGATCATTGTTTCGACAATGCTTGTGCCAAGAATTAAAATCAAGGCTACAACCACGGCAGTACAGACTAAATGTATTTGAAAATTCCTTTCAGAAGACAGTGCAATTCCGAACCCTCTAAAAGCCAGCTGAAAACTCTCTCCTATTCCCGTTTGTCCTTTTTTATTTTGCATCAATTTAATATGATACCCTCAAAAAGTTCTTTCTGCTTTTTAAACATTAATTTTCCCTTATTTCTAGGCACGTTTTCGTGATTGTAACCAAAGAGATGCAGTAGTCCATGAATCAGCAAATTTCCCATGACTTCTTTTTGAGACAGACCACTACTCTCCATCTGCCGCTCTGTTTCGTCAACGCATATCACAATCTCTCCCATTGTACACACACCATTTTTAGAATCTATCTCAAAAGACAAGACATCGGTGCTTCCTTTCTCCTTCTTATAAACCTCGTTCAGCTGTGACATTTTTTTCTTATCGGTAATGACTATACTTACTTCCGCATCTTCAAAAATTTTCAGCCTCTTAAAAACATTTCTCACGACTTTATTTAAAAATCTCTCGTCTGCACGCTGATTTGTAAGATTCGTAATTGAAACCTCTATCATATTGGTACTTAAAACTTTTTCGCTGGCTCTTTGGGATCGTATCCTGCCTCGACTTCCATACCATCTTGATAACCATCTCCGTCGGTATCTTTATTGTTTGGATCCGTTCCTAATTTTTTTTCCATATCATCTGCTAGTCCATCTAAATCCATGTCTGAACTATTTTTTTGTTCAATATTTTTGCCTATATTAACAAAATCATTTTTCATGTACATATAATAAGCAAGTCCGGCAATCGCTACTGCGATAAGCGGCACAAGCCAAATTTTCCATTTTCCGTATCTATAGTTAACCCTGCTTTTAATTTTTGGACTTTGGCCAGGACCAACAGGTATCAGAACTTCATCGCGTACATTTTTTTTATTAAAATTTCCATACAAATACTTAGAATTACCGATCCTCGTTTCTTTTTTTACCACAGTATTCCGTTTTTGAATATTTTCCTCCACAAGGCGATTTTGTTAAAATTTTTCTAAATTTAGACAAAGAACAAGCTTTAATTCTATTTCAATTTAGATAATTTTTCCTTCACAATGTTTTGCACCAAGGTGCCATCAGCCCTGCCTTTAACTTTGGACATAACTTTACCCATAACTCTGCCTATGTCTTTAAAGCCCGACGCCTTGGTATCCAAGATCGTTTTATCAACTATTTCAGCTATCTCTTCCTTGGAAAGTTGTTTGGGAAGATATTTCTGCAATACCTCTACTTCCTTTTTTTCCTTTGACACAAGATCATTTCTTCCACCTTTTTCAAATTGAGATATAGAATCATTTCTCTGTTTAACCTCCTTGGAAATTACCTGCAATACTCCTTTTTCATCGATATCCACTTTGTTTTCAATCTCTTTGTTCCTCATAGACGCTTTAACCATTCTTAATACATCAAGAGTTTTTCCATCTTTTTCTTTTAAGGCTTTTTTAAAATCACTTTCTATCTTTTCCTTCAGGGACATAGAATTTAAAAAATTTATTATTTTTCACCCTTTGGAGATTTCGAGGCTTTTACTTTTCCAGAAGTTCCAGCTTCTTGAGTTTTCTTTCTCTTTTCATTCTTTTCAGCCAATGCCTTTGCCCTGCGCATCTGGAATATCCTTTGCTGGCTTTTTCTAAATTTACGCATACCTATAAGTCCCATTCTCTTCAAATATTCCCTGCGTCTTGTGATGCGGCCTTTGCGCATTGCCTCTTCCTGCCTTATCTTTTTGCTCTTTTTGCGCTCATAAAACCGCACTTTGCGTGCACGATAAAGATTACCGCTTTGAAGCAGTTTCTTGTTGAACCGGCGAAGCATGCCTTCGATCGATTCTTTGTCTTTTCTTTTTACTTCGACTGCCATAAAACACACCTCTCTTTCTTTTGAAAACTAGAGAAATCCGACATGGCTTATGTAACGTTATCCCAAGAATACCAAGACAGATAACTCTTAGCCCTTCAACACGTCTTAACTAAAAACTTCCTTTTCCAAAAAAGGCATTAAAAATTCTCTCTCTTCCAGATACTAATATAATACAAATTATTGATTCGGTCAAATGAAAATGACGCGAGTTCAATCAAGAGAACATACATAAAACCTGCCGCAAAAAAAGAGATTGCGCATATTAACAATTACATTCATATACGTCCATAGACTAAAGCTCCCCACGAAGCCTCTTGCCGCCGACAAGATGCATGTGAAGATGGTTAATAATCATCTCCACATTCGGTCCACCTTTATTGATGACAAGTTTAAAGCCCGTGTCGGAAACATTTTGCTCCTCTGCAATTTTCTTAACTGCAAAAATCATTTCCGCAACAGCTTTCCCGTCCTGTTCCTCTAATCCCGTAACTGTCTCGATATGTCTTTTGGGAACAATGAGAATATGCACGGGAGCGGCAGGATTAATGTTCTTGAAAGCAACAACCCTGTCTCCTTTGTAAACAAAATCCGCGGGAGATTTGCCCTCAACAATGTTACAAAAAATACAATCCGCCATAAATTTATTAAGTTAACAAAGCTATTTAAGACTCCATCCGCCATCAACTAGCTTAATTGACTTTCCCGATAGTCTCCTTAAAACCAACCTCTTTAATTCTAACGGGGACAATTTGATTTAATAATCTTTTTTTGCCACGAACAGAAACCCGAACATAGTTGCCGCTCAAGCCTCCGTTCTTTTTTTCAAAAAGAACCGCCAACTCCCTTCCCAAAAACCTTTTCCTATATTCAAAATCAAGTTTAGCACTCAACGCTTGAAGCCTGTTCCTCCTGTCTAAAACAATCTTTGGTTCAACACATTCAGATATTTTTGAAGCGAGCGTTCCCTCTCTCTTAGAATAGCTGAATACATGTATTTTTGCAAAGCCTATTTTTTCACAAAGATTAAAAGTTTTTTCAAAATCTTTCTCGGTTTCTCCCGGAAACCCGACTATAATATCAGTCGACAAAAACATATCGGGAACTTTTTTTAAAATTATTGAGGTTAAATCCAGAATATCGGAAACTTTGTATTTTCTCCCCATCAATTTCAAAATTTTATTAGAACCGCTTTGAATCGGAAGATGCAAAAACTCACAGACTCTTTTATTTTTAAAAAAAATTAAAAGTTTTTTATCAAAATGCTGGGGCTCGATTGAACTGAATCTAATTCTTTGAACCTTTGTTCTTTGTAAAATTTTTTTGGTCAAACCATGTAAATCCGTTCGATTATCTTTATATGTTCCAATATTAACGCCAGTTAGAATCACCTCTTTACATCCATTTTGAACCTTATCGCCAATCTTTTGTAAAATCTTTTTAATCGGAATGCTTCTAGGCTTTCCACGCAAGTACGGGACAATGCAATACGTGCAAAAATCATCACAGCCATCTTGGATCTTGATAAGTTTTCGCGTCCTTTGAAAATTTTTCGGACCGCAAAAAGATGATTCCCTTCTATTAGAAGTTTGGTGTCCAGTGCTTCTTAATGTCCCATTCTTTAAGACAATTTCAAAAATTTTTTCCTTTTGAAAATTTTCTACGATCATATCGGCTTCCGCTTCATTTAATTTTGCGCCGCAGCCAATTGCAACGACGAAGCTCTTGGGATTGCGGTTCCTAAAAGCGCGAATCGCTTGATACGTTTTTCGATCAGCCGAATGAGTCACCGAACATGTATTTATTATAAAAACATCGCTGTTGCTTCTATGGTCAGCGATTTTATACCCGGCATTTCCAAACTTTTCCGCAATCTCCTCCGTTTCCGCCTGATTCAGGCGACAACCGATTGTTTTAAAAGAAAAAACCATATAAATGTTTCTACTAGAACATTTAGAATAAATTGAACTATTGGAATATTATTACTAATCCACGCTAAAACCGTTCGTACCGAGCCATAAAAGCAAAAAACTAGAGAAAAAATCATAGCCGTCTTTCTTTCCGGTCACAAATATACTATTTGGTTTTCTTCTTAGCCATTTTAATCTTGTCGTTCCTCTCATCTTCCTTGGCTTTAAGCCTCTCTTTAATGTCGCCTATCATCTTTTCCTGTGAAGTAACCTCTTGTATTCCCGTGCCCATATCCCTAATCAAAATATTCCCATCAACCGCTTCCTTTTGACCCAGAATAAGAGTCAATTGAACTTTCTGTTTTTCCGCCTGCTTGAGCTGTGATTTCAGGCTGTCACGACCAAAAGATTCAACAACATCAATATCGGCAAGATAAAGCCGCTCAAATATCTTGAAACCCTCTCTCTTCGCAAGCTCACCAAGTTGTGCCAGAAATACCCTTGGTTTTGGAAATTCTGGCGGCACAATTTTTTTCTCTTTCATTTCCAAAATAATACGCTCAACGCCTATTGCAACTCCAACGGCCGGAGTGGGAGATCCTCCCAAGAGCTCAATCAAGCCATCATATCTTCCACCTCCGCACAGAGACAACTGGGACCCCGAATGATTGATATCTTCTTCCCTCCGTATTTCAAAAACCGTCTTTGTATAATAATCCAAACCGCGCACCAAGCTTGAATTCAACATATACGGTATGTCCAACTCATCCAAAAGCTCTAGTACCAATTTAAAATGATCGTGGCAATCCTCGCATAAATTATCAAACATCTGCGGAGCATTGCTCGCAACTCGCTGACATTTCTCTTCTTTGCAGTCCAAGAGACGCAGAGGGTTCTTCTTGATACGCCTCTTGCAATCGGCACAAAGCTTGTTTACATTCGGCTTATAGTAATCAATGAGCATTTGGCGATAAACCGGACGACATTCCTCGCAGCCAATACTGTTTATCTGTACAACTAAATTTTTAAGACCAAGTCTCTCTAGAATACGCCACGCAATCTGGATCGTTTGCGCGTCAAGCGCTGGCTTGGATCCCCCGATAATTTCAAAATTTATCTGGTTGAACTGCCTATAGCGCCCAGATTGCGGCCGCTCTCCTCTAAAAATAGGTCCCCAAGAAAATAATTTCAACGGTTGAGGCATTGAGGCCATTCCGTTTTCTATGTACGCGCGGCAGACGCCGGCCGTAAATTCCGGACGAAGCGCAAGCTTCTCCTCTCTACTTCTTCCTTTCAAAACGAACATCTCCTTTTCAACGATATCGGTATCTTCTCCAATAGCCCTCACGAACAAATCGACGCTTTCAGCGATTGGAGTATCCATACGCCGGAAACTGTAAGTTCTAAGCGTGCTATCCGCAATGCTTTTTATAAAATCAACATATACGAAATCCGCGGGCAAAAGATCCTTCATTCCTCGCGGACGTTGAATCTTCTCCCGTCTTCTCTTCACAGGCTTTTTCGACAAGATTGGTTTTGTTTTTTTTCTAGGCATAAGTTTACTATTCTATTAATGTCATTAATAAGTCAAGCCATGTATTATTCCAAAGTCATCGAATGGCCAAGCACGAAAAACAACTTTACCCACAATATATTTTTTGTCCAGCGTTCCCCAACTTCTAGAATCAGAGCTCGCATTTCTGTTATCCCCCAACACGACATAGCTGCCACTTTCCGCTTCTATCTCCTTATTCCCGGGAGTACGTTCGTACAAAGACAAATAATCACTTTCGTCCAATTTGAAGCAATCCGGATATTCATTGTTGCAGATATAAACATTGCCATCCTCTATTTTGACTATTTCAAGAGGAAGACCTATAACTCTTTTTATATAAAATTCCTTCGGATTCTGCGGAAATTTAAACACGATGACATCTCCACGCTCAACAGATTTAAACCTGTACGATAACTCATCTACGATCAGATAATCTTTGTTGTGAAAATTGTCCTTCATACTATCACCGTTGACTGTAAAAGGCTGTGCAACACAAAAACGTACAGGAATAATAATTATAAGGGCAATAATTACAACTTTTATAAGCTCCCAAATAAAAGAGCCTGAATTCATGTCAGCGCCTTCTCGTTTATTCATCTCTTTTTTATCAAATGTAAACATATTTATCTATTTAAAATCACAAATATCCTGCTCTCAATGCCTCTCTCATAAAACACGGAAAAAGGCAAAGACAAAACCAAAAACCTTCAATTAAACAAAAACTCTTATTTTCGAAGGCTTTTTAACCTTAGTTCCCTGAAAACAAAACTAAAACATATACCTAAAATTCAGATAGGCTTTAATTATAAATCAAGACTACGCGCTTATTTTATCACAACACAGTAAAAATGCAAAGTTTATTTTACCTATGCGAACAAAAAGCGATTTGAAAAATTTTGCACTTTGTTCGTATTTGTTATATAATTATTTTGTAAAAATTATTTCTTCGCAAAAAAGCTGAAAAGAGCTTAATTGTTTGGGTTTAATTAAATATGCGCTATCTAGACATAAAAAACAAAAAAAACAAACCTGAAATCATCGAACTAAGAACGGAGGTTAAAAGGTATGCAAAAACTCAAAAGCCCTCTGCGAAAAAAGAGCCCCGGACAGCAAGCAAAAAGAAAGTTCCCACCGCATTTGACTCTTCCGTGAAAAAACCGCAGACAATGAAAGCTGTGGACAAAAACACAAAGGGAGATATGGCAAGAAAACCCCGTCCCGCTCCCCAGAAGAAAAAAGCTCCCGCTTTCAAGCCGCTGTTCTCAAAATCCGATGAACCAAAAGATCTTTGGGAAGAACACGACAAAGTTGAGCAAATTTTTGATAATGAAGAAAAGATTTCGAAAGAGCCAGAAAAAAAATCCGCGGTGTCCCCAGAAAAATGGATGAAGCTTGTCAAGTCCGCAATTACTATCCTGATTATCGTACTGCTTTTAGGTGTAGCTTTGTTTGGCAGAGCTTTTTTCACAGGCTCAAATATCTTTAACAAAGAAGGAACATCTACTCTGGAACAGATAAAGCACCTAATGCTTGCAAGGGATAATAAGCTCGTAGGCGAAAACGAGGAAAGAATCAACGTTCTTCTGCTCGGCATGGGAGGCGAAGGACATGACGGTGCATTCCTGACTGACTCTATCATAGTCCTAAGCATAAAGCCCGGAACTAAACAAATAGCGATGATATCTTTGCCAAGAGATATGTGGATTCAAACCCAAGAGTTCGGATACTCCAGAATAAATAAAATAAACCACTACGGAGAAACGCAAGCCGGCAAAGATCAGGGTCCAAAATATGTCAAAAATGTAGCCGAACAGATTACAGGTTTGGATATACCATATTATCTAAGAATAGACTTTGAAGGTTTCAGCGAAATTGTGGACAGCATTGGGGGCGTGGATGTCAATATAGAGAACGGCTTTATAGACAAAGAGTATCCCACCGAAGATTACGGCTATCAAACCGTGGCATTCAAAAGAGGGATACAACACTTAGACGGCGATATGGCGCTGAAATACTCAAGATCAAGACATGGAGTCATTACGGACAAAGATCCGGAAAACAAAGTAAAAAACGAAGCCTCCGATTTCGCAAGAGCAAGACGCCAACAGAAATTGATAGCGGCAATAAAAGACAAATCATTGTCAACGGGCGTCGTCGCAAACCCGCAAAAGCTCAATGCCTTATTCAATGCTTTGGATAAGCATATCACGACCAATGCGCAAATGTGGGAAGGCCTGCGATTATTTGAACTCACAAAAGACTTTGAAATAAATAATGTAAAAACCGCAGTTATTTCAAATGAAAAATATTTGAAAACTTACACGACTCCCGAAGGAGCATACACTTTGATTCCAGTTGACGGATTCGGAGAGTATGGAAAAATCCAAGAGCTTGTGGTGAATATTTTTGAAGAAGGTAAAACAGACAGTCTCGAAGAAATTCCTGCTCTAGAAATACCCAACGAGAACAAAGAATCAAAAGGCAAAGAAGAAATAACGGAAACGGAAGCGGAAGCAGAAACGAAAAAAGGAAAAAACGAGAAAGAAGAGGATACAGCGGCAACAATTTCCATCCAAAACGGCACAACACTCACCGGCCTTGCATCAAAAAACACCAATATGTTGAGAAACAAAGGATACGGCATAACGACATTCAGCAACGCCGCAGAACAAAACAGACAACACACTGTCATTTACGACAACACCGGTGGCAAAAAGCCAAAACAGCTTGAGAAGCTCGCGAAAGATCTCGATGCCGACGCTTTAAACGAACAGGCACCGGCAGACAAGAACGGCGCTAAGGAAAATGTAGATTTTGTGATCATACTTGGAGAGGAAAGCGCAAAATAAATAATGCAAACTATCAATATAAAAAAAATTAAACTGATTATAGGCCTTGGAAATCCTGGAAAAAAGTACGAAAACACAAGGCACAACATCGGAGCGAAGATCGCTGGAGAAATCGGTGCTCTCCCAAATTTAAATTTAAGCGAATTTAATTTTAATAAGAACTTCAACGCTATCGTTGCGGAAGGAATTGCCGATGATAAAAAAATCATCGTTTGTCTTCCACAGTTTTTCATGAATGAATGCGGCAAATCCGTGGCATCCGTCGCGAATTTTCATAAAATAAAGACTGAAGAAATCTTAGTCATTCACGATGACATAAATTTGAAGCTTGGCGAGGTCAAAAGAAAAACGGAAGGATCCGCGGGAGGACATAACGGACTTCGATCAATAATTCAAGGGCTTGGCTCTGATAAGTTCGCACGAATCAGAATTGGCATCGGAAGACCAATGTCTGAAAAACCGAAGACGCCAGAGGAAGAAGAACTCGTCGCAAAATATGTCCTGTCAAATTTTTCAAAAAAAGAACTTGAAATTTTAGAAAAACAAAAACAAGAAATTCTTAATCAACTTACGCCCTGATTAACACGTCATCACTCTTGACATCGCACATCAAACAAACTAACATCCTAGAATAATCTAGAATAATCAAAGAGAATCTATCGACGACATTACAAAAATTAAAAGGGCTTTACGGACAAAACCGAAAACAACCATATCTGGCGTCTGTAAATCCGCAAAGCCATATCTCGTAATAAGGCTATTCATAAACCCCCGCATAAAAGAGAATAGACCTGTTTTTTGGTTCACGGAAAATCTCAAAGAACTTCATGAAATTCACAAAAGGCTTAATTTCTGGAAAGATTTTTTGAATAAAAGAGAAGTTGAAATAACAGACGCTCAAAAACTAGACAGTAAATTGCAATACGAGATTTTGAAAAAAAGTCCGAACTCAAAAATCTACCTGCTTTCAAAAGAAATTCTGAGCGAAAAAGTCGCGCCGCCAAAAATTTTCGAAAAAAATATTTTTAAAATTAAACAAGGAAACGAAATCAAGCGCAAAGAGCTTCTGCAATTTTTAAGCGACAACGGCTTCGAGTTCACGGACTCCGCGGTCCAGCATGGATTTTTCGCAAAGCGCGGAGGCATCGTGGAGGTTTTTCCGAAAAATCTGAAATGGCCAATTCGAATAGAATTTATGGGAAATAAGATCACACTCATCTCATACTTCGATCCAAAAACAAAAAAACATGGAACAAAATTGCAAAACACGGAAATAATTCCGAATAAAGCCATAATGGGAAATTCTGACATTTTTGATTTTTTTAAAAAGAACAAAGAGGCAATAATTATAACTGACGAATCTTTCCTTTTAAAAGAACCAAAAAACCAGCAAATTATTTTCAAAAATTTTGAGAAGGGAAATATAAATCTCGACTTGCTGCCGCCTCATCTCTATTTTGGAAATATAAAGTTTTTTAAAAAAGAGCTCGACGAATTCAAAAAAAATAAATACGAGATAAAAATTTTTTCAAAAAACAAATCCAAAAAATTTAGAACAATAAATATAAAAATGCCAGAGAACGTTTCTCTAGGATTTGTCGATGCCGTCTCGAAAAAAGTTTTTCTGTCAGACTATGAAATTTTCGGAGAAAAAGAACAAAAGGAAAAAGCAAGAAAGAAGACGAACCTCGACTTCATTACCTCGATAAGGCCCAGTGATTATGTCGTTCACATAGATCACGGCATTGGCAAATTTATCGGAATGCAAAAAAATGTGATCGACGAAGGCAAACGAGAATATTTTGTGGTCGAGTACGCGGAGAAAGACAAGCTCTATGTGCCCGTCGAATACGCGGACAAGCTTAGCCGATACATCGGCTGCGCTAATCCGCCGATCCATAGATTGCACGGCGCGCTCTGGAACCAAGTGAAATACAGAATCAAAGAAAAAACGCGCGAGATCGCAGGCGAACTCCTGAAACTCTATGCAAAGAGAGAAATGGCAACGAGACATACCTACAAAGCTGATACCGAAGAACAGATTGAGCTCGAACGCTCGTTCAAATATGAAGATACTCCTGACCAGCGGAAAGTCACGGAAGAAATCAAACAAGATATGGAAAAAGAAAAATCAATGGACCGCTTACTCGTCGGAGATGTCGGATTTGGCAAAACTGAAATTTCGGTAAGAACGGCTCACAAAGCAACGCAGAACGGAAAGCAAGTCGCAATGCTCTGCCCAACCACTATTCTCGCCGAACAGCATTATAACACATACAAAAAAAGGCTGAATAACTTTGATCTCAAAATTGAGGTTTTAAGCAGATTCAAAACAAAATCAGAACAAAACAAAATCATCAAAGGACTGAAATCAGGAGATGTCGACATAGTCATCGGAACACACAGGCTTCTCTCAAAAGATGTCAGCTTCAAAAACCTCGGACTAATAATAGTTGACGAGGAACAGCGTTTCGGCGTCGAACATAAAGAAATGCTTAAGAAGCTTCGAAACAACGTCGATGTACTTTCCATGACGGCAACGCCGATTCCAAGAACCCTGCATTTTTCACTCGTGGGAATCCGCGACATAAGCACTATAAAAACCCCTCCGCCGGGAAGACAGCCCATAGACACGCATATCATAGAATACAACGAGAGAAAACTTGTGGGAGCAATACAAAACGAAATCAACCAAAGTGGACAAGTTTACTTGCTCCATAACAGAGTGGAAACGATCGACATCTTCACGAAAAGAATGCGGGAGCTTCTACCGAAGGTAAAATTTGAGACCGCACATGGACAAATGCCAGAGAAAAAACTGGCAAAAGTCATGCACGATTTTTATTTAAAAAGATTTGACGTCTTGGTTTGCTCAACTATCATAGAAAGCGGCTTGGATATTGAGAACGTAAATACTTTGATAGTTGACGAGTCAACAAGATTTGGACTGTCCCAGCTTTATCAGCTCCGAGGAAGGATCGGCAGAGGACATAGAAAAGCGCATGCGCACTTTTTCTACAAAGGCAGAAAATTGAAGGGAAAAGCAAAAGAACGTTTGCAGGCACTGCTTGCGGCCAATGAACTTGGCGCAGGATTCGATATCGCGATGCGAGATCTCGAGATTCGCGGCGCCGGAAATATGCTTGGCCGAGAACAACATGGCAATATAAACGCGATCGGGCTTTCGCTTTACTCTCGCCTGCTATATCAGGCCGTTGAGGAATTGAAGACTGGAAAAATAGCGGAACCACAGCTAGATGTGACCATAGATTTGCCGATCGACGCATTCATCCCAAAAGACTTTTTTGCAACCGAAGCAAAAAGACTCCGCGCGTACCAAGAGCTCGCAAGTGTTCAAGACCAAGAACAATCGGAAAGCATCGTTGGCAATATGATCCTCGATTCGCGATTCTGTCATAATAAAAAAGAATTGCCAAAACCTGTAAGAAACCTAATTGGAATCACAAAACTGAGACTGCTCGCGCAAAAAGCAAGGATTTTGAGCATAGACACTAAAATAAAAAAGAAGACTGACGGCACGAGGAAGCAAGTGCTAAGCCTAAGCTTTGCAGGAGAATTGAGCGATAAAAAATTTTACAAGCTCATACAACAAAATCCCAAGTGGCAAAAGAGGGAAAATACGGCGAAGTGCGAGCTAGACAAATTCAACATGGAAAAGCTAATACATACATTGGCAAATTTGTGCGAATAATATACGAATGCGCAAAATGCCAGTTCTTAAAAATTCTCAAACAATTCGTATAAATTTCAAAGACAGCTTGAATACGAAGAAAAAATATGCTAATATAATAAAAAACCCTCCGAAACGAGGATTTTTTTATGGACGAAAACGAAAAAATATACTATAACGCATTTAATCTAATCGAAGACATCGGTCCCGTCAGAATTTTTAAACTGAAAAAATTTTTTAAAAAATTATCCGACGCGTGGAATTGTGGAAAACTTTCGGAGTTCAGAAACGCCGGCTTCGAAGAAAAAATTTTAGAAAAAATCTTCCATAAAAAACAAGGTATAGATCCTGAAAAAGAGTTCATCAAGCTTGAAAAAGAAAAAATAAAAACAATCACAATCGAAGAAAAACTTTACCCAAAACTTCTGAAAGAGATTTATCCGGCTCCACAAATCCTATACTTTCGTGGTACACTTACAAAGCAAGATGATTTCTCAATTGCAATCGTCGGAACACGTAAGCTCTCACCGTATGGAAAGCTCACGACGCTTGAGCTTTCACGAGAACTCGCATCGCAAAGAATTACAATCGTAAGCGGGCTTGCGATCGGAATCGATGCTTTGGCGCACAAGGCGGCACTCGACGCAAACGGAAGAACCATTGCCGTGCTTGGATCCGGAGTCGGCAGAAATGACATTTATCCTAGAGCTAATTACGGACTCGCGGAGGAAATAATTAAGAACGGGGCAATTTTGTCAGAATATCCGCTTGGCATGCCCGCGGTTAAACAACATTTCCCCGCAAGAAACCGCATAATAAGCGGGCTTTCACTTGGAACGCTTGTAACCGAAGCCGGCAAAAAAAGCGGAGCTTTGATCACCGCATTTCTCGCACTTGAGCAGAACCGCGAAGTGTTCGCCGTTCCCGGAAATATCAATTCTCGAAAATCTGACGGGCCGAATATGTTGATAAAAAAAGGCGCAAAGCCCGTCACATGCGTTGACGATATTTTTGAAGAATTAAATTTGGAAAACGTAAAAGGAAAACAAGAAGCAAAGAAAATTTTGCCGGAAACGAAGGAAGAAGAAAGTCTACTAAAGGCTTTATCAAAAGAACCAACGCATAGAGACAAACTCGCCGACTTGACCAAACTTGACGCTTCTATTATATCAAGTACACTATCAATTATGGAGTTAAAAGGAATTGTACAGCAAGTTGGAGCTGGTAACTATATTCTAAACACATAGAGACTTAAAAAAAATGATAGTTCAAGATGTTTTTGACAAAAAATCCAAAATCCGAATATCGATCCCGCCGCGGCGGAATCGTGCTTCGTGTTTCGAATTTTAAAAAGATATGAACTTAGTAATCGTAGAATCCCCCACAAAGGCAAAAACTATCAAACGTTTCCTCGGCAAAGGCTACTCTGTTATTTCTTCATATGGTCATATCCGGGACCTGCCAAAAAACAATATGGGGATCGATATCAAAAGCGGCTTCAAGCCGGAATACGAAGTCCCCGAAAACTCAAAAAAACAAGTTTCTATTTTAAAAAAACACGCTAAGGACGCGGACAAAATATACTTCGCAACGGATGAAGACCGCGAGGGAGAAGCAATCGCATGGCATTTGAAATACCTTCTGAAGCCAAAAAAAGAAAATTCCAAAAGAATAGCTTTCCACGAAATAACAAAAAAGGCAATCACTGATTCGTTGGAGAATCCGAGAGAAATTGATCAAAATTTGGTAGACGCGCAACAGGCAAGAAGAGTTCTTGACCGATTGGTCGGCTACGAACTGTCACCCTTCCTTTGGAAAAAGGTCCGCATGGGACTCTCCGCTGGACGCGTCCAATCCGCAGCGGTCAGAATGATTGTCGATCGCGAAAATGAAATCCGAAAGTTCAAACCCGACGAATACTGGACAATTGAAGCGGAGCTCGGCAAGAAAGATTCCCCCAAAAAAGATAAATTCATAGCAAAGCTTGCCAAGAAAGACGGAAAAATAATCAAGAAATTAGATATAAAGGACAATAAACAAGCAGAAGAAATAACATCCGATCTTAAAGACGCAGAGTACAAAATCACAGAAATTAAAAAAAACGAGCGAAAGAAATTCCCTTCTCCGCCATTTACGACTTCAACAATGCAACAGGAAGCCGCAAAGAAGCTTTATTTCTCGGCCAAACAAACGATGATGATCGCACAGCAACTCTACGAAGGAATAGAAATTGGAGAGGGAAAACCCATCGGCCTTATAACGTACATGAGAACCGATTCTGTCAATTTATCAAAAGAAGCTCTCTCCTCTTCTCAAAATTTTATAAAAAAAGAATACGGAGATGGATACGGTCTGGAAAAATTCAGATTTTTCAAAAAGAAGTCAAAGCTCGCACAAGAGGCTCACGAGGCGATAAGACCATCCTCTATTGAAAGAACTCCCGATAGCATCAGGCAATACTTGAATCCGAAGCAGTTCAAACTCTACGATCTCATCTGGCGAAGAATGACCGCAAGCCAAATGAAAGAAGCCATTATGGATGCAACGACCGTAGATATCTCTGCAAAAAATTATCTTTTCAGAGCAACGGGATCCATCATCAAATTCGACGGCTTTTTAAAAATTTATAAAACCGATACAAAAGAAAAACTTCTCCCCATTTTAAAAAAAGAGGAAATTTTAAAGCTTCTAAAGCTGCATTCTAATAAACATTCCACAGAGCCTCTGCCAAGATACACCGAAGCATCGCTTGTAAAAACGATGGAAGAGCAAGGCATAGGAAGACCATCGACTTACGCGCCGACAATCTCTACAATCCAACAGCGAGGCTACGTCAAGAAAAACGACGATCGAAAATTTGAGCCCACGGAAACTGGAGAGCTCGTGAACAAGGTTTTGGTCGAACACTTTCCAAAGATCGTTGACTTGAAATTCACGGCACAGATGGAAAAAGAGCTCGACGATATCGCAAACGGAAAAATAAAATGGGTTCCGGTCATCAAAGAATTCTACGAGCCTTTCAAAAAAAATCTTAAAAAGAAAGACAAAGAAGTTTCCAAAAAAGAACTGACAGAGGAAAAGACGAAGGAGACATGTGACAAATGCGGGAAGCCTATGGTAATCAAGATGGGACGCTTTGGAAAATTCATGGCATGTTCCGGATATCCAGCCTGCAAAAACACAAAGCCGCTCGCCGAGGAGAAAGCAAAACAAGACGCCCTGCAAAAACAATACGCGCACGAGAAGTGCGATAAATGCGGGGCGCAAATGAAAGTCAAAAGAGGAAGATACGGAGAGTTTCTCGGATGCAGCAATTATCCAAAATGCAAGGGCATAAAACCCATAGAGAAAAAGACCGGCGCAGGGTGTCCCAAGTGCGGCAATGGCGATATCATCGAGAAACGAAGTAAGAAGGGACGTACTTTCTACGCATGCAACAAGTTTCCCGAGTGCGAATTTGCCCTTTGGCAGAAGCCAAACGGTGAAGTCTGCCCAAAATGCAAATCATTGCTCGTTTTTGCCGCAGGCAAAAAAATCAAATGTTCGAATAAAGAGTGCGATTTCGTAAAGGGACAATAACAAAGTCAATTGAGTTTCATATGATTATTTATATAGTGAAATGACAGCATTTCAAAATACAATGCCGCTTTTAAATGATTGAGATGCTTAAAATTTCAGAATTGCCCGCCTGCTGATAGGCAGATCTGCCTATCGATAGACAAGCATCTCGGGCATTTTTTTATACAAAAATACATGCTAATATAGACATATAGACCAATATGGTGTATAATGCCGTGTTCTATGAAAAATTTTATAATAAAAAAAAGTAATCCCAATGACGAACTCAAAATTATAAGAGAGGCCTTTGAATTTGCGAAAAAAGTCCATAGGGGAGAAAAAAGGAAAACAGGTGAGGATTTTATTATTCATCCCCTTTCCGTGGCAAACATTTTGAAAGAGCTCCGTTTGGACCAAAAAACAATAGCGGCAGGAATACTTCACGATGTCATTGAAAACACTTCCGTTACAACAGATGATATAGAAAAAAAATTCGGCAAGGAAATTGCACAATTGGTTAGAGGAGTAACAAAGCTAGATAAAATCACATTTGAAGGAAACCTAGAAGAATACTCCATAGAAAACCTACGGCGCATGTTTCTCGCAATGTCAGAAGATATACGCGTTGTTCTTATAAAATTGGCCGATCGGCTGCACAATATGCGAAGTCTGGCGATAAAATCTCATCAAGATCAGCGCAGAATAGCAAGAGAGACTATAGAAATATACGCCCCCGTAGCCGAACGCCTCTGCATGAGTGAATTCAAAGGAACATTGGAAGATCTTGCATTCCCATATCTGTATCCCGAAGAATACAAATGGATAAAGGACCACATGACGAAAGCGTATAAGGAAAGACACAGGATAACCAAAAAAATGCAAAAGGTCCTGAAAAAAGAATTGTTCCAGAAAGAAGTAAGGCTTCTAAATATCCACGGAAGAGCCAAGCATCTCTACAGCCTATATAGAAAATTGTTGCGCTACGATATGGATGTAACTAGAATATACGATCTTGTAGCGCTTAGAGTGGTCGTCGAAAACATCGAAGAATGCTACAAGACTCTCGGAGTTATTCACAGCCGCTGGAAACCACTGCAGGGAAGAATAAGAGACTATATCGCCACGCCTAAATCCAATGGATACAGGTCCCTGCATACAACCATTATAAGCAACATAGAAGATGAAATCGTAGAAGTTCAGATACGCACGCCTAAAATGCACGCAGAGGCAGAATACGGCATCGCGGCACACTGGCACTATGATTATAAGGGCTCCACCGCAGAAAAGATGACAAGCGGAACATGGCGGTGGTTCACGGCATTTAAGAGAATGTCTCGCGGCAAAGCGTCCTTCGAAAATCTGCCATGGATTAAACAAATCAAGACACTGGAAACAAAAATAGAAAAACCAAAAGATTTCCTAAAAAACTTACAATCCGAATTCCTAAAAGATAGAATAGTCGTTCTTACGCCCAAGGGAGACGTACGCAATCTGCCCGCGGGATCAACTCCCATAGATTTTGCTTTTACGATCCACACAGATATCGGATACAGCTGTATCGGCGCAAAGATAAACAATAAGTTAGTTCCTCTGAATACTAAAATACAGAGTGGAGACATAGTGAAAATCATAACCAGCAAAATCCAAAACGGGCCAAGACAAAAATGGCTTAACTTTGCAGTAACGAGCAATGCAAAAAACAAAATACAAGAATGGTTTAGACAAACTGGACAAAACGAAAATATGAGATACGGCAAAAATACTCTGGAAAACGTCCTCGAATCAAGAAAAAAAATTTCTCTCAGAAAAATACCAAAAGACCGAATCAAAAGTATACTAAAAAAGCTGTCATACGAAACAATAGATGATATGTTTGGAGCTATCGGAAGAGGAGAAATTACGGCTCATCAAATTGTCGATCTAATTTTCCGACACAAAGAAGGAAAAGAATTAGAAGAAAAAATTGAAATTTCCCCCACTGGAGAAAACTTTGCAATAATCGCAGACAAAAAAATCCCAATCAACATAGCCAGTTGCTGCAGCCCAAAGGAAGGAAATCCAATCAAAAGTATCCTTCACAAGAACATTATAAACGTTCACAAGTCCACTTGTCCAAATTTAGAAAAAAACAATCTGGTCTTAATTCCAAATATTCAATGGATTTCAGATCAAGCGAAGCAAAAACAAAATGTCATTGCTCTCGAAAGTTATGGACGGACAGGATTGCTTAGAGACATTGCTAGCACGTTCGCCGACAAAAACATAGGAATAATATCATTTGTAATAAAGCACAAGCAACTTCATAATCCTAGACTCACCGCCGCTATAACAATAGAAACAACCTCTGACGAAAATCTTGAAGAGGCTTTGAGAAAAGTCAGAAAAATCAAAGGCGTCGTAAAAGCCAATAAAAAAGTTTAAAAAAACAAAAAAAACTTGCCTACAAAAACCAGGCAGGTTTTTTTATAAACACTTAACTGACTATCTTCTCCACAATCTCTGATAATTCTTCCTTCGAGTAACATTCTATCGCAACCTTTGCGCCCTTGCCTTTTTTTCTTACCGAAACTTTGGTGCCAAGAGTCTCCCGAAGCTGTTCTTCAACATCCTTAAGATAAGGATCTGTTTTGAAAGAAGTCCTCTTCTTCTCTCTCGCCTTCTCTTCAGTTTCTCTAACGTTAATCCCTCCCGAAATTATCTTTTTAAAGAGTAAAATTTGGTCCTTTTCCTTTCTCAAACTCAAGATAGCTTTTGCATGTCCATGCGAAATTTTTTTATTAATTATTGCCTCTTGAATTTGCTCGGGCAGATTTAAAAGACGAAGCGTGTTAGCAACCGCCTCTCTCGACTTTCCCACCCGCATAGACACGCCTTCCTGCGTAAGATTGAACTCATCGATAAGCTTCGCATATGCCCTTGCTTCTTCGATGGAATTCAGGTTATCACGCTGGACGTTTTCAACTATTGAGAGCTCGAGTTTATCCTGTTCCGTTGCCTCCTTAACAACCGCAGGAACTGAAGCAAGACCGGCAAGCTTCGCGGCTTTAAGTCTTCTCTCGCCGGCAATAAGCTCATATTCATCCCCAAATTTAGTAACAACAAGGGGTTGCAAAACGCCATGTTTTTTTATGGAATCAGAAAGCTCTTTTAATTTTTCTTTGTCAAAATGACGCCGAGGTTGATGGGGATTCGGTATTACTCTATCCACCTGAATTTCGGAAATACCTTTAATAACCACAGCATGATCTGTGGCTCTATCCTCCATATTTTTTGTCGGAATCAAAGCCTCCAATCCTCTCCCTAATACTTGTTTTGGCATAAACTTACTATTAGAACAGTTAAAAAAAAAACGGATATAGAACATTTATCGTTCTTGTTTCAAAATCTCACCCGCGAGTCTCTTGTACGCTCTCGCTCCTTTGGACCATGGCTCGTATTGCTTAACGGTCAATCCATGACTTGGCGCTTCGGAAAGTTTTACATTGCGCGGGATCACAGACTCAAAAACTCTGTTCGGAAAATGGCGCGTCATTTCTTTTAGAACCTGCAGAGAAAGTTTCGTCCTTTTGTCATGCATTGTAACAACGGCGCCGAGTATCCGTAAATCTCTATTCAAATTTTTCTGAACCCGCTGAATTGTGGAAATCAACTGACCGAGTCCCTCAAGCGCATAGTACTCACTCTGAACCGGAATCAGCACTTCATCAGACGCGACAAGCGCATTGACGGTAAGAATACCAAGACTCGGCGGACAATCAATAAGAATATAATCGTAGTTGTTCCTGATGTCAAGAAGCGTATTGCGTAAGAGCATTTCTCTATTTTCAACGTTGACTAGTTCAACACTCGCGGCGGCAAGCGAAAAATTTGAAGGCACAACGCTGAAATTGGCAATTTTAGTAGGCAAAATCACATCCTTTATCGATACCCCCTTCGTAAAAACATCGTAAACGCTGCAATTCACCTGATCATGCATAATGCCAATTCCACTCGTCGCATTTCCCTGCGGATCCATATCCACGACCAAGACATACTTGCCTTCTTCCGCAAGATAAGCCGCAAGATTTAAAGCAGTCGTGGTTTTCCCCACTCCGCCTTTTTGGTTTACCAACGAGATTACTCGAGCCATGTTTACTATAAATGACAAATTCTTAATGTCAAACCATTAACATTTGTAATTTGACATTTGGATTTTGTAATTTGATATTACCACAGTAGTATATCCCGATTTTCTCAAATTGACAAGTGGACTTTTGCCAATTATAATAGACGCAGATTGGGCAAAACAAAAAGGCTTGTTGCCCAGAACCCAATGTGGTTCTAGTCAAAATCTTTATAAAAAATATTCAAAGGCAGCTAAGCCGACGTGGCGGAACTGGTATACGCGTGCGACCTGCCTGCCGGCAGGCAGGCTCAAAATCGCATAAGTAAAAACACTATGTACTACGTATATGCTCTCAAAAGTCTAAAAAATGTCTACATCTACGTAGGTATATCAGATAACCCAAGGCGCCGAATTGAGCAACATAATAAAGGATATAATAAGACAACTAAATCGTATAGACCCTTTCAAATCATAATGATTGAAAAATATGACTCGAGAATCGAAGCTAGAAAAAGAGAAAAATATCTAAAATCGGGATGTGGAAAGGAATACTTAAAAAACTTCTAAGCTAAGCCGACGTGGCGGAACTGGTATACGCGTGCGACTCAAAATCGCATGGCTTCACGGCCATGTGGGTTCGACTCCCACCGTCGGCACCAAGACAAAACAATATGACAAACTTAGTTACTGGAGGCGCGGGATTCATAGGAAGCAACTTGGTCGACAAACTCATAGAGCTTGGCGAAAAAGTCATTGTAATCGATGATTTTTCGGCGGGCAAAGAAGAAAATCTCGAACAGCATAAAGACAACAAAAATCTTAAAATATACAGAAAAAGCATCTGTGATGATCTGGAAGAACTTTTTGAAAAAGAAAAAATAGACAAAGTTTTTCACTTTGCGGCACTTCCAAGAGTCCAGTTTTCAATACAATATCCGAAAAAAACTCACAATGTAAATGTGAATGGCACATTGAATCTCTTGCTCAACGGCAAAAAATTCTGCGTCAAGCGTTTTGTGTTCTCGTCAAGCTCATCAACATATGGAGATCAGGAAAAATTGCCCCTCAAAGAAGACATGATGCCAAACCCAATATCACCGTATGGCCTGCAAAAGCTTGTTGGCGAATATTACTGCAAGATTTTCAACAAAGTTTACGGGATGGCAACAATCAGCTTCAGATATTTCAATGTGTACGGCCCAAAGCAGGATCCAGAAGGAGGATACGCGCTTTTAATCCCGAAATTCATCAAGCTGATAAAAAAAGATAAAAGACCGACAATTAACGGCGATGGCTCTCATACGCGAGACTTCACGTATGTCGGAGATATCGTCGAAGCAAATCTCCTCGCCGCAAACACCGACAAAAAAGAATGCTTCGGAGAAATTTTCAACATCGGCGCGGGAAGAAATATTTCGGTAAACGATGTCACAAAAGCGATCATAAAACTTAGTAAAAAAGACATAAAGCCGATTCACGGTCCGGGCGTAATCGAGCCTAAAGACACACTTGCAGATACGAGCAAAGCGGAGAAAATGCTCTTCTGGAAACCAAAAGTCAAATTTGAAGATGGACTGAAGGCATGTTTCGAAGACCTGATAAAAAAGCTTTGATTGAAGTAAAAAACTTATAACTGCGCCAATAACTCAAAAATTTTCTTGAAAAAAACTTACATAAAACTCCCCAAAAAGGCAAGCGCGCGATCCTCGCCCAAAAACAGCTTATGAGGAACACTTCAAACTCATTCCACCGTAACACTCTTCGCAAGATTTCTAGGCTTATCGACATTTCTTCCAAGGCTCACCGCAAGATGATAAGCGAAAAGCTGGAGCGGAATCGCGGCGAGAATAGGCACGAGCATCTCGATAGTTCGAGGGATGAACATAACATCATCAACAAGCTTCTTAATTCCATCATCCCCTTCGCTCGCAACTGCCAATATCGGGCCCCAACGGGCCTGTATTTCTTTTATATTGCTTATATTTTTTTCTCTCACGCTGTCATCCGTCACTATGCAAATTGATGGAAAATTTTTATCAATCATGGAAAGCGGGCCGTGTTTCATTTCGCCCGCGCCATAGCCCTCCGCGTGAACATAAGAAATCTCCTTAAGCTTCAAAGCTCCCTCAAAAGCCATTGGAAAATTATATTTCCTGCCAAGATACAGAAAATTTTTGTATTTCGAATATTTTCTCGCGATCTTTTTTATTTTATTATTTTGGTTCAAAATTTTCCTGATCTGATCCGGTATTTTTTTAAGAGCTCGCGCGATTTCACGACCTTCATCAAAAGACATATCCCGCTGACGTCCCAAAAACAAAGTCAAAAGCGCAAAAACACAAACCTGTGATACAAAAGCTTTGCTTGACGCGACGGCAACTTCCGGGCC
>CAYMJO010000003.1:32458-36401 GCA_964391305.1 uncultured Candidatus Saccharibacteria bacterium | reverse complement strand
CCGTTTTTATTTTTATTTTTTTTATTTTATAGAGGGTTTGTAGGTTGTCCATTCTTGCGGAGTTCGTAGTGCAAATGAGACCCGGTTGATCTTCCAGTGTTTCCGACCTTTCCAATAATCTGTCCTTTGCCTATTTTTTGTCCGGACTCTATGTTTATAGCAGACAAGTGCGCGTAGCGAGTTTCGTACCCATTTGCGTGCGTTACATAGATTACGGTGCCGTAACCTCCGTTGTATCCATTTTCTGCCCTAGTAACAGTACCTCCGTCAGCCGCATATACGGGAGTTCCGGTTGAGGCGATTAGATCGCAGCCTTGATGTCCTTTGCCTAGACAGCGGCTTGTCGAACTGTAGCTCGTGGGACTTCCAAAGTTTCCGGAGCTCGACGTGTCCGTTCCCGCTGGAGTTTCTGAAGGCTCATATGTGCTTGCCAGTTGTCTTTCTCTTTCCCTCGATGCGATTCTTCGGCTCATTTTCTGTTTTACTTTCTTTGTTGCTGGCGTCCTGTTTTGTTTTGTTTCAAGCTTTGGAATGGGCTCCGCTTTTTTGCCACCCGGAACGACTATAATTTCGCCGGGCTGTACTATGCCTTCTGGCCCAAGCTTGTTTGCCTCTATGATGTCTTGTGTTTCTGCGCCGTAAGCCATTGCTATTGAAGATGCCGTTTGGTCTTTCGCAACTTTATGCGTGATGCCCGATGTGTTCGGAATTACTATGTTTTGTCCGGGAACAACGGTCTCTTTGAATTCGTTCTCTGCAACGAGTGTTTCCGCGCTTATGCCATTTTTTTTTGCGATCGATGAAAGAGTGTCTCCATCCTGCACGGTGTAAATGTGATACGCCAGCTTCGTGCGTTCTGCCTCTTCCGTTTCTTGTTGTATGACCTCCGTCTCTTCTTCTATCAAAAATCTGGGTGTTATATATGATTCATCCGTCGTCTCTTCTTCATAAAAATCATTTGGGGAAAGTGCCGCAGTCTCGGGATCTGATTTTGCAAGGGCAGCGTTTTGCAGGATTAAATCGTGGTCCGCCTCAACGGTCTCAAGTTCCGAGCCGAGCATATATCGAGATGCGATGCTGCCGTCTTCAAAGTCAAAGGCAATTTCATTGGTCAGTTTTGCGTGTACATTAAAAGCCACTGCGATTGAAGATACGGCGATGATAACAAACAGTGCTATCCTTCTTCTCGGATCTTTGATGATTGCTCTTAAGTGGCTTAGCGATGTTAAGGTTGTTTTTTTTGTTTTGAGGGCAAATCTGGATTTCAGCTGTGTCGCACCGTCAAGGCCCTTCTCTTTTAGGTACGATGTGATGTTGATTTTTTGCAGAGTTGCTAAAAAATTCCTTGCCCGAGCCTGTAATTTTTTAAAAAAATTACAGATCTCGTTTAAAGTTAATTCACTAAGAGAATTATACCATACGTTGCGGTAAGCCATCAAAAATGTTGAAAAGCTGTGTATTCTGGGGCAAAAATGTCTTATTTTAGATACTTTTAGTCTTGTTTATAAGGAAAGTTTTCCACAAGCTTCAGTACGCCGTGTACTATAAAAAAACACCCAAATTCTTGGGATGTTTTTTTATAATTTTTTTTCAAAAATTATTTGGGATAAACAAAACCTTTCAGGCGCGGATCGTTGACTTGGAGTTTTCTGGTATTGTATTTTCCAAAGCCTTGGTAATTCATTTCTTCAACTTCAATGGATCCATCGGAGTTGACTTTCCTTACTACGCCTGTGTGTCCGTAACTGCTCTCGTTTGATACGAAGAGCGCTCCTTCTTGCGGGGTTTGCCCTGTGTTATATCCCGCTGAACTTGCTCCATTTAGCCATGTTCCCGCATTTCCGCCCCAGTTGACGCTTTGGCCATATTCGTTTTTCCATATTTGCGCGGCTCCGTATGTGCACCAGCCGTATGGAATAGCGTGGCCTTCGCTTGCGGTGTAGGCTGTGCCTCTTGTGGATGAGGAGTCGCGGCGCGCTATCGCGATTCGGCGTGTTTGGCGTGCGCGCTTTGTTTTTGTTATTCTTGTCGGAGCTGGTTCGGGCTTCGGTTTTGGTTTTTCTGGGAGGTCGCCGCCATAGACAATGATGGTTTGTCCTTCTTTCAGGGTGCCGTCTTCGGGAAGCCCGTTTCTCGCGATTATTTCTTCCAAGTTATCTTGGGCGTAATAGTTTTTTGCGATTTCGCTCAAAGTTTTTCCCTTTGGCACTGTGATGATCGGCGCATCTGCCGGAGGAATGTTTATCTTCGTGCCCGGCGTTATGATATCATTTTCCGGCCATCGCGCTTCGGCGAGCAAGGTTTCCGCGCTCAATCCGTAAAGCCTCGCGATGCTTGAGAGCGTTTCACCTTCTTTTACCGAGTGCACAACCAGTTCCCCGCGGCCTTTGTATGCGTTGTCCACTTCCGCGACTTCTTTTGGGATCGCCGCGGCTTCTGTGAGCGCGTTGTCAGAAACTATTGTGGATGCGATGACTGTCTCCGAGTTAAGTGCCGCATTATCGGCCATTGCAACCGAGACACTCGCGAGGTCTTCAGATCTTTTGTTGACAAGCGCCCTTGGATCTTTTGCTTTCACGGTTTCATTCTTAAAATTCAAACCAACCAAATAATTAAACACAACGCTTGATTCATCCGCTTGTAATAGATTTGTCGCTTTTGCGTTTATATTATAGAGAACTGCGATTGCGGCAAAAGCGCAAATCAGTATCGGCATAAGCGGCTTCTTTTTCCATGTAGCAAAAAAGCCTTGAACATCAAGGTTGGGTTTTGTGTTGTCCTTTTTCTCCTTTTCCCCGATGTTTAAGGGCTTTGTTATGTTTTTTGAAAGCCTAAGCTTTCGAATATATTTTTGTGGAATTAATGAGAAAAGTTGACCTTTTATTGCATTGTAATTAGGCAGTTTAGCAGGGATGCGAGACGTGTCAAGAGAATGCGCTTTATAGTCTTTTTTATAATGAAAGATCGGTGTTTTGGGAGTAAAATGGTCTCGTGAATGAGGAAGGTTATCCACAAAATAGCGTCCAGAAAACGTTATTTTGTTATAAAAGTCACAATAGACGGATCATCTTTTGAGATCCAGCGCAAACTCAATCTTCCATATCCTGTCCAGTTGTATTCGGAGATCTGGAAGCGGTCTTCCTCGACGATTTCGATATATGCCACATGTCCGTATGGTCCCGCGTTTGTTACAACTACGTTGCCTTCCGCGAGATACTGCTTTCCTACTTTATATCCAATTGCCGCGGCGTTTGCCGGCCATCTGTTCGCATTGCCATGCATGTCAAACCATCCCGTTTTTGAGATAACCCAAGCGGTACAATAGCCGTTTGCGGGCTTTTTTCGAAGGCCTTGTCTGGCTGTTGCATTAGTCATATAAGCCTTTCGCGCGAGCTTTCTCGCGTTTTCATAGGATTTGTTTTCTTCTTTTTTTAAAAAATTTGTTTTGTTTTGAGATGACAAAGCTGCGATCTCAATCACGCTTTCGTTTTTTTGATTATATTCTATTTTAATATTTTCTCTATTGTTCTTTGATAATGAACTTATGAAAGCTTCAGGCATTTTAAGCGAGCGCGATTGCGTGGCAAATACAGTCAGCTCTTTTTCTTTGGCGTCTGCTTTCGCGTAGTTTGTAAATGCGATTGCCGCAGAAAGTATCAGGACGGTTATAATGTCTTTTGGAGAATTTTTAAAGAACTTTTTTAAAAACTCCACAACTTTTTTAATGATTTTTCGAAATCTTCTAATACCTCTTAAATAGGGGTTTACAAGTTTTCGAATATAGGTTTTTTCCTTGTTTAAGCTGATATAGACCTTTTATTCTATTCAAAAAACACGCCTTTTTGCGTGTTTTTGTGTATTGCGGGATATTATCATGGTAGAGAATTAGTGTCAATATAAATGTCTGCCTGCTCTCCGAATGAAAACAAAAGCCCCCCCCCCC
>CAYMJO010000003.1:22716-32444 GCA_964391305.1 uncultured Candidatus Saccharibacteria bacterium | reverse complement strand
GACTTTGCGTTATTTTTGTATAAAAGTTTTTAATCTGGGATCATCTTTGTGCATTGTTCTCGTGCTTTTGACTCCATAGCCATTCCAGTTTTGCTCGGAGATTGTGACTTGATCGTTTTCAATTTTCTCAACGTATGCGACATGTCCGTAAGGACCGCCGTTTGTTACGGCAATTGCGCCTTCCGCAAGGTATTCTTTGCCGACTTTGTGACCATTTGCGGCGGCATTTGAGCTCCATGCGTTGGCGTTGCCTCTCCAGTCAACCCAGCCGGTCTTGGCTGATGCCCATGCTGTGCAGTAGCCGTTTGCGGGTTTAGTACCATTATTTTGAACAGCTCGCGTGTTTGCGCGGGGAACGGCGTTGTAGGCCCTCGCGATCTTTCTTTTATTAGAAGGTTGTGCAGGCATTGTTTCCTTTGGCTCCGGTTTGTCCGGAACTTTGTATTCGGCGACAAGCGAAGCCGTTTGTATAGGACTTGTAACTTTGTCGCTTTTTTCAATCTCGATGTTTTTGTTCAAAGATACCGTATTGGCAAAAGCGTCATTGATGTTTGTAGTTTGGGCTTTTCTTACCACGGTTATCTCGTCTTCGATTTTGGTTACGACTTTTTCACCAGCTAAAGCATCGTTGACAGTTATGAACGCAGTTATGACTGCGGCCGCAAGTATAGCGGTTGCAATGTCTTTCGGTGCGTTTTTGGCCAATTTGACCAAGAAACATTTTGCTTTTTTAAGGGTTTTTCGAAACCTTTTAACTCCTCTAAAAAGAGGTGTTATCTGTTTTCGAATATAGTTTTTTCCTTGTTTAAGCTATTTAAAGACCTTTTATTACATTTATACTGGAAATACCGTTTTTGCGGTATTTCTACTAAAATACGTCTTTTTGGCTTATTTAAGGCGTAACAGGGCATGTTAGCATATTTTGAAAAGCTTGTCAATCTTTATGTGGTTGTGTCAACGGGAAATAGAAATGTCATATTGCCACAACTTGAATTCTAGCGTCCCATGAGCTATCATTCTTTAATATGAATACGGATTCTATTTTAAAAAATCTCAACAAAGAACAAATCGAGGCTGTCAAAGCCATTTCCGGGCCAGTTTTGATCATTGCCGGCGCCGGTTCGGGAAAGACGAGAACTCTGGCGCATAGAGTCGCATATCTGATCTCAAAGGGAGTCAAGCCTTGGAATATTCTCGCTGTCACTTTTACGAACAAAGCGGCGAATGAGATGAAAGAGAGGGTTATAAAAATTTTAAAAATAGATAAGAAAAATTATTTTTATTCCAAAATGCCAGTGATTGGAACATTCCATTCTGTTTGCGCGAGAATACTGCGGCAGGAAGTTGGAGTCATTGGATTTGACTCTAACTTTCTGATTTATGATACAACCGATCAGCTTGGCGCGGTCAGGAAGGTAATGCGGGAACTTGGCATCAATACGAAAGACTATAATCCGAGAGCGGTGCTTGGAATGATTTCGTCCGCCAAGAATGAGCTTATTGGTCCCGAGGGATACGAAGAAAGCGCTGATGGACATATTCAAGAGCTAGTTTCCAGAATTTATTTTGGCTATAGGAAGCTTTTGGAGGACAACAATGCTTTGGATTTTGATGATCTCTTAATGAAGACTGTCCAAATTTTTGAAAAATATCCTCAATTTTTAAAAAAGTATCAGAAGAAATTTCAGCATATTTTGGTTGATGAATATCAGGATACGAATCACGCGCAGTATGTTATTGTCAACCTTCTTGCGAAGGGACATAGGAATATTTGTGTAGTTGGGGACGACGCTCAAGCAATTTATTCGTGGAGAGGCGCGGACATTCGAAACATCTTGGAATTTGAGCGAGATTATCCCAATGCAAAAGTGTTCAAGCTTGAACAAAATT
The DNA here is from genome assembly GCA_964391305.1 of uncultured Candidatus Saccharibacteria bacterium. Lineage (GTDB taxonomy): Bacteria > Patescibacteriota > CALEFQ01 > CALEFQ01 > CALEFQ01 > CAYMJO01. The sequence goes on along the minus strand of CAYMJO010000003.1, from coordinate 30,554 downwards.
ATAGGTCAACAAAGAACATATTAAACGCGGCGCGAAAAGTCATTGAAGAGAATATAAACAAGAAAGATAAAAATCTTTGGACGAATAATGTTGAGGGAGAGAAAGTGAAGGCTTATGAGGCGATTGATGAGATGGACGAAGCTATGTTTGTATTGGAAAAGGCAAAAGTTAGAAGTCAAAAGGCAAAAGTGAAAGTTAAAAGCCAAAAATTTACGTTTTCCGATATGGCGGTGTTGTATCGGACGAATGCGCAGTCAAGGGTTTTGGAAGAGGCTTTGCTTTCCGAAGGCATTCCATATCGGATTGTTGGTGCCTTGCGATTTTACGAAAGGAAGGAGATAAAGGACATGCTTGCCTATCTGCGCGTGGTTGCTTCGGATAGAGATTTTATGAGTTTTCGAAGAATTGCGAGCGGTGGGGAAAAAACGTTGGATGCCGTTGAGAGATTCTTGCGAGAGGAAAAGTCGATTATTGGAGGAATTGAAAAATTAAGATCCAAATATCAAAAGAATGTCCAAAGTCCAGTGTCATCTTTCTCAAGGTTTAAAAAATCTTTTAAAAAATTGGATGAGTTAAAAAATGTTCTTGAAGAATCGAGGAAATTTTTGAAAAATAACACGGTGTCGGGGTTGGTTGATTTTGTTGCCAGAAAAAGCGGATACAAAAAAATGCTTCTCGATGGAACTCTTGAGGGAGAAGCGAGATGGGAAAATGTGTGTGAGTTGAAATCCGTTGCTTCCAAGTATTCGAAAGGGGCGAAAGAGCTTGAAAAATTTCTCGAAGAAGTCGCGTTGGTTCAAGACACCGATAATTACGATGAAAACACCGACGCAATGACTCTGATGACTCTGCACGCGGCGAAAGGGCTTGAATTTCCCATTGTCTTTATTTGTGGCATGGAAGAGGGATTATTTCCACACGCGAGAAGCTATATCGATCCCGAGCAAATGGAGGAAGAGCGGCGTCTGTGCTATGTCGGCATGACTCGTGCGAAGAGCGAGCTTTATCTTTTATGCGCATCTTCGAGAAAGCTTTTTGGGAGAACGCAATTAAGTCAACCGTCGCAATTTCTCGAAATTGAAAACTTGGAATGGATAGATCGTCTTGACGGCGATGAGCTGATCAAAAACGAAAAAAAGCCCGAGGGCATTTTGGATAAGATTTTGAATAAGCACTAAGCACCAAGCCTTCTTTTTATTAAAAGTAGCTTAGTACTTAGAGCTTATTAAAACGCGATCAAAGCTACTAAAAAAATATACACGAACCACATTCCAAATATCCATTTTTCCCTTAGCTTTTGGTCGAGTATTATCAGAAGCTCTGCGATGCCAAAGGCGGCGGAGACAAGGAGCAGATCGGCGTTTTTTAAAAAAATGGGGAAGAGTATGAAAGCCGTAAAAGAGAGTATTCCGATGATTATTTTCCCCTTTCTTAGTCCAAATATCGTCGGTATGGTGTAAACTCGGTTGGGTCCATCGCCTCGGAAGTCTTTTATGTCTTTTACGCTGGAGATAAGTGCGATTACGACAAATATTAATGCGATTAAATTTTTGGGCAGATTGATGAGCGAATTATTTGAGTTGAAGAGCAGATAACCGGCTATGAAGACGATCGTCGCCTGTCCAGCGATTAACAGATTGGATGTCACCGGCCATCGGCGGAGGCGAAACGGCGGCATGGAATAGATATAAGGCAGACAGATCATGATCATGAAGAGAACGAACATTTTGTATCCAAGCGTCAGAGAGCACATCAATGTTAGAATGATGAATACGAACGCTAGGATCTTGAATTCTTTTACGGATGATATTCTGCTTGGCAGAGGTCTGTCGGTATTTGACAATCGGTCAATCTTTATATCTGTGACATCGTTGAGATGCGTTGCGTAGAGCCAGCTGAAAAGCACAGCCAAAAAGCCAACGATTATGGAGAGTATAAATTGGAAGGTGAAGATGTCCTTGTTATTGAGATGATTGTACGAGAACATTATTCCGGCGAAGAAGACGAAAAGCTGTGGAATAAATCTTGTAAACCTTATAGATTTGATTGTGCTGGCAAGTTTTTTGTTTCCAAATGTGAGATATAAAAGCAACAGCTGTATGACTAAAACTGGAATGGTGAAAAGCGATGCCTGTATGTTGACATAAACGCTGGGATCTTTGTAAAAAATCAATAGAGATTCCCTTGTGTTAATCAAAAAATTAAGAATATCGGCTTCTCTTATCATCGAAAGAGGCTTCGAGGTACCTAGCACGAGAATGCCAAGTATCGAAGGGATGGACGTGTAGAGAAATATTATTATATAGATTATTATTGCTCCCGTTATTGCCTTGATCTTGCTTTTTGTTTTTAAAAATACATATATGGTGAATAGGGCAATGATCAAAATCAATTGCAGGTTTGTTCCGATTGTGTGTCCCTTGCCAGACATATCTATTAAGTATGTCCCCATTTTATAAAAAAAGTCGTTGGGACCGAAAAGCAGAAATGGTAGTACTTGATTTTTTGTAAAGAAAATATCCAAAAGTGGCGGAAGCAATATCAAGATCCATGCGTAAAGCATTATGTTGGCCAGCTTTCCGATGGGAGTTTTTGTGAGCAGGTAAGTGATCAGCATTATGCTTATCAATGTGTTGAAATAGAAAAGCGGAGTGAGCAGAAAAAAAGTTGTATAGTCCGGAATGGTGTAATCCTGAATCAAAAAGCTCCACAGGAAAGTACGCAGGAGGATTATCACGAATAGGGTAATGAGAAAAGCCGAAAAAGTATTCTTTTGGTTTTCTATTTGGTCGATGATTTTGCGGGTCATACGTTGCTTGGAAATTTATATATTTTCAGTATATCCGAATTGAAATCAAAAGACAAAGCAAAACTTTCCTCGCGGGATTGGTTTTGACTTTCGTCGGCTGTTGACTAAATATATTGTCTTATGTTGAAAAAATCTGAAATCAGGAGCATATTGTTATCGCACAGCCTTGCGCCGATTCGAGGACTTGGACAGAATTTTTTAATTGACGAAAGGGTTATAGAAAAACTTGTGAGGGCTTCTAATATCAAGCGCGGTGATTTTATTGTGGAGGTTGGTCCGGGTCTTGGAGTTTTAACCGATGCGGTTCTGCGGCGTACGTCAAATGTATTTGCCGTGGAGATTGACAGAGGCTTCGTAGAATTTTTGAAAGAGAGATTTGGGGATCAGAAATTAAAAATCGTCCATCGCGACGTTTTAAATTTGGATATTGCGGGACTCGCCTTAAAAAATTATGGGTACAAGGTTGTTTCCAATCTGCCATTTAATATTGCGACTGCCGTTATAATTTTTTTTCTAAAAAATAAAATAAGTCCGAGCGAGATCATCGTTGTCCTGCAAAAAGAGGTCGCAGAACGGATCGTTGAGAAAGAGGGAAAGTCGAGCGTGCTTTCTTTGACTGTGAGGATTTTTGGGGAACCGCAAAAATTGTTCGACATAAATCCCGGAAGTTTTTATCCAAGGCCGAAGGTCGTTTGCTCCGTGCTGAAAATTAAAACTAAAATCAAGAGAGACTTGAATGATTTGGGTATTGAAAAATTTTTGGAAGCCATCCGTTTGGGTTTTCGGTTTAAGAGGAAGTTACTGCTTAGGAATCTGGGAAGAGATGAAGAATTTGACCTTTTTGAGCTAAAAAAAGCCTTTATTAATTCTGGCATCGATTCTTCGGCTCGGCCGGAAGAAGTCAGTTTTGCAAAGTGGATTCGGCTTGTTAAATCGCTATGAACATTTTTACGTAACGACCTTGAACATAAAAGTTGCTCAAATATTTTTTCGATGATTATGGTCATGGACAATTTTTTTGTTCGTTGTGGATAATTGCGGAAATCGCGGTTGCGGATAATCGCGAAATATTATATAATTCATGAGACAACGAAATAGAATTAAGTTAAGTGGGAAAGAAGAGCAGTTCCTACATAAAAAGATCTTTGTTCCTAATTATTTTGTTTAGGTAAAGTATTTTATAGATTGTTTTATTTGAAGCTAGGCCAGATTTTTTAAAAAATAAATTGCGATGATGCATGGAGAACATAAAAAGAAAATTGTTTTGACGACAGTTGCCCTATTTTTTGCCGCGGCAACTGCCCTGACTTTGATTTGGAATAGGGGCACGATTGCCCAGAAATTTTCACAGGAAGAATATTTTAAGGAGGAGTTTAAATCCGAGGAGAATGATATAGATGGTGACGGCATTGCCAACGATCAAGAGGAAAAAATTGGCACGGACTCTATGGTCAAAGACACCGATGGCGACGGGCTCAATGACGGAGAAGAAATTAATAGTTACAGGACTAATCCTTTAGCTTCCGATACGGATGGAGATGCGTTTTCAGATTCAACGGAGATTTCAAAGGGATATGATCCGAACAAATCCTATCTTGAAGGTAAGTCTGAATCTTCCAGCTCTGCAATGGCAGATGGCGGCGCGAATGCGGAAGCTCCGGGGCTTAAAGCCATTGATGGCTTGCTCAATGGCGGGAATGAATCATTGTCCGGGGCAAACCTGCAGGATCTTGGGCTTTCGGATTTCACAGATCTAAACAGTCTTTTGGATGTAGAGCTTGGTTCGCAGGAAATAGTGATTACGGATTCAGATCTGAACATCGTAGAGGTTGAAGAAGAAGCGGCAAAGGATGCCATTGTTCAGTATGCCGAGGAATTGCAATTAAGCATGATGGATATATTTGGTGAAGATATAAAGAATCCCGATGAGACAAAAAGCACACTTAGCAAGGCGGTGGGCGGACAATTTGAACTTTTTGACCGTCCTTCCCAGCAGTTGGCAATGTTTTCGGATAAACTGATCGAAATGCGGGTTCCATCTCAAGCGAAGAATTTTCACAAGAAATTTGTGAGTTTTCTTTTAGAGATGGAGGGTTTTTCGCGAGGTCTTTACAAACTGAACGAAGATCCATCAAAGAGTCTCATGCTTTTGACCAAAATGAACAAATTGGAAGAAGGTTTGGCAAAGTCTCAAGAGGAGCTGAAAAGTTTGTCAGAAACCTATGAGCTTGGTATGAACATGGATCTTCTTAAGCCCTACGATAATAAAGTGGAGGATAGCAAGGATAAATAGCTTTATTTTTTTAAGGATTTATAGATGAAGAATAGTTTTAAAAATAAATTCGTTGTGATATTTCTATGTTTTTCACTTTCGCTTTCTGGCTTCTTTCCAATCTTTCATGCTAGGGCAATCTGGTCCAACGTTGGTGTTGATTTTGTAATAGAGCAGTTGAAGTCTTTTATCAGTAAAAATCTCTATGGCATCATTATGGATGTTTTGAAACAGAGGGCGGTAGAATTTATAAGGAAGAAGATTTTTGAGAAAGTAGGTGATAAGGGGGGAATAGTGTTAAATTATGGGAAATATCTCTATGGGACTTCAGATAATGCCGTTGGAAGGTACTTCAATGCCTTTTTAAAAAATTGCACCAATATAGATCCCAACGTTAGTCTTAGCCTCCGTCTGGATGCGATAGAAAGAAAAACTTATGACTGGTGTCCTGTGAAAGTCAGCGTGGATAATGTAGATCTCGGTGAAATAAATTTGGCGGGTGAACATGGATGGGATAGCTATATGGAGTTGCTCTCTGGGAAAAATAACGCCTATGAGCAGTTCTACACGCTTTCGGGTCAGCTGGAGGAGGTGCGCGCCAAGGCTCTAGAGGTGCAAAAACTGAAAGCCACAAGTTCGGGCACCAAGCCGAAGACACAGGGAGAGAGTGGGAATGAGCAGGAGAGTTCAGCCGCGGAGGGTTCCGATCCCTCCAAGTCTCCGGCTGAAGGCGAAAGTGAGAATGTCAAAATTTCAAGCATACAGTTTTCGAGTTTGCTCAACGCAGCCGTTGACACAACGGTTGGCTTCTCTAATAATTTGGAAAGTTTTTACAGTTTTGTGGTCGTGACGGCGCTGAACACAGCGATTAATGAAATACTTGAGGAGTACGAATAATAGTGTTTTATTTTTTATTTGTAAATTTTTCCTTTTTTATCGAAGCTAAACCGAGATAAGATTTTTGAAAAATAAATTGAAAATAAAAAAGATTTTTCAGAGAGTATACGGCTTTTTGAGATTGTGTTTCAAAACAAGGATTTTGAAATCGAGGCTTGAAAGTTTTTTTAGCGCTTACAAAGCGCCGGTTTTGGTGTTTTTGTGTTCAATCGCTGTAGTTTTGTTTTTGCCGCATGCGGCGATTGCGGAGGCAAGAGGGCCAAGTATGTGGAATCAAGAAGAATTAATTGGTTGGGTTTTTCTGCAATTTGCAGTGGCGCTGGGGAAATTACTGGCTCTTATTTCAATGATGTTCGAGTTTGTGATTAAGGATGACATGTTTAGTAATTTTTTGGGAAACGCCGCGGTGGATTCCGGATGGAAGATTACGGTTGGCGTTGCGAACATGGCTTTTGTGCTCGTGCTTCTCGCTATAGGCTTTGCCACGATCTTGCGGGTGCCTTCCTATCATATTAAGAAATTGATCGTGCCTTTTATAGCGGCGGTTTTGCTGATCAATTTCAGCAAGCTTATAAGCGGTGTTGTTTTGGACTTCTGCAATATTATAATGGTGACTTTTACGGATCACATGAAGGGCGGAAACATAGGCGGCTACTTCGCAAAAAGCATGGGGGTACAGGATTGGTTTCTTGTCAAAGGATGTCCGCAGGATGGGTGTGGTACGGGAATCTTTTTTCAGACGATATTTGTTGTTATAGTTTTTGAAATAGCACTGATGATCGCTTTGTTGTTCTTATCGGTGTTTTTTGTAATTCGCTTTATTACCCTTTTGATTTTGATAATTCTTTCGCCTTTTGCTTATGTTGCGATGATCCTTCCGTCAACGAAAGATTTCACCGGCAAGTGGTGGAAAATGTTTTTGCAAAATGCCTTTTACGGACCAGTGGCCGTTTTCATGGTCTATCTTGCTGTTGATATAGTTTTACAGATGGTATCGGATATGCCCGAGGAGGCGGAAAATGCGGCGGGAACTATATTTACAAATGGTATTAATATGCAGACCCTATTAAAGCTTATCGTTGTGGTAGTCCTTCTGTACAAGGCGGTAGATATGTCTAAGGGCATGGGTATTGCGGGCGCGGGTGCGGTAATGAATTTCGGCAAAAAAAGATGGGAGGGAGTGAAGGATCGCAGTGGTTATAGCGCGTGGAAACAGGCGCGTGAAAAGGCGAAAAAGAAGAAAGGAGCGGAGAGATTTGCTAGAATTCATAAGCCAGTTGGGAAGGTTACTGGAGGTATAAGGAGAGGGCTTGGTAGAATACCTATCGTTGGTGGGTTTATTCGAAGAGGGGGTGTTGGTGGAGAAGTCACTAAAGCGGCAAATGCCGTATTGTCCAAGCAGGAAGAGGATGCGGCCAAGAGCCTTAAGACTGAATCCATGACGAACGAGGAGTTGAGCAAGACTTTCGGAAATGCCGTTTCAAAAGATAAAAAAGGGAAGAGTCCAGAAACCAGAGCGCTTGCCCTTGAAATGGCAAAAAGAGGGCTTCTTGGAGGTGGGGCTAATGTCAAGAAAAGACTCGCCGCCGAGAGAGCTCTTAGCAAGAATGGTAGCATGAACGCTTTGGCGCAGTATAACCAAAATATGCTTGCTTCCTCGCCGACCGATGTGCTCAATCCTATGATCGAAAGGGCTAAATTAGAGGATGTCCTCAAGAAGGCTGATATTGACAAATTAGGTGATTCAGAAATAAGAAAACCTGTCGTTATGGCAATGCTCGCTGCCAAGCAAGGACCTAAAAGGTTAGCTGCGGCGGTGGATAAGAAAGATCCCGAAGCGCAGGATGCCGCCAAGGCCGC
>CAYMJO010000003.1:4697-22704 GCA_964391305.1 uncultured Candidatus Saccharibacteria bacterium | reverse complement strand
TTAAGGGATCAAAAAAGCGGCGGGTACGCTACGGGGAGCGATGCCTCGAAGAACGTTCACAAGAGTCTTCTTGCCGTGGATAATTCCTTTGCGAAAAACATGACGGGTGAAGATAAAGAAAGTATTGCAAGTAATCAGGATGCTATGCTTGGCGAGCTTGGCCAGGCTGGAGATTCGTCGCATTTGGGGGTTGCTTTTAGCAAGCTTTTGAGCAACAGCAAGATTGATCAAAAAAACAAGACTGATGTTATACAAAAAACTACAAAGCAAATGGGCGTTGACAAGCTGAAGAAAACTATCAGCATGCTTTCCGATGAGCAAAAGAAAATGGTAGTGAGTAATGTGGTAAGCCAGTATAAACAAACTGATCCGACATATAAAGCTATAAGTAATGACAAGTTTCTTAAAAGCTACCTGTAAAAAAAGCTTTCTTGAGTTTTGTTCAAATATTTTTTATAGAATAAAAAGATGGATATTTTCAAACTGGCAGAAAAAAGACCTCCCGCTGTACGAGATTTTCTATTTTCGGAAAAGCCGTCAACTTTGATGACGGCAATCGAAAATGAGTTTAGACTCAATGAGAAGGAGATGGATTTTTTGGTGGCGTATTCGGGAGATATTCTGCTGGGCGTGGAACCAGTTGAAGCTTTATCTGATAAGCTGGCGTTAAATCTTGGCCGGGTTTCAGGGGATGTCCCCGTTATAGAAAGACTTATCAGAGATAACTTTATTGAACCCTTTAACGATGAGTTGAACCAAACGAGTGAGGATGTCGATCGTTTCAAAAATAGGTTGAAGTTGTTTGAGAAAACGGATTCTTCTGCCCCTGTCAGCGTTGCGGGGAAAAAAGCACAGGAAGAGCCCTTTCAAATATCTTCTAAATCTTCTAATCATGTTGTTAGAACTACTAACGATATAACGCCGCCGAAAAAAACGGGGCATGTTTCTGGAGAGAAAATAGTGGGGCCTAGAATTGTGAAGCCTCCATCTATTTCGCAACCGCAAGCTTCTAAATCGGGACGTTCAAATGCTGAAAAACAAATGAAAGAGCCGTCTTGGAGCCAAAAGAAAAATTTTTCTTTGTCTACGGTTGATGATCTAAAAAATGTCATGCCAGAAGCACTTGTCTCTGCGCCGCAAGATTATGCGGGGCTCCTGAAGCGTATGAAAAATGAGATTCAAAACATTGCGAATATGTCAAAGGCGGGGCGCGTGGAAATTATCGAAGCTTGGAGGGAGAGCAATCTTTATAAAACTTATATCGAAATAGGCAACGAGAGTATGCAACAAGATAAGAATATCGCGGAGATTGCGGCGTTTCGAAAAGTATCAAGCAAGCCTTATTTAACGGAAACGCAGTTTCATGTCATGGCGGATATAAGTAAATTGTTGCTTAGATAAATGGTGTCATCTCGTTTGTTTACACTGTGGCATAAGTGGATATCGGCTTGTACAGTTTGTGTGCAATCTTGAGCAGAGAAAACATTGAAACCCGCGTGTGCCGGCACGCGGCTAAAACAATTATATGCAGTATTCCGTTCCACAATTTGTCGAAGTTGAAGACAAGATAATCGGTCCTTTAACGATTAGACAGTTCCTTTATGTTTTGGGAGGCGTCGGGGTTTTGTTTGTTATATGGACGCTGGCTCCGTCAATTGAGCTTTTTCTTATTCCCGCCGTTCCAGTACTTGGGCTTTTTCTGGCATTTGCTTTTTACAAAGTGAACGGGAGACCCTTTATTTATTTCTTTATGGCGGGATTCAAATATTTTATACAGCCCAAGGTAAGATTGTGGAGACGCGATTTCCGAGTGGGTGATATTAAGACCAATGTGCGTGGAGGGGCGGAAGTGCGAAAAAAGGCAACGGTGTCGGAAGTCGGAAAAAAAATTATGGAGAGCAGACTGAAGCAGCTGGCGCATATTTTGGATAACGAACGGAATATTGATTACTCAACTTTCGAAGAAAACGGCGCTTCGGGATCATCCGTGGATAAAGCGGGTGTTAATGAAATGACCAGCGAAGAAAGAGAAGAGCGCGTAGATGAACTGTTGGGAGAGAAATAATGTGATTAGGCTATTTCTTTGTAAATTTTATAAAAAAAATGTCAGAGAAAAAAAATGAAAAATTAAAGGAGCAGACCATGCATTCTGACAAGCTGACGCCTTCGAAAGGCGGGCAGAGTACCCAGAGCTATATTAATATCGAGGAAATACGCGAGGGCGTTGCGGTACTTAAGGATGGTGGGCTTAGATCGGTTCTTATGGTATCCAGTATGAACTTCGCATTGAAGTCTACGGAAGAGCAAGAGGCAATCATCTATGCATATCAAAGTTTTTTGAATTCTCTTGATTTTCCCATACAAATTGTTATCCAATCTAGAAAGCTGGACATCGATAAGTATTTGGAAGCTCTAAGAAAACTTGAATCGGAACAGGTGTCCGAGCTTTTGAAAATACAGACTGCGGAGTATATTGAGTATGTTTCCCAGCTTGTCGAGCTTAGCCATATTATGAGTAAAGGGTTTTATATGGTGGTTCCTTTTTATCCCATGGAAGGAAGAAAAGAGGGATTCTTCAGCAGATTTTTTAGTCCGGCGCAGACGATTATTCATAAAGAGACAGATTTTCATAGATACAGAGATCGGTTGGTCCAAAGAGTGGAAAATATTATAGGGTCTTTGCAAGGCGTCGGGCTTAGAGTTGCCTCGCTTGGCACTCAAGAGCTGATAGAACTTTTCTACAACACTTATAATCCCGCAACGTTTCAGCAGGAGAATTTGGCGGATATAGACAAACTTGATGTTTCCGCGGGGGGATTTATCAACGATGAAGAATAGGATGTAAAAGATTTGAGCAGGGAAAATTTTCAAAAATACATTTCTCTTGAATTTTAATCTTAATATGTTTGGTCTAAAAAACAATTTGAAAAAAGTGCCTAAAGAAGAGCTTGTGAAAAGAGAAGCTGTTTTGGAGGCTGAACGAGTTTATCGCAAGGGACTTGCAACTGTGAAAGATCTTATTGCGCCGGCGGCGATGAAAGTCACGCCCAGTTTCGTACAGGTTGGTGATAGGTATGCGAGGACGCTTTTTATATATACTTATCCAAGGTTTTTACAGACGAGCTGGTTTTCGCCCATAGTGAATATGAATCACAGCATGGACATATCCATGTTTCTCTACGCCGTTGACACTGAACTTCTTTTGAAAAAACTCAGAAACAAAGTTGGCCAAATTCAGACTTCTATAATGATGAATGAAGAAAAAGGCGCGGTGAGAGATCCCGTTCTAGATACTGCTTTTCATGATGTTGAAGAACTTCGGGATAAGCTCCAGCAGGGGACTGAAAAACTTTTCAGGTTTTCATTGTATATAACCGTTTATGGAACGACAAAGAAAGAATTAGATGAGACTACAGAGGCCATGGAGTCTGTTCTTAGCACAAAATTGGTTTATTCGAAGCATGCCATGATGCAGATGGAAGAGGGCTTTAATTCTACCCTTCCTTTGGGAAATAATGGGCTCAATGTGGAAACAAACCTGAACACGGCGCCTCTTTCCACGACGTTTCCATTTGTTTCAAATGAACTGACGTCGAATGAGGGCATATTGTATGGCATCAACCGTCACAATAACAGTCTGATACTTTTTGATAGATTTAGCATGGAAAACGCGAATGCCGTGGTTTTTGCGAAGTCAGGCGCTGGAAAAAGCTACGCGACCAAGCTTGAGATTCTGCGCAGTCTTATGATGGGCAGTAATGTCATAGTTATTGATCCCGAAAATGAGTATAAGTATTTGAGCGATGCCGTAGGGGGAAGCTATTTGGATATTTCTTTAAATGCCGACAACAGAATAAATCCTTTCGATCTTCCGACTTCAAAAGGAGGCGAGACAACTTCCGACGTTTTGCGCTCCGCGACGGTGGCTATTATAGGGCTTATGAATTTAATGCTTGGTGAGCTTTCGCCTGAAGAAGATTCTATTATGGATACGGCAATTACTCAGACATATGCAAAGAAGGATATCACGTCGGAATCGGATCTTTCTAAAGTGAGTGTCCCAACCATGCAAGATCTTGAAGAAGTACTCGATAGCATGGAAGGCGGGGAGAACCTCGCGTTGAGGCTACAGAAGTACACGCAAGGAACGTTTGCGGGCGTGTTTAATCAGGAAAGCAACATAAATATGGAAAATCAGTTTGTGGTGTTTAGCATTCGTGATTTAGAGGATGAGTTGAGACCCATTGGAATGTATGTGGTGTTGAACTATATATGGAATGTGGTCCGTTCACAGTTGAAAAGGCGAATATTGGTTGTAGATGAAGCTTGGTGGATGATGCAATATGAAGATTCGGCAAAGTTTCTTTTTGGTCTCGCAAAAAGAGCTAGAAAATACTATTTGGGGGTTACGACGATAAGTCAGGATGTTGCAGATTTTCTGCATTCGGATTACGGCAAGGCTATTGTCACAAACTCTTCTATACAACTTTTGCTGAAGCAGTCGCCGGCGGCAATTGACTTAATCGCTGATACTTTTCATCTTACCGATGGCGAAAAATATCTTTTGCTTGAAAGCGATGTTGGAGAGGGAATATTCTTTGCAGGGTTGAAGCACGTCGCGATAAAGATTGTTGCCTCATATACGGAAGATCAAGTCATAACGAGCGATCCAAGACAGCTTTTGGAAATCGAACAGGCAAAGAAAGATTTCGCGGAATCGCAAGAGGAAGACGCAAAGAGTTGATGGTTGTCAGGAATGAAATTGTTGGCGGGGGATGATTTTTCATGGAGGAGAGACGATTGTGAAAGTTTTATATTTTGCTTTCTGTTATCCTCTTTTTAATTATAATTTCAATGATAGTTCAATTATATGACTGAAGGGGCCCAAGATAGAGATAACCGAAATAATCTAAATGCTGACAGGCGTAATAATCCAGGGGCAAACTCTGCCTCTGCCAATAAGCTGGCGACCGATGCGGGTAAAAAAATTCTTACAGGAGGAAATGCAATGGATTTGGTCGAAGATTTTTTGGAAAAAAGATTGGGAATATCAGATCCCATGAGGACCATATTAATAGGACTTGGGTTGGCAATAGCCTGTATTTTAGGGGTTGGTTGGATACATTTTTTTATGTGGATTAAAAAACCTAAAAACGCCATGATAGGAGGTATTACAGTGGCGCTTGTTTTGGTTTCCTTTTTGATGGTCTTGGCTGCTATCGTGTCTGCTATCGTGTCTGCTATAATACCGACCTAGTTATGATTTTTATAAGAAGATAATAAGTTTTATTTACAGGTCTTATGTTTTCTATAGGACAAAAGAAAAGACTTTTTTTTACCGGGGTATTCATTGTGATCCTGCTGGTATTTTTTATAAAGAATATAGGCGTCGAGGCTTCTGAAAGCCACACTCATGAAGAATTTGAAATTAGCGGTGATGCGTCTCAAGTTATTTGGAACATAGGAGAACTCGCTGGTGGAAAATCAATTGATGAAGGAATTCTTGAATTTGATGTTACGGGACTTTCACAGAAAAACGAAGGGAAAAGACAAATTTTTTCCATGGTTGATAAAGCGGCGCCTTCTCCCTATGATAATGCAGGCTATTGGCTACAATTTAGAAAAAGGGAGAAAACCCCTCAAGCTGGGAATGCTCCGGGGTTCGATTTAAAAACCCAGATAAGCTGTGAATGGGATGAGGTTTCCAAGATGCTTGGGGAGAATTGGATTCCCGATCATACCTATCATTTTAAGCTGGATTGGGACGATGATGAAGCGGAGATTACCATTACTGACAAAGACAATTCTGAAATCAAAGTTAGTGGAAAGGTGAATTTTTCTTGGCCCTTCTTGGCGCAGAAGCAGGCTGTATATTTTGGCGCGGGGCCTGCGAGCTCGGCGGCCTTTCCGGCAGAGCCTGGGTCAAAATATAAAAATGTGACTTTAGAAATTGAAAATACGAACGATTATGATGACAATGATGGATATCCAAAGTGTGATGAGGAACCTCCTGATGCTGAAAAGGATAAAAGGGAAGACGAAAAAGGCACGGATATGGGAGATCCCATGGATGATCTTTCCGATCCTTACGATACGTGTGGGTGTGTTTCCTTTGATGGCAAGACGGCTCCTCCGTGTGAAGATCCTGAATCAGGAGATCAAAAAATAGATTTGGCAAGCAGTCCATTTTCGATCAGCATAGATTGGAAAAGGGCAATGATAAAACTCAAACCCAAGTGGACTTTGAATGATGTGGCTGAAGAATTGTTTAATAAGGAAAAAAATGATGAGCCGAGTCCCAAGGTGGAAGTTAATTTTGCAAATGCAAACATGATGGAGGGAGAGGAGGCAATGGCGGTCGCCGTACCGTTGAATTTTAGGACGATGCCGAACAACCTGTCTTTCAGCTTTTGTTTGACAAGGGGAGATAATGGGAAAACGGTCAATTATAATAATGTGCTGGCGGGAGGAAAGCTTGCAGAGCCCTTAAGTCCTTCGCTTGGCTTGGGGGATGGAGCCTGTTGCGGAGCTCTGACGCGCTCGGTGGAAACGGATGTAGATAAAGATGGGATGGATGATGGCTGGGAAAGACTCAATTTTTTAGGAAAGGAAATAGAAGGGGTTGAAGTGACTGAAAAAAACTATTTGGATCTGGTGAAGCCGGATGATGATCTCGATCATGATGGTTTTTTAAACAATAAATTTAAAAATGCAAAGGGAGAGTACGTGACAATTGTTCCGGCTCTGGTAGATCATATGGGGAAGGTTCATGTATCAGGGGCGGATGGCGAGCTGACGAATTTGGAAGAATTTATTTTGGGGACCAATCCAATGATAGGGGATACGAATGCCGATGGTGTGGGAGACGAGATGAATTATCAGGGGATCGGTATTCTTGAATTTTCTTTCCCCGTAGAAGTTCCTCCGGGGCCGAGTGGTTATTATGTTGTTACGGCGACCGTTCTTGGAATGACGAACTCGGAGATCGTTGTGGGGATTGCCAGCAATAGCAATAAGCTGATAGTGAGTGACGGTGGGAAAATTGAGTTGCAGCTTGATCCTAATCCAGAGGTTCTCACTCTTTCTGATGATGGTACGATGCAGATAGAGACAAATGTCGTCGGCGGTGAAGTTGATAAAAAAAATCTTTATTATAAATGGGACTTTAATGGGCAGTCCATATGTGACAATGAGGTTTACAAAGAGTTTTGCGATGTTGGGCAGAGGATACTCGAGCTTGGGGGATCTGGTGATCGGAGTTTACTGAAGCTTCCTGGAATTGCAGAGGGCAATCTTGGGGTTGGCGATCAATATTCTTTTGGGGTGCATATCATAGATCCTTCAAGTCGTAGGGATGCCAGTGCGACGGTCAGTTTGCCGATTGCTCAAGGGTTGACTCTGACTACGGCATGTAAAGAGGGAGCTAAGGAAAGAGAAAGTGTCCCCGCGGACAGCAAGGAGCCTGTGGAAATATGCGTTGCAGAGCTCATAAAAACTAGTTCAGCAAATTTATTGGGAGCCAACTTTCAGTGGTTTAAAGACGGGCAGGCGGATTTGGCAAACTCCGGGCTTGGCAAAAGTACTTATAATATGTTGGTGACTAATCCAATTGGAGATAAACATGATGTGATTTTAAAGGTAAAGGATGCTTCCGATGGAGTTGTGCTTGGTGGTGCTTCCATAAATCTTGTTGTGGAAGGCCCGCGAATAGAAATAGTTGAGCCTTTTTCTGAGCAGGTTGGTCCGGGATACGGACCGAAGGAGAGGTTTGCAAAAGCGGCTCCAAATACCAATGTTCAGTTTGTATCGGATGCCGTTAACTTTCCTATTGATTCAAGCATGGACTATTCATGGAGTGTTAATGGCGAAGTATTTCAGCGTGGTGAAGATGAAACATTTAACTTTGTGATTCCAGCCGAAGCCACGGAAGACGATACATATCGTATATCGGTTTTCATAAGGGGGATATCTGAAGAAGGTGATGTCAAAGAAGCGAGTGACAGCTTGAGCATACTCGTTGCGGGGTCTTCGGTTGCAGCTGGACCGGATGAGTTCATCAAAAAGGGACTTGCAACAATTTCTAACTATGTTCCAGAGAAATTCAGAATGGTTTTAAAATTATTTACGGCAATTGTTGCGTTCGGCGTCTTCTTCTATTTTATTACTAGGGTGATTAAGCCGATTCAGGCAAGGTAAATGAGACTCAAGGCTTAAAGTTGTTTGAGGTCTAAAAAGTATTTTGCCGAATATGAATTTTAATGTGAAAATTTGTTCAATTTTACTTTTGGCGGCGCTATGCGTTGCAGGTTTTGTTTTTGTAAAAAATGTGCATGCGCAGGGCGAGGACTATAGTATTAATTTGAGTCTTACCAAAGGCGAGGACGAAGTTGATCAAAAAACGGGAGGAAAATATGGAAGATACTATGGAACGTTTACAAGTGAGGGCTTTATGCTTGGTGAAAATTCTATGTTGACTATAGAAAATTTGCCCAAGGAGGTAAATGTTGCCCATGTTCATTTGTCGTATGAGGCAAGGGGATTGGATGATGATCTGCAATCCTTGAGAAATTTAGGGAGGGAGGATCTAGATGGAGTGACGTTTAATATAGGAAGATGGCATGATTGGAAAGAATGCAGTGACAAAAATTTTTTTATACAGACTAAGAAAAGTCCAAAGGGAATGGAGCATATGTGGTCGAACAGCATGAACTTTTTACCGGAATGGGGAATAGAGAGAACGGCGGTTCCCGGCGCAAATGTCGGTGACAATTTTCAATGGAATCCGGACGAGTGGTACAAAATAGAAATAGATATCGGGCCTGCCGGCGGGACATTTCATATATATGACAGCGGCGGCAAGGATATATTGAAAAGCCCTGCGGGTCTAAAAGTTGAATCGCCTATGCAGCCTCGTGACAATGTTTTCATTGCGCTCGGAGCGGAGCCTGCTTTAGGGTCGAAGCCGGGTAGTGTTAAAAGAAGTAATGGACCATCTTATGCTGATGTAACCTTGAGAAATTTTTCTATTACGCTTGAGGACACGGAGCTTCCTCCGAACTATAAAATTGGCAAGTGTGTTCCAAGAGATCAGGAAAGGGATGAGTACAAGCGTACGGATGATCCGGATAATCCATACGATACCTGTGCGTGCCAGGGAGTTCAGGTTCCAAAGGAAATTCCATGCGAAGATCCAATCGTCAAGGGTGAAGCTGATGACTTTAGCTCATTTCCTCAATTTCCATTCCATTTCGATGATGCAAAAAGATTTAAGTGGGATTGGAAGCTTCCCAAGCTTATCAATCTTTTTGATGAAAAAGAGAAGGAGACGGCGTATGAACCGTGGCTGAATATTAATTTTGGTCCTCCGTCGCCGAAAGAGGGCGAAGATGTGACGGTCGTAGTTGCGCCGATGAGCTATCGTACTAGTTTAAATTCTACATATCAAGCGTTTTGTCTCACGGATGAATCAGGAGGCTGGACTTTGCCTATGAATAGTGTTATAGCGGGGGGGAAATGGCCGGAGGTTGCCAATCCATCTCTTGGTTGGGCTGATGGTGCTTGCTGTCAACCTATAATCCGAAAGCCGGCCGCTGATGTGGATAGCGATGGGATGGATGATACGTGGGAAGCAGAGCGCTTTCTCAACAGAGGATTTGCTGGAATTAATTCTATATATGATGTTCGACCGGAAGATGATCCCGATCATGATGGATATTTTGCCAACCGTTTCAAAAATGACAAAGGGCAATATGTGACAGTTGCTCCTTCCATGAGGGCGATCGTTGGAGGGAAAGAAATTGTATATCCCACGGGCGGAGCCGATGCGGTCTTCACCAATATAGAGGAATATATAGCTGGCACAAATCCAACAAATGCGGATACGGACGGAGATGGAGTTGCAGATGAGATGGATTATCAGGGCAGTGGACAGATGACATTTTCTTTTGATGTTAAAAAGCCGGCCGGTCCAGACGGATATTATGATATCACGGCCACTTCTGTTGGGATTACTCAAGCTAAAAAAGTTGGAATAGCTAGCGGTAAAAAGAGGCTTTTTGTGGGAGATGAAGGAAAGCTCGAGGTTGCTTTGAGAGCCGATAAAGATGTTCTGACAGTTGGTTCATCTTCAACCCTTGAGTTGGAAGCTCAAATACTTACCCCAGATATAAATAGCGGTGGATTGTATTACAAATGGATTTTTGATGGGGAATCTATTTGTGAGACGGAAGAGTTCGGTGAATTTTGTGATGTGGGACGAAACAGAATAGAGCTTGGTGGGAACGGGAGCAAGAGCCTTTTGAATCTGCCGGGAATCAAAAATGGCAGACTTAAAGTGGGAGACAATTATACTTTTAGTGTAGAGGCTACAGATCCTGACAACAGAAAAAGGGCTGAAGCAAACATGAGTATGCCCATTGGCGCGGGACTGACATTGACCAATGCCTGCGATGGTGAAGTTGAGGGAAGCACGAGTGTTCCTGCGAATAGTCCATCCCCCGTGAAAATATGTATTCTTGAACTTCTTAAAGGGGAGAACATGGAATTGTCCAAAGCAAATTTTATATGGGAAAAAGATAATGCTTTTGATCAAAAAAAATCGGGTCTTGGCAAATTCACTTATGATCTGGAGGTGACCAAACCTTCTGGAGAAAAGCATAACGTTGGCGTGCGGGTTAAAGACGCCGGCAAGGGAAAGGAAATAGCAAGTGGAGATATTTCATTTTTGGTTGCGGGGCCAGAGGTTAAGATCGTTCAGCCGGAAGAGAGATTTGAGTACAGTGATCCCGTTGCAGATGAGGAAAGCAGATTTATAAAAATTTTTCAGGGGGAAACCATGACGCTTACCGCAGAGTTGAGGAATTTCATGGCGGATGAAGGATGGGAAGTGACATGGGCAATCGGAGATGAAAAAGTTTTATCTGAAATTGCTTCTGAAAAACATATCTATTTTGACTATACGGCTTCTTCCGATATTAGTCCCGGTACAATCGTGAATTTGACAGTTATGGCGAAATCCGTCAGTCGTCTGGAGCCGGAAGAGGGCATGGACACCATTCGGTTTGTTGTTGTTTCTTCCAAGGCAAGTGCGGGAAATTCCAAGCGATTTACCGATGCCATTGCGGCGGCTTTCAGTCACATACCATTAAAGATGAGCGGCTTCCTCAAATTTGGGGTGATACTTGCTAGTGTATTCCTTTTGATTTTAATTTTGTATCCTTTCATAAACAAAGTTGTTCTTAGGAGATAAAAATAATTTTAATGTTTTGCCGAGCGAAGCTAAAATTTTATAAAAGTGTTGTTTTGTTTTTTGCTTTTACTGTGGTTGTTTTGTTTTTTTTAAAAGGTCTTTATGTAAAAGCTGAAAATTGTGGATGTGTACAGTCCGGCAGTTTGGATGTTCCTCCGTGTGAAGAAGTTTACAGCGGTGGTGAATCTTATGATCCTTTTAACAGTCCTCCATGGAAATGGGAGCTCTCCAAAATGGTTGGCAGCGCCGGCAATGAAGAAAAAAAGGAGCAGCCGGATGCGGAATTGGCAATAAATGTTTTTGCGAGAGGCGTTGGCGAAGATAACAAAGTAGGTGCCACGGCACAGGCGACAAATTTCAGAACGAATATGATGGAGAACGGTCTCTTTAGCTGGTGTGTGCAGGACAGCGCTACAAAACAAAAAATATCCTACAACACAGTGGTTGCGGGAGGAGAGCTTGCTGAACTTTCCGGCAGGAGTCCTGCGCCGGGCAGTGGTCAATGCTGTGATTACATTACCAGAACTCCGAGCAAGGATACGGATAATGATGGCATGGATGATTACTGGGAAGAGGAAAATTTTGTTGGCAGGGAAGTTAACGGTGTTTTGATAAAGAGTATTGGTCAGGTTTTACCAGATGATGATCCCGACAAAGATGGGTATTTTGCGAAAAAATTTTTCAATAAATCTGGAGAATATTATGTTACTGCTGTTCCCGGCATGGAAGATTCCATCGGAAATATTTTTGTCGCGGGAGGAGAAGCTGAAAAATGGAGAAACATTCAAGAGTATATAGCGGGGACGAACCCGCTGGTGCCTGACACGGACGGAGATGGCTATTCGGACGAGGCAGATTATGTCGGACAGGGGCAAATCGAGCTTTCATTTCCTGCCGACAGGCAAATAGGTCCCAATGGCTATTACGATATCTTTTTAACGGCGGTTGGGATTGATATGAAAAGAAATGTGGCTATCGCCCAAGCGGCAAAAAAGACATATCTTGGTTCTGAAGGAAATATAAATGTTCAGTTAAACGCCGATAGGAAAACTTTGCCGACAACGGGATCCGGCGGGGATATGTTAACTCTCAAGGCTGATGTCTTAAACGGAGATTTAGAGAAAGATTCTCTGTATTATAAATGGGAGTTCGGCGGTGCGGACATTTGTGACAAGGAAAAATTTCCGGCATATAGCCATTTTTGTAATCTTGGACAAGGCAATATACAGCTTGGAGGCAATGATGAGCTTTCCTTTAGGAACTTGCCCGGCATAGAAAATTTGTCAGTTGGGGATGTATATAAATTCAAAGTGCGTGTAATAGATCCTAAAAGCAGAAGGGAGGCCGAGAACAGCGTTGATCTGAAAATTAGCCATAATCTATCTTTGAAGACCGCTTGTGGTGAGAATATAGAAGAGCGCGACACGGTTCCCTATGGGGGAAAAATTCCCGTTGGTATATGTGCGTCAGAGGGCAGTTTCGAAAAAGAAAATCAGAAATTTAATTTTCAGTGGTTTGTGGATGGACAGAACGATAAGAAAGGTTCCGGTTTAGGGAAGAACATTTACATTCTTTACAGTACAAAGCCTGTTGGAGATTACCATACGATAACTCTTAAGCTTGTCGATAACGCCAAGGGGGAAGTTATGGCGGAAGGAAGCATCAAGCTTCGAGTTAGCGGCCCAATCATAGAAATAGTGCAGCCCGAGGACAGATTTGAGTACAGCGATCCTGTCGCTGGCGAAGAGAGCAGGTTTGTTTCTGAACAAGCGGGAAAATCCGTGGAGTTTGTTGCAAAGACCGATAATTTCAACGTAGGTTCTAACTATCACTATGCGTGGAAAGTTGGAGGTGATCTTTATCGGGAAGTGGATACGACCGAGTTTGATGACGTTTTCAATTTTGTGGTGCCGGACGATGCGAAACATAACGATGTTTACGATATTTCCGTTCAGGTCCGTGGTATTGATGAGGACGGAGAAGTTTCTGAAGCCAGAGACAACATCAAAGTCAGAGTGGGCGTTCCAAGGAGCACCGCTGGAAGTTTTGTCGGTTTTTGGAGCGGTCTCGCATCTGTTTCCAAATACATGCCAAAGAATTTTGGCATGAGTGTTAAAGTGGGAATCATACTTGCGGGTTTTGCCATGGTCGTTTTGGGAGTGGCTTTTATCTCGGGGAAAATTTTGATACAATAGGAATAGTTTTTTAAAAATTATTGTATTGCAATAAAGATAACAATGAGATATTTTTATTTAAAATTGATACTGGCGGCGTTTGTGATATCTGTTTTTGTTTTGTTTCCTTTTTATACTGATGCCGTAAATCTTCAGATCGGTATAGGAAACAATAGAACCGCGAGCGGCATAGCTGATTACATAGGTATAATTTACAGGTTTGGCACGATGATAGTCGGCGTTGTTGCCGTTGTCATGATCGTTATAGGCGGAATACAGTACGCGGCATCGGCGGGCAACAATGCCGCGATATCATCCGCGAAAGAGACGATAACAAGCGCGATTATAGGGCTTGTGATAGTGCTTTTTACGTATCTTATTTTAGGAACGGTTAATAGCAATCTGATTACGCTGAAGGATCCCGCGATAAAGGATATTGATTTTGGAAGTTCGGAAGCTTCATGCAAGGGCCACTGTTTACCTGCGCAAGCTTGTCGGGATCGATATAATAGTAATAAATCTAAAGAGGAAAGAGAGAAGGCCAGTACAGAGTGTGTAGAGATATATCAGAAGGCAGTTGCTCTTTGTAAAAGTAAGGGATGCAGTTCTCTACCCAAGGGAGTTACTAAGGGAGGAAAGTTTTTTTTCTGCTGTCGTTCCCGTTGATAGTCTTTTCTCGGTGTTTTTATCCTGTATTAATTTTTTTAAAGAAATATTTATGAGTTTAAAGTTATTGATCGTGATAATCATTGCCATAGCTATTGTAGCCTCACTGCTGGTGTATTTTTATCTTTTTGGAGAGTCTCGGAATTCTGCGGCTCCCTCCAGGGGCGAAGCTGACGAAGAAAGCCCTATCATAAATCCAGCCGAGGGCGTTGTGCCGGAATCCGAGATAAGGGAAGCTGGTGAAGTTTCCAAAGCGGGATCTTATGAACAGGCGGCGTTTGTTGTTTCAGAGGAAGATGCGGCATCCAGGCTTGAAAAATTTCAGAAAATCATTGCTTCGGCAACGGTTGCTCCAACCTTGAGTGCTGATAAAAAGAGAATTTTATACTACGATGCCATTGAGAAAAATTTTTACGCGGCGGCTTTTACCGGCACTGATCCAATAGAGATGACTGGCGAAGATTTCACGGAAGTGGATATTGATGAGATCGTCTGGGCGCCCAACAAAGACAAATTAGTTTATAAAACTTTGGATGATGAGAAAATTTTCTTTAAGATTGGCGACGAAGTATCCAAAGAACTTTCTTCAAATATAAGCAATTATGTTTTTTCCAATGACAGTGTTTCTCTTTTTTATAAATATACGGATGGAAATAAGAGTAATATAAGCAGAGGCACTCCTGAATCGGGGCTTGCGGATTTTCGTTCGATAAAAGATGTTATGGCAACGGATGTCGTGTTAAGAAGAGTTCCAAATGAAGAGTTTATCGCGTATTTTTTACCTCCAAATGGAAGGAGAGAGGCTGGCGTAAACAAGGTTTCTTACGATGGTTCTATTACCGAAGTTGTTCTGAACAAAGGATATGGAGTTGATGCCGTGTGGTCATTGGACGGGGACAAAGTGGTATTCTCGAGGACCAATTCAAAGGGAGTGGTGAAGCTCTTTGTAGGAGATGGGAACGGGCTTCATGAAATCGATACTGAATTAACTACATTTGTTGATAAAACTGCGTGGAGCAAAGACGGCAAGCTTCTTTACGCCGCGGTGCCAGAAACTATTTTGGACGTCGAAAAATATTACGGCAAAAAGATAAAGACCAAAGATAAGCTCTATGAGATAAATACCGGTTCGGGTGCGGCTACTTTGCTTTTGGATTTTGCCGCGTTTGATGAAAAAATCGACATGCGCGATATGTTTTTGACGGATGGCGGAAACCTGCTTTATTTCAGGAATAATTATGATGATTCTGTTTATGTCGTGAATATCAAGAAGATCAAGGAGGAAATGGAAGAGATATAGAAAATTGTTTTAGAGTGAAAAGTTTTAGCTTTGTTTGAATTGTTTTTTTATTGGCGGGTATGCCGGGCAAAGCGATAGTGTTTGTCGGAAGACCAAGCATTTCAAACATCTTGGGTGTTTCAAAAATGGCAAAAGAAAGAACAATTTATGAATGTACTAATTGCCAAGCGCAATTTCCAGCCTGGATGGGAAAATGTACGGAGTGCGGAGCGTGGAATACCGTGGAGAAGGCGAGCTTCGGAAAGGCTGCCGATTCTTCGGCTAAGGATCGTGCATTTGGGGAAAAGCCTCTTAAAATGAAAGAGATCGTTGATGAGGTTAAACTTTTTAGGACTGGCATAAATGAATTTGACAGGGTTGTTGGAGGGGGCATTGTGCCGGGAAGCCTTCTGCTGATTGGCGGCGATCCTGGCATAGGCAAATCAACTCTTGTTATGCAGCTCTGTGCCGGTTTTTTGAATTGCAACAGGGGCAAGTACGTGCTTTATGTTTCAGGGGAAGAGTCTCTCGGGCAGATCAAAATGCGCGCGGACCGCATAGGCATAAAAGATGATTCTATGGAATTTCTCACGGAGACCAACGTGGAGTATGTGATTTCCATTTTAAATAAAAAAAAGCCAGCGTTTGCGATCATTGATTCTATACAGACCATGGTGACCGAAGATGCCTTGGGGAGCGCGGGAAGCGTATCGCAGGTTAGGGCAACCGCCGCCAAACTTATGGGAACTGCCAAACGGGCAAATGTCGCACTTCTTTTGATAGGGCATGTTACCAAGGAAGGCGCGGTTGCTGGACCAAGAACCCTTGAACATCTGGTTGATACTGTTTTGTATCTGGAGGGAGATCGTTATCAGACGTACAGGATTCTTAGAGGCGTGAAAAACAGATTTGGCTCGACCAACGAAACGGGGGTATTTGAAATGAAGGAAGAGGGACTTGTGGAAGTGAAAGATCCTTCGGGGATTTTTTTAGAAGAAAGAACGGAGGGAATCACAGGGTCATCCGTTGCCGTTACCATAGAGGGCACGAGGCCTCTTTTGGTTGAAGTGCAGGCGCTGACTTCTCCCACGTCTTTCGGATATCCCAAAAGAACTGCTTCTGGAATAGATTTCAACAGATTGTCTTTGCTGATCGCTGTTTTAACAAAGAGAGCGCACTTGAATCTATCCAGTCAGGATGTTTTCGTGAATGTTGTTGGCGGATTTAAGGTGAAGGAGCCAGCGGTTGATCTCGCGGTGTGCCTTGCGATAGCATCTGCATTTTTGGATAAGTCTGTAGGCAATCAGCTTGCGGCGATTGGCGAAGTTGGGCTCTCCGGCGAAATTAGGCAGGTATCATTTATGGACAGAAGGCTGCAGGAAGCTTCCAAGCTTGGTTTTAAAAAAATCGCAGTTCCAAAAATTACAAAAAATTCGTTGGATGTTTCCGATAAAGGCAGATTGATTGTGGTTAGGACCATTTTAGAAGCGATTGAAAAGATTTTGAAATGACAAAGTTTCAGCCAGTCTTCGATTGGCAGAGAGCGGGGTATGTTGGATGATTAGTGTTGATTTTTAGGAATTGGATTTTGATATTGATTTGTCGTTTGACAGTTGACGTTATTTAATTTCATGTTTTTGAAAATAGTTGCAAATTGTTTAAAATATATAATGCCGTTGTTGATTGCGGCGTTTTTGATAATTATGCCGATGTCTTCTTTTGCTGGAGAGGATACTCCTTGTAATGCGGGCGAGAAGGATTGGTGTAAACAAGCCTATGGTTCGGACAAGTGTTGCAAGGATTTCGAGAGTGGTTCGATTTCCTGTCAAAAACAGTGTGATACGACGCCAAACGAAAGATGCAGGGTAGAATGTGCGAATAAGGGTTGCAAAGGATATGAAATTAATCCAAGTACGGGCAAGTGCGTTCAGTGTCTATCTTGTTGTGCTTCTGGCGAGGAATCGTTGCCGAATGCGGAATCGTGCCGCCAGCACTGTCAGGGAACTTATAAGTATAATAGCAATACAGGATGTTGTAAGTGTACGGGAGAAAGTTTTGACGAAAATAGTTGCCGCATGTATTGTACGGAGGACGGAAAAAATTATGAATGGGATCCGGAGACCTTTGCGTGTGTTTGTCGCGGGGAATATATTCCAACGGAGACGGCCTGCAAAGCTTATTGCTATACCCAAGGGAAAGCGCAGGGCTATAAGTGGGACGAGGTTGGGAAAAGATGTACCTGCGAGGGAGATCCAAGTGAAGAGGAAAATCAAGGGGGACCATCTTTTCCGATGAAGCTGATGGTTGGAATAGGGAAAAACAGGACGGCGAATGGCATTGCGGATTATATAGGAATTGTTTATAGATTTGCGACGATGATAGTCGGCATTGTTGCCATTGTCATGATAATCATAGGGGGAGTGCAGTATTCAATGTCTGCCGGAAATAAGGCGGCGATAGAATCCGCGAAAGAAACCATAACTAGTGCCATCATTGGACTTGTGATAGTTTTGTTGACGTATCTGATACTTGGTACGATCAACAGCAACCTGATTACACTGAAGGATCCTGAAATAAGTGATATAGATTTTGGCAAGGCTGGAGTGCCTCCAAGCACCGACTGTCGCTGGGTGGCGGCTG
>CAYMJO010000003.1:0-4679 GCA_964391305.1 uncultured Candidatus Saccharibacteria bacterium | reverse complement strand
CGGGGCAATCGAACTGGAGTGTCAAGGGCGATGACTCTCAATGTGAGGGTGCAAAACCGGAGGGAGGCAGTGTATATGCGTGCTGTTGTGCGAAAGGAGTCATGACTTTTCCCTATGGTTCGGCAGGTGCTTCTCCCGAGCTTGCCGAGTTTATGAACTGCATGGGAAAGAACGTTCCATCTGGAGAAAAATGGGTTGTGACGTCCGTATCTGATAACAATCATCCGGAGTGCAGGCAAAATCATGGCAATCCTCTGAATTGCACCGAGGCCCAGTGCAGAAGCTGTGACGCAGATCATTGTCCCATCAAGGACTGCAACAGTTGTGGTGATGTCTGCTCGCATCAGTATCGCTCCGCCCATTACGGCGGTTCGAAGTGCAATGAATCGTATGCCTTTGATGTGGGCAATGTCGGTACAAGCTCCAATGGTCTTTCATCGGCGGCATCCAAATGCGGCGGCGCCAATGTATTAAATGAGGGAAATCATTACCATGTGAGTATTATTAGTAGATATAATTGTTTTTAAAATGCCTCCCTGCGAGTTTTAATTGATAACATTTCGTGCTTTTGTTTTATGAGACTTCCCGTAAATTTTTATAAAAAAAATACTTTAAAAGTTGCCCAAGGATTACTTGGGCAGATTTTGTGTAGAAAGATGAAAATTGGAGATAATACGGTCAAAAAAAACGTATTAAGGGGAATTATCAGCGAAGTTGAGGCTTATGTTGGAGAGGATGATCCTGCGTGTCATGCGGCATGCGGTAAGACCAAACGTAATGAAGTGATGTTTGGCCCCGCAGGTCATGCGTATGTGTATTTCATCTACGGCATGTATCACTGTTTGAATATTGTGACGGAGAAAGAAAACTACCCAGCGGCAGTTTTGATCCGCGGCGTTTATCCCATCAAAGGTTCAAAGATTGACTTGAAAAATCTTGGAAAAGAGATTGATGGTCCCGGGAAGCTTTGCAATTTTTTCAAAATAGATAAAAAATTGAATGGGGCGGATGTTGTGAAGGGAAAAAAACTTTGGGTTGAAAAAAGTCCCTTTTCGAAAAAGGGTTTTCGTGTCGTCAAAACACCGCGAGTTGGAATCGAACGAGGACTGGATAAGAAGTGGAGATACGTATTAAGCTTATCTAATTAATAACTCATTTAGAGTTTTTATCTTTTAGCCAAGAAAATAATTATTTTTGATGCGTCAACTGTTTGAGCCCCGCCGCGGCGGGGTGAGTTCTTGATGCGAAAAAATGATTATTTTCTTGGCTAAAGTATAAGAAAAATAGAGAACTTTAAATGAGTTCTAATTGAAAAAATAACTGACAATGCAGTGTTTTGGCCGGTAGTTGTCTTAATGAATTTGGTGAAATTGATTAATTCGGTCTTATTCCCAATGCACTTTTTTAGAAAAAGCGTTCAATTTTTTCTCAAGCGCCGGGTGTTTCTCGAGACCATTGTTTATTAGGACTTGTGCTTCTGCTCTTGCGGTCTTGATTAGTACTAGATCTGTCAGACTTGCCATTCGCAGGTCTGGAATTCCTGATTGCTGTATTCCATAAACTTCGCCCGGTCCGCGTTGGGCGAGGTCATACTCGGCGAGCTTGAATCCGTTTGAGCTTTTCACAAGCGCCGCAAGGCGCTCTTTTGTTTGCTGTGATGGAGAATCTGTGAAAAGAAAACAATATGACTGGTACTTGCTTCTTCCGACTCTTCCGCGGAATTGGTGAAGCTGTGCGAGGCCGAAGCGCTCCGATCCTTCGATCATCATCACGCTTGCTTTTGGCACGTCCACGCCAACCTCCACGACCGCCGTTGAGACGAGAACGTCTATTTTTCCGCTCTTAAAATTGTCCATTGTTTTCTCTTTTTCTTTTGCTTTCATTCTTCCGTGAAGCAGGTTGATCCTTAGGTTTTTAAATTCTCCTTTTTTTAATTTTTTATATTCCCAAGTCGCCGATTTAACGCCAAGTTTATCGGACTTCTCGATAAGTGGGCAAATTACGAAAGCCTGCCTTCCATTTTTAATTTCTTTTTTTATAAAGTCATACGCTCCTATGCGTTTCGTCGATGGGACGAGATAAGTTTTTATTGGCTTCCTGTTTTTTGGCATTTCATCGAGAATAGAAATGTCGAGATCACCGTACAGAGAGATGGCCAGAGTTCTTGGAATGGGCGTTGCGGTCATGGAAAGAAAATGCGGGATTAGCTTTGGCGTTTTGTCTTTCAGGGATTTTCGTTGGTTTACTCCAAATCGGTGTTGCTCGTCAATCACGACGAGAGCGAGATTTGCGAACCTTATATTTTTTTGGATCAAGGCATGCGTTCCAACGATCAAATCAATCTTTCCTTTTTCTAAAAGATGTTTGAACTTCGTTTTTGGCAGATTGTCTTCCATGGTTTTTATTTTGTTTTTTTCTTTTGAAAAATTTTTATTTGCTTTCGAATAGTTATTTGTCAGAAGACCTATGATTATTCCCTGTTTCGTGAAAAGTTTTGACAAATTTTTGAAGTGCTGAACCGCCAGGACTTCCGTTGGTGACATAATGACGCTCTGCATTTTTGCCTTTGCGACCTCTAGCATATTGATTGCCGCAACTAAGGTTTTGCCCGAGCCCACATCGCCTTCGAGCAGACGATTCATCGGCGTGCTTTTTTCAATATTCTTAAGCACTTCCCATGCGGCTCGGCGTTGTGCGTTTGTCAGCTCAAACGGCAGTGATCTTACGAAGCTCTGCACGAGCTTTTTATCGAATTTTATTTGAGGAGCTTTGTGCTCCTGCAATTTTCTTTTGCTTGATAGGGCGGAAAGCTGTATAAAAAAAAGTTCATCGAATGCCAGACGTCTTTTTGCCTGTTTTAATTTTATTTCGTTGTCTGGAAAGTGTATTTGCTGTAGTGCGGCGTTTAGGTCAGTAAATCCCTGTCGTTTCTTCAGATCTTTAGGCAAGTAGTCTTTTATAGATTTTGCCTTCGGTAAAATTTTTTTTATAAGAAAACGCAGTAGCTTAGGAGTGAGCTTTCCCGTTGTGGAGTACACTGGAACGATTCTTCCCGTGTGTGTCAGCTCTTTTTTAAAAATTTCATATGTGGGGCTTGTGAGTTGCAAACCGTTCATTCCAATTTGCGCCTTGCCGCTTGCCAGAAGCTCTTGTCCCATCCTTAAAGATTTTTTTAAAAAAGGCTGATTGAACCAGACTATTTTCAAAGATGCGGTTTCATCCGTGAGCAAAGCTTCCGTGATCGATATGAACTTTCTTGGGGTTCTCTTGTTTACAATTGAGATGAGTTTTCCTTTGATTGTATAAAAATTGTTTGGTTTTACATTTTGGATTTTCGTGATTTTTGACAAATCCTGATGGTACGATGGAAAATGGAAAAGCAAATCCCTCACTTTTAAAATACCGAGCTTTGCTAAATGTTGCTCGGTTTTCTTCCCGACCATTGGCAGGAGAGTTACTTTTGAATTTAGATCAAACATATAAATATTCTGATGTTTTGTTTGTTCTACTATTCTAATTGTTTCTGATTTTCGATGTTGTATCTATTATATTCTTTTGCATTGACTGATAGAGTAGATCATAAAACCAGCTTTCCGCGGACGTGAACGATAGAACAAGTAGAACAGTAGAACGTATAGAATATTAAAACAGTAGTAAGTGCCCCGAGGCTGAGTTGAACAGCCAGCCTTCAGCTCCGCAAGCTGATGCTCTATCCAGTTGAGCTATCGGGGCAGATGAATGTTATAATTATTTTTTGGGACAGTACTTAATTGGGACAGCTTAAAAGCGTATTCGTCTTGCGAATTGGTCGACTGCGCTTTCTTCGAGTTTTTTATCTTCTGGGATTTCTTTGATTAAAATTCTACGAAGCTTCACGGGATCTTGGTCAGTTAGGATTATGGATATTTTTGGATAAAGGAGCTGACTCGTGTGAAGAGTGAGGAGCTTTATTTCTGGTGGTTCGTACATGATCCAAAATCCTCTAAGCTCTGCGTATGAGAAAAATTTATCGTGAAACACCACGCCGTCTTCATTTATTTCTATATTCAATATTTGCGGTTTTTTCTGCGCGTATAGGTAAAAGATGGCTCCGGCAACGATGAAGGCTACTGCCATTAGGAAGCTTTTTGAGTATACGGCATAGGCGATAAGTGTGGCAAAAATGATTATCGCGAAGAGATACCAATTTTTGTTTTTTTCGTAGTAGATGAATTCGGGGGCTTTCCATTTTATGTACGTTTTGGGATTTGCTGAAAAATTTTCTTCAAGTCTTTTTTCTTTTGCCGCTGCTATGGCTTTTTTTGTCTCTCTTTCTTCGTTATAAATTTCAATTTTTTTCGGATTGCGAACCCTGACTATCGTGTTTGGATCGCGTACAATCCGTTTTTGATGTTCTTTTAGCGCTTGTTTTTGATTTCGTATATCCATAATTTTTGTCTTAATGCTTTTGATAAACAAAATAATCGGGGCATTTTTATGCTTTTGGACTACTGGATATTTTGCTTTTTGAATTTTTTTGCAAGGGCCTTATTATATATATAACGTATATAGTCTAAAAAAATTACAGCTTATATTTCAACATTTCATTTTGTATGAAATGTCCAAAGTATTTTATCATACGCAGTATCTCACGTGCCATTTCCAACTGGCGGAGAGTACAGGATTCGAACCTGTGTGGG
>CAYMJO010000002.1:0-41238 GCA_964391305.1 uncultured Candidatus Saccharibacteria bacterium | reverse complement strand
TAATCAAGCTCTCGGATTATCTTAAACCGAGTGCAAAATGTCCGTATGCAAAACACTTGTCGGTGAATTGAAAAAGATGTTGGGGAACATCAAGGATTGCCCACTTTTCTTTGTACAGATGCGCCGTATATCCTCCAATGTTTGGCACGGAAATTCCCAGAAGACCGCCTGGCTTCAGAACACGATAAGCTTCATTGATATATTCTCTGGGGCTGTGAACATGTTCTAAAACCATGGATATTCTTATCAAGTCAAAAAAATTGTTGGGATACTTTGCATCGGCAAGTTCGCCACAAAAGACATTAAGTCCGTTTCGATTAGCTATCTTGGCAGCCTGGGCATTTATATCCACGCCGTACACATTCCAGCCAAGCTTCTTGACTTGCTTTAGGTAAAAACCCGATCCAGTTCCGACATCCAGTATTTTTCCATGATTTCGTTTCTCTCTTGGAAACGTACTAAAACGATGCCGAGAGATATAGTAAAGCAACAAGCCGATATTTATGGGATGACGTTCTTTGAAAGCTTCACGGATAGCATGGTTGGAGATGCTGTGCAATAATCTGGTGTATAGTTCAGTACTATCATTCTCATCACTCTTATAGGCATAGTAATTTTCTAGTTCCATATAGTAAGGCAACATTTCTTGCTTGTCTGGTTGCGGATTAATGTAAATAAGTCCGCACTTCTTGCATTTGACCAGTGTGAAAAAAGCTTCTTTTGAAATAAAAATCTGCTTCAATCGATACAAGCGAGTATAATCGTCCGCGCCGCACAAATCGCACTTAATATATTCCATAAATGTCCAAATTAATTAAAATATTGGATTAAGTGAATATTATTTCATATCTCCTAAAAACTTGCGCTCGGTATTATTGGTCTTCATGCCAACAATGAAATAGTGTGAAGGCCATTTGATCAAACCATATGGAAGCCTTTTCCAAATCCATCGAGGATCAATATAGTTCCAAACCCCCTCAATAAATGTTCTTGATCCCGCTTCCTTGAGAATTCTTTTGATCTCTCGCAAGGAAAGTGGATTTTCAACCGGTTGATCTTTAAGTCCGAAGATTTTATTAGTCAGTGGTCGGAGTTGGGCAAATGGGAATGGAAGCTTGGCATGAACGATAAGAATTTGTATTTTGGAAACACGAACCATTTCCGATACTGCTTTCGTTTGGCCGACACAGTGCTCAAGAACACCGTTGCTCAACGATACTTGAAATTCATCGTTTTTAAAAGGCAGTTTCTCCGCTGGAGCCTGGACTGTAGTCTTTGCTCCCTTTTTCTTCGCAATTTCCAAAGCCTTTTTTGAAAAGTCAACGGCGACCGTATCTGGAGAAAAAATTTCAATCAAACCAGATCCGCAGCCGATATCGACAGATTTATTTCCGCGAAGGAACGAGCCCAAAATTTCATAATATTCCGGCTCTTCGGCAAATCCCTCATCGGAGTGCAATTTATCGTAACCTGCTTCTGAATTTTTGAGTTGATTTTGGTTCATTGTATGTAGCGTTAATTTAAGTTTATTGAGGAGATTTCTTTCTGAACAAAAATTCCAAGCCTAGATTAAATACGGCTATAAAGTTTTTCGCCATTGAGTATAAAATTGCCAGCTTATATTTCGATTTCCATAGATATTTTATATAAAACATGCGTAGGGGAAAATCCAAAATTGTTTTGGGCAGAACCAAGGAAACTCGCATTT
This sequence comes from uncultured Candidatus Saccharibacteria bacterium, assembly GCA_964391305.1. Classification (GTDB taxonomy): domain Bacteria; phylum Patescibacteriota; class CALEFQ01; order CALEFQ01; family CALEFQ01; genus CAYMJO01. Next base: position 39,530 of record CAYMJO010000002.1, on the reverse strand, counting down.
TGGCAATGATTTTTTCGAGCGGCAGATTGTGCTTCGCCAGTCGAAAGCGCTTGTCAATGATAGTGCCGTACAAAAAAGGATTTTCAAAAAGGGAGTACTCTTTGAGAGTGAGTCGAGGTTTCACATATTTGTCATACGCTTCCGTTCCAATAAAAGGAACAGTGAGAGCGATGTAATATACGTCCGCTTTGAGAGATTTCAGATATCCTTTGATTTCTTTCACATCCCTTTCCGTTTCTCCTGGAATATTGAGCATGATATTTGCCCCCGTTCTTATCCCATGTTTTCGGCATAATGCAAAAGCCTTCTTGGTCTCTTCGATAGTTATTTTCTTTTTGATTCTGTCCAGCGCTTCTTGAGTTGCCGCCTCAACTCCAAAATCGAGTTGACGGCATCCAGCATATTTCATTTTTACAATAAGATCTTCGTTGATAAGGTTTACTCGCGTCTCTGCTCCCCAAAGCATGTTAAGCTTTTCCTTTTTCAATCGACGGCATATTTCTTTAACTCTTTTTTTATCTAGCGTAAGGGTGTCGTCCTGTATGTAAAAAGCTTCCATGCCGTATTTCTTTTTTAAAAATTTGATTTCATTGATAACTTGATCAACGCTTTTACATCTGACTATTTTACTACTATTTTGCGCTTTGTACAGCCCTTTATTTGCGCAGAAGACGCAGTTGAACGGACAGCCAAGACTCGTAAAAATATGTATGCACGATGTCACCAAAAATCTTATTCCCATATTGTCAGGTCGCAGATAAAAATCCATGTCAATCTTGTCGTATGCGGGCAATGGAATGTGCGTCAGATCTTTAGCTAGACATTGTGGTTTGTTAATTATGATTTTTCCTTTTTCTTTGAAACAAACGCCGTCAATCTCATGCAGACTTTTCTTCTTTTTTAAAATATTTAATAGTGGATATTCTCCTTCTCCTATAATGACTACATCCACGGGGGCTTTTGAAAGAAATGGATCCTTGGGACGCAAAGTCACATGTGGTCCTCCAATTATAATTTTTACGTCGGGCAACGCCTTCTTTATTTTTTTAATAAGTTTTAATGTTGTATTATAATCTGTCGTATAGCAAGAAAGCCCGATATATTTATAGGGTTTTTTCTTTATTCTGTTAATCAAAATGTTATCGTAATATTCGGAAGGCCTATCTATAAATCTAGATCGTTCTTTGACTTCGATAATGTCATTTTCGATTCCATGAGCTGTCAAGAACGACGACATGTTAAGATAATGAACAGGAACAGTCATACTTCGTATATTTTTACTATTTGAAACAAAGGCTATCATTAAGATTTATATAATGTTCTTGATTTCTTTTTCTATCCTTTTGACGTGGTAAACCCATGTGTACTTATTTGCCACTTCTCTGGCACGCTTGCCCATTTCAATAGCCAGCTTTGGATTATCAATAAAATCATCGAGATGTTTGACAAAAGCTTTTACATCGCCTTCAGACAGGAATATTCCCTCTTTGCCATTTTTGAGAACATCGGTTACGCCGGATTTTTCGGGCATTATTGTTGGACAACCACAGGTTGCCGCTTCGAGCGCGAACATTCCAAATCCTTCAAATATAGGATGAATCAACGCCAAAGCATAAGAAAACAGCTTCGTTTTTTCCTCATTACTAATGCGGCCGGTGACTTCGATTCTATTTTGCAGACCGGCGCTTTTGGCTTTTTCCAAAAACTCTCTTTTTAGTTCGGGAGTTGCCCAATTTCCCGCAACTATCAATCTGATTTTTTTGTTCTTCAAATTTTTCAAAACCTTAATCAGAAAACCTGGCTTTTTGCCTGTGGCCCATTTGGTCAGAGCCATTATGTACGTGCGTTTTGTGTCCGGATAATTTGGCTCCGGCACAATTCCCGGATAGATTACTTTGATCTTACTTGCATCTACGTCGAGGGATTTGTAAAAATTCAAGTGAACATTTGATCCTACAAATGTCATTGAGCTGTCTCTGACAAACTTTTTATCAAAATGCTTCGCGATGGGAAGAATTACGGGGAAAAAGTGTCTTAGAAATTTTTTCTTATAAACACTGGGAAGAACATGTGAAATCGGATCGAAGATGTAGGCTATACAGGGTATTCCCTTCCGCTGCAAACGTAAAACCGAAAAGCAATTATAAGTTTCGTGGACGATCAAAAGATCGTAATCTCCTTTCTTTATCATTTTTGGTATCGCGAAGTAAGCCAAAAGATGAAAAAGAGAGAAGAACGAAAAACCTGGAATTTTGAAATTTATCTTGGCCCACCAAGGGAAATCTCTTGAGAGAAACCGAAGAGGAATGTCGCTTGCCAGTTTTTTATGTTCCAAAAATCCTTTTTTCTCTTTTATTACGATGAGCTCTGCGTCATATCCAAGCTTTCTGAAATTCCTTACTTCTTCCATGGCTACAATTCCAACTCCGCCGATTTGTATCATCTGTCCGACAACTACCCCGATTCTTTTTCTTAGTTTTGACTTACGGGAACTTGTGGGATTACTTGTCATCGTGTGATTTGATAGAAGCACTTTGGAAAAAGTGTTCTTTTAACATATTAAAGACATATTTAGGATCATCCGCCAGTCTTACTCGCAGCCATTTTAGTTTATCTATGGTAGAAATTTTTCCCACGGCGTGCTGTGTCAATTCTCTCACTGTTTGCAAAACGAAATCATGATCGACCGTGTTGGAAAAAACGACTTCATCCAGAATTCCCATGCCAAACTTTTCCCAAGTAACGTCTTTGAGCAATCCTTCTTTTTTACAAAGATCCCATAATTCCGTTCCCGGATATGGTGTTGTGATATACGCTTGAAAATAATCCAGTTTGTTGCTGTTTCGAAGAACAAATTTCTTTGTCTTGATAATATCTTCTTTTGTCTCTCCTTGTGTTCCCAACATAAAGTTGCCGAAGATTCTTAAACCGGATTTTTTTGTCAAATCAATTGCTTTCTGATTTTGCTTGATGGTGGCGGAGTTTCTTTTTAGAAAAGATAAAACTTTGTCGGAGCCGCTCTCGAAGCCATATTCGACCTGAAGACAACCAGCTTTTTTCATTAGCCGCAGCATTTCAACATCATCTTCATTATTTATCAAATTGGGCCTAAGCTGCGCCGCCCAGATCAATTTTTTATGATAGTTCTTCTTTATCAACAACTCACAAATTTGGTGGACTCTTTTTTTGTCTGCGATAAAAGTGTCATCGTGTAGGAAGAAGCCATTAAACCCGAGACTGATTAGATCTTCAACTTCTTCGATAAAACGCTCTGAAGAATGAAATCTTACTTTTCTTTCCCACATGATACAACTGGAGCAGAACCGGCAATTATAAGGGCATCCTCGAGAGCTCATCATCTGAACGGCCTTGCGTGCAACGCCTCTAATCGCTTGTCTAGGCTTTAAATAAAATTTCAAATTGTACAAACGTCTGTCCGGTATCGGTATTGTGTCTAGATTTTTGATCAGCTCTCTTTTTGGGGAAACAAACACCTTATCTTCCTTACGATATACTAAACCTTTGATAGACGAACAGTCTACTTTGTCGAGCCTGAAGTCTGCTTCAAAAATATTGTCAACGAGTTCCTTGAGTGTTTCTTCGCCTTCACCGCAAACCCCAACATCGAAACATGGAAATTCCTTAAGAGTTCTTTTTGGCAATATGGATGTATGCACGCCTCCTACAATACAGATGATATCCTTATCCATAGCCTTGCAAAATTCTGCGATTGCATGAGCCCGGTTTATCTGTGGTGTTGAAGCTATAATTCCGACTATTCGCGGCCTATTTTCTTTTATAATATCTTCGGGTACCTCCTTGGCGTTCTCATCGGCTAGAGAAATTTTTTCAACATATTTCGAATATTTTTTTAAATAAGAAGACAGATATCCAATTCCAAGGGATGGATAAGCGTAGAGATATCTGCCGGGATTTACGAATAATATTTCAGATTTATGTTTCATCGAAGTAAAAAATGATCATTTATGAGAAGCCAGTTCGAATCCACGTTTGACTCGACTGAAAATAGCCTTTGTCCCCTGTCCCCTGCGTAATCGGTTGAGATTGAATATTTGTCTAAGAACCCAAGTGGGCTTCACAGCTTTGTTGCGCAGCCATTTGCCGCTCGCCGTTGCGCAAAAATTCTCCACTTCCTTATTTTCCAAATGCTCAAATTTGACAATCGAAGACGAAGCGCCGTCATATTCTTTCCAGTTTTTCGCGAGCAATCTTCCTTCTTCTCTTAATTCGTCGTAATAGCGCGTTCCGGGGAATGGAGTGGTAATGCTAAATTGTACCGAATCAACATCGAGACTTTTTGCCAAGTCCAGGGTTTCTTCCATCGTCTGCGCGCTTTCTCCAGAAAGCCCAAAGGTAAAAGTCGCGTGGGTTTTGATTTTTCGAGCCGCGCACCATTTGGCAACTTTTCTCAATTTATCGAAATTCACGGGCTTTTTGATATGTTTTAAGATTTTCAAATTACCGGATTCGACTCCAAATTTCATGCCGATACAACCGGCGTCTGCCATGGCGTCGATCATTTCTTTATCCGAAATCATCGCGTCGCCCATCACCGACCATTTGATATTCAAACCTCTCCGCTTGATTTCTTTGCAAATACTCAAAACTTGTTTTTTATCCGCCGTAAACGTATCATCATCGAAATAAATTTCCTTGGCGCCAAATTTTTTTTGAGCGTCTATCATTTCATCGACGATGCGTTTTGGAGGAAACATTCGGTACTTTCCATTTTGATACATGACTTGATTCCAGAGACAAAAATTACATCGAAACGGACAGCCTCTAGAGGCATGCATTTGCACAGACGGTTTGTATTGGCAGAAACCGTCCCAGTAAACGTTTATGTCCGGTTTATCGTTGGATGGGAAAATTGTTCTATCTGGAAATGGTAGCTGATTCAGCGGATCTATCAAATCTGCCTTATTAATTTGAATCGGTCCATCTTTCCTGTAAGCAATTCCTTTTATATTTTCAGGGGATTGCTTTTCTTTCAAAATTTTACAAAGATCTAGAAAGGAAAGCTCGTATTCTTGCAGTAAAACATAATCAATTTCTTTACAACTTTCCAAAGTTTTCTTCGGAAAAGTCGTCACGTGCGGTCCGGCAAGACATATTACAACCCTAGAGGTTTGCTTCTTAATTTCCTTGGCGAATTTCAAATCTTCTGAAATTGTCGGCGTAGAAGTTTCAAAGAGTACAATATCCGGATTTATTTCTTTTACTTTTTTTAAAAAAAATTTTTCGGTCACATTCAAAGCCACACCATCGTACGCATGCACTTCAAATCCCTCTTTCTTAAGCAATGCCGCGGAATATGCCAAATAAAACGGAAAAGGCACATATTCAAGCTTTTCTTCCCTCTTTTTCTTTGTAGAAAAAGGCCAGCGGCTCCCGGCACGCACAAAGTAGCGTTCATAACCGCTAGAAAGCTTTATTCTACATGGTGGATTGGCGAGAAGAATCTTCATAGGGTTCTGATATCTTTCTGTTTTTTTTCCCTTTAAAAAAGGGAAAAATTATCAGATAAACCACAAAACAAGCCAGCGCGGAGCCAGAAATTATCAGACCTAAATATAGCACATTTTGGGGGTTATAGTCAATGATCACATTGTAAGAATCTCCGCATTTTTCATCCACTACACAGCCCGGAGGCGTTACAATCCAGCCATTTGCGTAGCCGTTGGTAACAAAATGGAGATCTTCGGATATTTTTCCTTTTTTATTCAATGGGCTAAACTTTTGATTCTCTGATAAAACGTATGCCTTCCAGTCTTCCAAAAATGTCATTTTGAATGTTAAGAAAAATTTATTTTTGCCTTTGACATTGATTTGGTAACGAGTTGGCGACAACTTGATAACTTTGATGGAAGACGATTTGGTATTGCTTAATTCTGCAAGAGTTCCTTCGACTTTATCTTCCTTTCCATCATTATTTATGCCTTTTATTAAAATTGCGGTATTGGGATTATATTCATTGATAATCGCATTGGGGATATCTTCCTTATTTGCGGGCGCGGGGATCAATTTTATTTCTTTTGCTACCTCGGCGATGTTTTTTTTGTCTGCGCCTTTGATTCGATACAAAGTAAGCTTGGAAAAGTTTTTTACCATTTCAATATCTTTGTTCCTATTTAAAAAGTTGTGCATAATCGCTGGACTAGGTGTGTCTTCTAGGGCATGATCCCACGCGAGGTCGTCTTGTTGTAATACGTATTTGGCGTTTAATAGGTCCATAAGCTTATTGAACCCGTCAAAATTTTGCTCATTCAGTTTCGTGTACAATTCGGAGACAAACATGTCTGATATATTAAGGCTTATCAAGGTTGGGTATCTAAGTAAAGGATTCGAGATGAGGACTTCTGCAACGTAGTTTCCTGTCGGCATGCCAGAACCCCAACGATATGTATGGCCATAGCTGGCTTTTGGAAAGAGAGCAACTCGGCCATTCGGATCGTTTTTATCAAACCATGTCTCGAGCTCTTTCCAATATTTAGGGACTTTGACTCGAGAAGAATATCTAGGAGTATTGTACCAAGTGTGATCCGGGACATTCTGTCCGGTAAAGAGAGGGTGAGCGGAGAAAATGATTGCTATTATTGCCAAGATGGGAACAGCAAAATAGATCTTTTTTACCCATGGCTTGTTTGTTTTGGAAAACTTTTCTCTGACAAAATTGGTAATGCATTGGATAGATAATCCAAAGAGTATAGAAAGCGGAAAAAGGTAAACCAGTATGAATTTTGTAAACGGCTCTCTAAAAACCCAGAACATAGGAATTTTTTGGCGGATGATGTAATATATTCCTCCCAACGGAGGATTTGTTCCCTTGATCAGAAACAATCCGATCAAAGCGAGAATTCCCAGAAAGATTACCACTCGAAGTTTATCCTTTTTCAATATAAATACTAGAAAGGCGATTATTGGAATGCCAAAGGTTATGATAAGAAGAGGTAGTTGATAATAGCCTTCGGCGTATGGAACATTTGGAACAAAATTCCCATTTCCAAGATCCATTTTAATTCTAAAGCCCCAAGCACCCAATAGACGGAAGGCATCTATGATATGCGTTCTGTCTTCGAATGTCACATCTTTTATCTTCTCGGGTGTATTTTGATTTAGGACTATCATTGCCGGAATGGTAACTATCAACCACCATAAATTGACGACTATTAGAGATATTAAAGATAAGCCGATGAATTTTAAGCCGCTTATAATCTTTTTTCTAGTGGTAATAAAGAAATATATCGTATATGCCAGCAATATCAGCAATGGCGCGCCGATTAGAGCGATGTTCGCACCTGATGAAACGATAAAAATACTCGTTAGACTCAAAGAAAAGGCGTAATAGAGAGCTTTTTTCTTTGAATAATGCAATCCTTTGATCCATAGCAAAAAGATGAGAGGAAAGACAGCATGAAGTGGTTTTGCGGTAATTTGGAAAACATCGAGTTGAATATAGGCATTTGCCATATACAGCAATGCTCCTGTGAGTCCGGCAATCTTGTTGTATTTTTCATTTCGGAACAAGTAGAAAATCAACGCATACATCGTAAATCCGGCTACGGTGAAGTTAAGATAACACCATAATCTCTGAATTGTGATCAAAGAGAAATGCAGTGCCTCTAAAACTTTCCAGAAAAACATGAATGGAAAAACGGTGTTGATTGCCGGATTGGCATAGCCCGCGTTTGATTTCACGTAGACGGTCAGAATATTGTCGTCGAAAAGTTTTCCAGGATCAAGATATTGGTAATTGTCGCCGCTGGCGATAATCAAATTATCTCGGAACCAGATCTGTGAAGCTAATCCCAATATTGCAATGATGATAAGCGGCCAGTGCTTGATCATAAAGTGATAAAATTCGATACCCAAGCTGCATGTTTTTTGGAAAATCCAAACTACTGCTGTCTTCATGGCGCGTTCAACGATTGTAGAGTGCGCCTGTAACTTTTTTCCAACGGTGAACAGCTTGACGATTAGTATAACTATTAGAACAACAAAAGCTTGAACGCCAAGCCAATCGGATATATCACGATTTTGTATGAGTCTCAATATTACAGAAAGCAGAATAAGGACAACGAAGACTGAAAAACCAATGGATATTATCGTTTCAATGATAATGCTGAATTTAGCCGAAATGGGTTTTTCATAAGCCAGATCTATCTCCAAATTGACTCTTGCAAGCTCGAGCTTCCTTTTCTTTCGCCAGAGGTAAAGAATAGAAAATGCAAGATAAGCGGCGGAAATAATCAGGGCAATAATCAAAGTTCTCTGCGGTGCATAGGAAATTGTTATGATTCCCTCTTGCCCCTTTCCGATCTGCCAAGAATTTTCAAATCCATTGGCGATAATATGATTATTGAGAGAAGATCCGTCTATTTGAGCTTCCCATTTTTCGTCAAAAGTATTTTTAAAAAGCAATGTCGTATCGGTATCTGTCTTTGGAATCTTAGCTTCGTATTTCGTTGCCGATATTTTTTTGTAGGTCATATCAGCGATAGATATCGAGTTGTCAAATTGATTTGAAGAAAGTATGATGTTTGCGGCCGTATCCAGTCCAGAATTACCAATTAGTGAAATTGAATTTCTACTCTTATTGATAGAGATCTTTTCAGAAGTTTTTAAATACTGCGATGAAGCTTCTGTCCGGATTGAGAAGCTTTCAAGTTTAGACAAATCATCTTTTTTAATATAGTAAACGCTTAAATCGTCGGGAGGATCACTGCCTTGAGGCGTCACCAATATAACTTCTCTCGGTTTCACGCTTCCAATGTTCAATGAATATGGTTCTGTCAGAGAATTTTCAAATTCTTCTCTAGTTTCCCGATCTCCAAGGAAACTAACTATCAATTTTTTATCATCAATACTTGTCGTGAGATCACTCGTAAAAGAATCATCGAGAGCTGTGCTGTACATATCTTGTCCTGCCTGCGTATCAACGGGACGCCACTTTTGCCATGGTTTTGCATTTTCCGCTTTCGAAACTTTAACTTCAGAACATATATCTACGGTGTGTCTTTTTGTATCAATGGCAATCGGCTCGATTTTTTCATTATCGATAAAAAAGCCTTCAAGAGCGTTATTTGCCAATGAAAGTTCAGGAGGAATACTGAATCTAAGCAAAGCCTTGGAATCATCGCCCTCGCATGATTTGGGATCTATTAATTCTAAATCTGTCAGTTGTTTTTTAGTCTTTTTATTTTGTTCTGGAAGTTCTTCCCTGTGCAGTAAAACTTCTTTGCCATTGATGATTATTTTTTCGCTATCGACATCTGTATTTAAGTTTGCCAAGAAGATTTCATATGAGCCCGACGTTGGCAGCTCAAAATATTTTTCTTTCTTATCTTCGTCTTGTTTGATATTAAGAACAAGATTCGTGGCTTTTTGCGAAATTATTTCTTTTTCATCTTCTTCAAGTTGGGAAGCAAGATAAAAATTTTCAACCAATTGCCCGTCTCTGAAAGTCACTTCCTTAAAAATATCGGCAATATTGCCATCGGTGTAAGTAATATGACTGTTCAGCTCAATAGTCTCACTCAAGAACTTGTCATCCAGCTGGTATAAGTCAAGTTGTCCGAAACTTTTTACCGGTTTGATTCCATCAATCTGCCCTAACTTGCTTTTCATAACAGATGGAGAAGGGCTTTTAAACAGCAAACCCTGCTGCCAATTCAAATCATTTTGCTGTAATATGTATTTCACATTCAGGACAGAAAGGGCTTTGGCAAAATGTCCTAATTTGTCAGAATCGAGTAGGTCGTATACTTCTATTAGAGCCTTGTCCGTTTTGGAAACTGGATGTGCAGGATAACCGACTGTAGAATTGGAAAGCACAACCATGGCAACGTACGAGGCCCCACCGAAGCCGTGTTCCCAATTGTAAGCTTGTCCGTACCCGGCTTTTGGCAGAAGCAGAACTTGAGATTTTGGATCATTCTCGGAAAGCCAATTGTCGGCTTCCTGCCAATAGTCGGGAACTTTTGTATGCAGAGATCTCATTGAGCCATTTTCCTTATCCCATATTGCCTGTCCAGTCAACAGAGGAAAGGCATTGACCAATAGCAAACAGATCACGATTGCCACAGTAACGAAGCTCACTAGAACTTTTTTGTTTATTGACATTTTCTTTATTTTGCTAAGAAGCATTGTCATCGCCAGACCAATCAAAACGGAAAATGCCAAAAGCGTAATCGGCGTGAATTTTGAAAACGGTTCGCGGAAAATCCAAAATACCGGTTTACTGTGAAGAAAACTGTAAAGCTCTCCCCATGGAGGATTGGAGCCTTTTACAAGGAAAATTCCCACAATAGACAAAAGTAAAAAGAAGAGAGTGCTTCGGAGTAAATATTTTTTTAAAAAAGTTAAAAATATAAAAATAGTGATAAGCAACGTAGTCAGTACCAAGATTCCCGTGGTGAACAGATTTGAATATCCAAAAAGCGGTATGCTATTATAACTGGTTTCAAACGCCCAGCTTCCGAGAAGGCGAAGTGCATCAATGACTTTGGCGCTGTCAATAAAAGAAACTTCAGCGGAAACCGCAGCGGTTTCATGGCTGGTTTTTAGCATGAATAAGATAGATGTTGAAATCCACCAGAGGTTGAATATTATGCAGTTAGCGATCGTTGCCAAGGCAAACAGTAAGCTCCGCTTGAAAGTCTTGGGCTTTGTCGCAATGTGATGAAGGAAATAAATACCTAAGATTATAGGAACAACGCTGATAGAGGCGATGTTGGTGGCTGACGCGGCAATCAGCAATGAAATAATGCCGATCCAAAGAGAAAAAGTAAAATCAAATTTTTTCTTGTTTAGGCCTTTCATCCATAACAGTAACAACCAAGGAAGAATGGCAAGAATGAGATGTAAATTTACTTGAGTTGGATCGGTCACGACAAACATATTGTAAAGATACAAAATGCTTGCCACGATTGCTCCAATTTTTATCGATACAGTGCGTTTCTGAAACAAATTGACTACTAAATAAAAAACCGACAACCCAGAACTACTTGATAACGCCAATATCCAGCATCTTTGGATAAGCCACGTCGGAACGTGTAAGAGACTAAAAAATTTCCAAAAAACAACAGTTGGGAAAAAGCGAGCCAGAGAGGAATTAGCACTGCCCAAATTGACCTTATCGTTCCATGCAGAGCTAAGAGGCCCAAACCAGTTTGTATAATCCAGATCCAGAATACTGTCGCCGCCGGCAATGATCATCTGATCTTTAAACAACAATAAAACACCGAAACTGGCAATAATAACAATTATCTGGGGCCACCATTTTCTGAAGAAATTTTTCATAATAATCACGTTTTAAAACATTACTTGTATTTGATTAAAAACTTTCTTGGCTCTTTTTTCCCAGCTCCAATTGAGGCTTCCCGCGACAGCCTTTTTACTAATTTTATCATAGAGCGATGGATTTTTGAGCAATTTTAGAACTAAATTGGCAAATGCCTGGAAATTCCCAATTGGGGCCTTTAGCATTCCGGCCGGATAATAAGTTTTGAGCGCTGGCAGATCAAAGCCAATTCCAGGCAGTCCCCAAGCCATGCCTTCCCATGCGGACATTCCCCCGCTATCATAAATAGCGGGATGGAGCATGACTCGACTCTCTCGAAATATCGTATGCATTTTCTCGCCCGATTTGAATCCCAGCATATCTATTTGGTTTTGCAGTCCGTATCGCTTTATTTTGCTTTTGACTTTGCTTTCCAGCGCTCCATGTCCGATCAGGGCGAGTTTTGCATCTGGCTTCTTTTTTGTGACCAATTTCCAAATATCGATCAGTTCCACCGGTCCTTTCTGCGGATGCAGGCGTCCCATGAAACAGCCATCGTATTTTTTCTTTTCATCGGTAATTTTATTATTCTGTAAAAAATTCTGTGCGGCGGTTATATCAACGCCTCCTTGAATTGTCAAAACTTCTTTCGGCTTTCGTCCCGCTTTTATAAAAATTTGTCGATCCGGTTCGGATGTTACAAAAACAATCTGGGCCTTTTTCAAAATATGCCAGTAAATCGGTTTTTGAGTGAGATAGAAAATGATATTTGATATTTTTGGAAATCTCCAATTGCTATTTTCCCGAAAGCCCTTGAATGGGTTGGGCGCTTTCAGATAAAGGGAACCAATTAAATAAGCCGTCTTGTTTTTTGCCTTCATAAAGAAAGCGGGAATTGAATCTGGCCAATAATCCGAAGAGGCATAAATCACTTTAAACTTTCGGTTTTGCTTTGTACTTTTTTGTGAAACATTTTTTAAGCCAATAAAAATACCTCTTAAGTATTGAATAAACACGCCAAACTTCGAAAATTTTCCAGCTTCCCATGTTACAAATTCCGCACGGTCGAGTCCATTTTCAACACAGATTTTTTTGCCGACATCGGAGGTGAAAATGATAATCTTCATTCCTCTCCTTGCCCATTCCTTGGCAATTTCGATAAAAATTTTGTTGCCGCCGCTCATTCCGGGCTCCACCATGGTATTCGCAAAAATATTGAATTCGATATCTTTATAATCCGCCATAGGATTTCTTTCTAATCTTAAGATAAGAAAATATCAGTATCAAGACAGTTATTAGGGAGACGATTACACCGATATAATACAAACGCTGCGGACTGTATTCCAGAATCAATTCGAATTCAGCAGTATCTTTATAGCCCTCTATCCACCAGCCATTGGCATAGCCATTAACCAACAGATGAGCCTTGGGCGTTTCTATTTGGGAAACTGTTTCCCAAATAGATTTGTTTTCCAAAAATTTGTTTTCTCGGACATTTTTAAAATATTCAATATTTTCGGTAGTAGCTTCTTCTATAAGCTCTTCATCTACAAGCGGCTTGGTATACATTTTCCATTTGTTGTTAAATTGTTGCGACATCACTAGAAGAAAGGGATTTTGAAAATCCGTAACGATCACTCGCCATTTGCTGGGAGAGACTTGCTTGAAATCAAGCATGGGTGTATGAAAGCCGGGATCTGTAATTATTTTATAGGCCCTGCCATTATCTTCCCACTGCTTCGCGTCTATTTCCTGCGCAAACACCGGAGGTAAATTTATAAATGCTGGAATATCGGTATCGGCCAAAGGCTCTTTTTCCAATTGTTCCGTTGGAAACTCGTTGAGCGCAATATTGCTCCTGACAATCCTGTTTGGCGCGTATATTTGAGGCAAGTAATATTGATTGTTCAGTTGATACAAGGTCAAATCTCCAAATTCCGCTGCTTTTGTTATTCCTTCGAGCTTCCCGTTGTCCAGATAAGATGCCAATAAATCCATCTGTTTTTTATCATAAGCAAAATAATCTTCAGCCAAATCCCTGTGCAATAAAAAGTATTTTACATTCAGTAGTCCCAGTGCAAGATTTACATTGTAAATGTTAATTTGATCTTCGGTTTTTGTGGCTAACTCTTGGATTATAAAAGTTGCCAAGCCTTCCGAATTGACTAGGATAGCAGACTTGGGCAGCAGAGAAAAATGAGGGTTACCACCACTGTGTCCGTGCTTCCCGTTGTTCCACCAAAGTCCGCATCCCCAATTGCCACATATCGGTATTGGAAATAAGCGATATGCACCCGGATCGTTTCTCAAATAATCGGCCAATTCGGAGTACTCCGAAGGCGGCTTTGTGAGATAAGAAGCCCTGTATGTGCCTCCCCGATAGAATACCTGTCCGGTCCACATAGGAAACATCAGAACGCCGACAAGCAGAAACGCCAACACTCCAATAAAAAGCCTCTTAGTTATTTTTGGAAAAAATATTGACTTATAAAAAATATAATTGGCGGGAATGCTTAGTCCCAGAGCGGCGAAGATAGCGTACGCCAATACAAAGAGTGGTCCGAACTTATCGATTGGAATGCGGAAGGCAACCATCCATGGAAAGCTTTCCATCATCCAGATATACATATTTCCAAATATGGAATTGCTTCCCCTAAACAAAAAGAAAGTAACAATAAACAATAGAGCTAGAAACCAAAGAATTTTTCGGTGCTTCGGATAAACTTTCCATGAGAAGAAAATTCCTATCAAAGCCAGAGTTGTGAAAATACCGGACAAAATCTGAAACCCAAGAGTATTATATATTCCCGCATATGGGAAAAAGGCATCTACCCCCATGAATTTTTGATAAAAAGGAGGATAGGTTAACATTCGAAAAGCATTGACGGCACTTGATGATTGGCTCACACCAATGAGGTTTTGGGTTGGATTTTCATAGGTAGCAGTAACAATCAAATTTCCAGCATCATTAATATATGGCAATAGCCAATACGAATTAAGAGCAAACCATACCAAGAGAAGTAAAAGTGTGAATTTGAGAGCGGAGAAAATCTTCTTTCTTCTTTCCTTTTTCAAATTATAAATAATATAAAAGAACAACATAGAAAAGATAAGGAGCCATGTTAGAAGTATCAGCGCCGTCACGGAGTATGCCATGGAGAAAAGCAACCCAACGACAGGAATCAAAATAACGTAGATGTATTTCTTATCGCGAATCCCCCTCAAATAGCCGCCTATGAAAAACGGTAAAATGGCATAAAAATTAATAAGGGTCAAGTTCCCTCCCCAAACTACAACAAGTGCAAAGGGATTAAACATGTAGAAAAGCGCCGCAAAGATTGCCGGCAACCGCTGATGCTTGCTATCTTTCAATATTATGCGTACCAAGAAGTACATCGTCAGACCGCTGAAGGCAAAGAGAATATAGTATTGTATTTTCTGCACGATATGGAGCGGTATTCCTATTTGATCAGCCAAAGCCAGTGTTGTTTGATAGGGAAAAATCTGGCAGAGGCTTTGGTTGTCGGGAATACCAAGTGTAGATTGCGTATCCCAAGTGTTAAAATATCTGTCCAAAGTTTCCGTGGGTTTGTAATTAAAAATATTATCGCCGCTACTAACTATTAAATCTCCTGAAAACCAACTCAAACTAACCAAGGCGATAACCAAAATTATTACAATATCGATTATGATTTTTTTCTTATTGGCGTCCATTGATATGATTTTTTATAAAATATTCAAATACTTTGAACATCGTCTGCAATGCTTGTCTGGTTTCTTTCTTGTAAGCGTCTTGCGAAAGGCTGCGGCCTTTGATCCATTCCAAACTTTTGCGAAGCTGTCTGTAAAAACATTTCCAAAAGAATATTTTTCAACTATTTTTTGATATGCTCCAAACTGGGGAATCACGCAACAGGGCAACAATTCGCCGGAGGCCGTAATAAAGGGATATATCCATGGATAATAACAGCTATTTGGTTTCATTTCAACCGAAGGCAATGAAACCTCTATCTCTTTTTGCCCGCAATATTTTTCGATTTCAAATAAATTTCTTATCAATAAACCCTTGTCTTTTTTAAAAA
Source organism: uncultured Candidatus Saccharibacteria bacterium (assembly GCA_964391305.1). Classification (GTDB taxonomy): domain Bacteria; phylum Patescibacteriota; class CALEFQ01; order CALEFQ01; family CALEFQ01; genus CAYMJO01. The sequence goes on along the minus strand of CAYMJO010000002.1, from coordinate 24,146 downwards.
AAGAAATAGTTTGATTCATGAAAGCATCGTGGACATTTTGGAATGAGATGAAATCAATATCAAATTTCTTTGCGAAGTCTATTATTTTAAAAATACTATCTAGATCGTTTATATTTTCTTTTAAAAATACCACATTGAAGCCCAATTTGATTTTGGCATTATTTTTCTTGATTACTCTCTTCAAATCGGAGATATTTTTTTCCAATTTATCAAAAGATACTCCTCCGCGAATCTTTTCATAAATTTTCGGATCCGCACTTTCAATCGAAATCGCGATTTTGTCCAAACCGGCTTTGATTAGCCTATTTGCTCTCTCTTTGGAAAGCAATTGCCCATTGGTAATGAAATAGGTTTCAATCCCAGACCACTTGGCCTCTTTTATCAAAAACTCCAGATCTTTATTCAGCAAGCTCTCTCCCATTCCTGTGAAATTGATCGTTTTCAACTGACCCAAATCATTCAAAAGTTTTTTAAGATTCTGCCGGCTAAGGAATTTATCGCCTTTTGTATCTTTGTCCAGTGTGCACATTTTACATCTCAAGTTGCAAAGCGCGGACGGTTCCAATTGGATCTCTACCGGCAGAGGAACTCTCGTGGGAATTTTCATGAAAGCCCATGTGTAATTCTTCAACGACTGCCAAGTCAAGCCGCGGGCTTTTGGCCCGGTCTGGTTTATGATATTTTTTAATCCCTTGAAAATATATTTCATAGAACAAATAAACTACTTTCTTGCCACGGCGTTATAGTGAATAGCCAAAAAACGGTTCAATGGAGATCTGTCTCTTAAATAGACAAACGGTTTCCAGTCGTAAACGACATTAAACGAATGCACGAGACTTTTGACAAATTTTGGAACAGCTGCTTCTTTGAGGCAAATGTCAAACCATAGTTTCTCCTGATAGCAATAAATTTTGCAATAGGGAAAATGTTTTCTGATCTTTTTTTGAAAAGAAAAAAATGAAAATTCGTTGACATGATACTCCTTTAGCTTTAGCTTGAAAATTTTCTCGGCAATAAAATATTGAGGATAAGACAAATATTTATTGGGACTTGTCGATATCACCAATTCTCCGTTTTTCTTCAAGACACGCTTTATCTCCCGAAGAACAATATCGGCTTCGTTTGGATATAAATGTTCGATAACTTCCAGTAAAAATATTTTATCGAAATAATTGTCAGGATAAGAAATTTTCTTTGCATTGATCTTCTCAATTCGCACTTTTTCATTCTCATCAATTCTTTCCCGCATGATCGCCAATGCGTCGTCGGAATAATCGGATAGAACTATTTCTTCAACTTTATCACGGAGAGCATATCCGAATTCTCCGCACCCAGCACCTAAATCCAAAATTTTATCACTTTGTTTAAAATCGACCAGATCTATCGCCTGCTGAAGTCTTCTTGATATTTTACCAGCCGAAAACTCCTCGCCGCCTCCGTTGATATTGAGCAAATAATCTTTTGTATATAATTTACTATAATTGTCTGTATTGCCCGATTTCATCTTTTTGATTCTTTGGTTCCCATAATGATTAAATGGGAACATAAAGAGGGTTTTTGAAAAATAAAATTTGCAAAATTAGCGATCCATGGATGTGATTTGCCGAAACCGAATTTGTTGCTTATTCCCAATCCCTTGACCTTGATTATTTTAAATCCGTAAATCTCGATCATTTTTCGAAGAGCTCTATAAGTATACAGGCGCAAATGACCCATTGGCGCGAGTTTCCAGAGATGTCCGAAGCTGTGCTTCAAGCTGACATCCGTAAAGATCGGTTGATAGCCAAATAGAAGAGATAATCGATTGAACCAAGAAGCCAGGTTCGCAGTCGTAACGATAATCTTTCCGCCCCGTTTAAGCACGCGGCGAGCCTCTTCCATCATATGATCCGGCGAATACAAATGCTCAATGATATAGCCGCAGAATACGCAATCAAAAGTTTCATTTGGAAAAGGCAAATTTTTTTCATCCAGATCTATAATATGCGCGTCCACGCCGCGAGCCCTTGCCTCACTGACAGATTGTGCGGCAATATCCACTCCACTCACCTCACAGCCACATGCTTTACCAACGGCGCTGGCAAATGATCCATCGCCGCAGCCAATATCCAGAAATTTTTTCAAACCAAAAAATTTCAGAAGACCAATCAGGTAATTATAAGAATTACCTGTTTCCATTATATCTATTGCGCGGTTTTTGGAATAGAAATCTTTTTTTTCTCTCATAAAATTATCTTCTTCGTAGATCTTTTATCCCGTGCGCGTAAATCACCGGACAAAAAAATTTATTATCAGACATTTTCCGCAATATCTTCTTCAGACGCTGATTTTTTATAAAACTAATTTCGTTATATGACTTGAAATAACCGGTATTTTTTTTATAAAAATTTTTAAAAATGCGCGCAAGTTGTCTTCGAGTAAATGACAATTCAAAACCATTGATCAAAAATTTTCCCTTCATCAGTTTTATATGAAAAAACTCAAGCAAGTTTCGCAACGGGAAAACATTGGGAATGTTGCCTTGCAATTGTCCATAGGTCAGCATTCCAAGAGCCAAGTGAGGAACCGTGGCGAGCACTTGTCCTTTGTTTTTGAGAACACGCCTAAATTCATCTACGGCAGTTTGTGTTTCTTTGAAATGCTCGATAGTTCCATCGGAAAAAACATAATTCAAGCTGTTGCTCTTAAATGGCAAATTACGTAAATCTCCGCAAACAAAGTGAGCCGGCTGATTGGTCTGTGCAAATAACTGCTGTGCCTTGAGTAGAGCTTGCAGCGAGCGATCAAGACAAATGATGGTTAGTTGCGAATGGCACGCGATTTCCAAAGCAGTTCGACCTGTGCCGCAACCCGCTTCCATAAAGATTCCCCGGCTTTTATCCTGAAGTCTTAAAATTTGCCTGACGCTTTTTGCCGTAGCGGCGATTTCCTTGGGCGGAGCTTTCGGATCGTACATATCTTTTTTGTCTTCATACAATTTTTTCCATATCCTTTCAGAAACTTCGTCTATGGCAGATGCCGCATCGGAGACTTTGGACAGAAGTACTGGTATTCCTCTGCAAACCCGAAATTTTTCTTGGCACCCATTGCATATCAAACCACTCTTGGCGGATTTCAGAGAATCGCCACAACAAGGGCAAGCGAGAATATTTAGAAATTGTTCATTTGGGAAAGACATAAGATCAAAATTTTTGCATAAAGAATTCTTGGGCAAGTACGCCCACTTGCTTCAAATAGTTCAGCTTACGTTTGGACATCAAAATTGTCCGCCAATACTTAAAAGATACATGAAATTTTAGGCTTGGAATGATTTTATTCGTTTCCTTCATGTGATCATCCGTCCACTTAAATATATCAAGGTTGTGTTTATGAAATTTCAGCGAACTTTGAAATGGTTTAAAATCTGGATGTGCGAAACTCAAAAGCGGATATTCTTCTTTAGTAAAATTGTATATGGATTTTTCATAAATTTCTGTCCCCGGATGTGGAATAAAAACATTAATGCTGACCAGTTCCGAGTCTAGATCTTTCAGAAGATCCAGAATATCCTGCAAATCTTTCTCCGTTTCTTCGGGAACATTCACGAGCATGTTAGTATAAGTCCGAATCTTGTATTTTTTACAAAGACGGTAAACCTCGCGGACTTTTTTAATAGTTATCCCCTTTTTCAACAAGCGCAAGGCATGATCCGATGCGCGCTCCACTCCAAATTCGATTTGGATACATCCGGATTCAGCCATTTTTTTAATTACAGCTTCGTTTAGTGTCGAAACTTTGGAAGCACAGCCCCACAAAATATCAACTTTTTCTTTCTTCATCAAATCGCAAAATTCGATTACATTCTGCTTGTTAAGAGTAAAAAGATCATCCATGAAAAAGAACGAATCAATTCTATATTTTTTTTTCAGATAACGGATTTCTTTCACCAGACTTTTAGGGCTTCGCATTCGGACAAACTTTCCTCCGCCGCTATACTCCCGCAGTTTTTTTGAAACACAAAAAGTGCACTGTGAAGGACATCCTCGACCGCCAAGAACATGAGTTGAGCGTAGAAAAACTCCGCGGATCGCATAAGGTGATGCATTGGTGTAATATTCCATGTCCACCAAATTATAAGCAGGAAAAGAAATGCCATCTAGATTATCTGTGATGCAACGTGCGGGTGTCTTGACAATTTTGCCAGACAATCGGTCACGATAAGCAATTCCTTTGATGTTACGAAAATCCTTTTTTCCATCCTGAATTGTCTGAGTTAATTCGTACATCGTCATTTCACCCTCGCCAATAATCGCAAAATCTATCGGAGAATCCTTATCCTCAAAAACTTCGTCAGTGTAAAAAGTTGGATGAATGCCCCCAACGACAATCTTGACATCCGGATCGATTTTCTTAAAACGTTTTGCAAGGCTGAAAACCTCGTTATATTCCGCTGTGTAAAAAGTGACGCCTACTATTTTTGTCTTCAGCCATTTAAATTCTTGAACCATCTGGTCTTCAATTTTTTTCATCTCTTCCAAAACGTTGTCGTAAAATTTCTGTTTACGCACAACTTCTTTCATTGGGCAGTCAATAATATATGGCTTCATGCCTTTATGCTGTAAGTACCCAGCCAAGTACATCAAAGCAACCGGCGGGCGGTAATGGTTTACCATTCTTGACGGTGGAGAGACAAAAACGGCGTCATAATAATTTTGCTTCTTATTGTCCATTGAAGAATAACTTAAATTTCAAAGCTCAAAAAAATTTCAAGTTACAAAGTCTAAATGTCAAAAAAATGACAACTGACAAACTTTGGAATTTGGCATTTTTTAACATCTGAATTTCCTTGGGCTTTGGGTTTTGGTATTCCGTCATTTCCCAATCCACCAAGGCGATTTGTAGTGGAAATTGTATTCACATTGATTGCAAATTTTGTTGACGCTATAATTGCCGTCAATATGCTCTTTTCTAGTCAAACGCAAAAGCTTTCCATTCCAAATTTTGGGAATGGATTCATTCTTGATATTTCCCAAGATTACCTTATTTTCGTAATCATTACAACATAATGGAACGTCTCCGTTCCAACTAATTACCATATCCATCCAGAGAAGACGACAGGGATCTCTTCGCAGATTTTTTTTGTTGCTCATTTGGCTTGTGATCTTGCCTGTCCAATTGTGAATGATAGATATGGAAATATTATCTACAACGTCTTTCCATTTTTTTATATACTTCTTAACTTCGTGCCTATTTGTATTGCTTTCAACAAAACTAAGCGTGACCTCCGGCTTGTCAGTCCCCAATTTTTGTTTCAAAGCCATCAAATCCCTGATGTTCTTTTCAGTTTTTTGAAAACTTAGTATGGGTCGGACTTTTCTATAAGCGGCGTCGGTAGCCGCGTCAAAACTGATATAAATTTCATCAAGTCCGGCATTTATTAATTTTTCTGATAAATCCTTCGTTAAAAGCTCTCCATTGGTGTTGGTTGTGACTCGCTTCAATCCTAATTTCTTTGCAAATTCAACTTTTTTTACAAAATCTTTATCGAGTAGCGGTTCCCCGAAGCCGTAAATGGTAAAATATTCTATTCCAAGCTTCTTGCATTCCTTAGCAACTTTTTCGAAGAGTCTTTTATCCATAAAACCCTTTGGGCGCTTCATGGTTTCGTGAGGACAAAACGTACATTTGGAATTGCAGATATTCGTGTTTTCCACCATGACCCGAAACGGAATTTTTTCATATTTTTTCATTTGGTCATGCATCCGTCGCCTGTAAAAGAAATTATAAACAGGATTATTGACAAACCAGCCGCTTCGCAATATTGAAGCCGCGAGTTTTTTCACGCCGTGATTGTATATGACGAGATCGTAAATCCCCCGTGGCATGGCTATTGTTGATAATAATAATGAAGAATATGTTCACAATTTTTATCGCTGAAATTCTTCAGCGCGTATTCACGGCAGTTTTTCTCAAGCGCTCGCAATTCATCAGTATTTTTGTAAAATCTATTGATTGCTCTTGCGATATTTTCGATAGTTGGATCGAGCAAAACTCCGACATCTTTTGTGATCATTTCCCGAAGACAACCCTTATTGGATGCGATTATCGGACGGCCAGATGATAGGGTTTCGAGAACAACTCTGGCAAAACCTTCTTCATATTGTGACGGAACGACGACAACATCTGTCGCACAATAATATAAACCAGCTTCTTTCTGACTTTTTCTGCCAGCTGAAATAATATTTTCGTGCTTCTTTGCAAATTCATCAAGTTTCTGCTTCATAGGACCATCTCCGACAAAAACGAATTGAACATCCTTGTCAACTCTCTCGGAAGCTTTCATAAGAACGCTCACGCCTTTCTTATCTATTAGACGTCCCAAAAATAAGACCGTGAACTTGTTCGAAAGACCAAGCTTCCTGCGGCACTCTTCCCTGTTTCGAGGTTTGAAGATTTTTTCCTGATCAACCCATTGAACATAAGGCGAGAGCTTTTCGCGCGGCAGACCGGCGGCAACCAAATCCTCGACAGAACGTTGTGCCAGACAAAAAACATGATCGAAGGGCCAGAGAATCCTGCGGCAAATATCGGCAAGGGATTTTCTCTCGTCAAAGTTATAAATTGCGTGCATACTGCAAACAATCGGTTTTTTATTAAAACGGTTGAGGATATTTGTAATTAGCGCCGCAGTGAAACCATGAGCATGGATCGTATCGTACTTGATTTTTTTGACAAATAATAAATACCAAGTGAAAACAAACAGCACGGGGGTCAAATAGAGAAACTGAACTACGGGATGCTTCTCAAATTTATGAAAAAGGCCCCAGCCAATCCAGGCAACGCGATGGATCTCTAAATTCTTTTTCTTTTCATACCGCAACGCCTTGACCGACGTTGTCAGAGGCTTGTAGGTGATCACATGCGTGTGGTGTCCATGTTTTTGGTAATAACGGCATAGATCGTCAATATGTGTTTCAACTCCGCCCACATTTGGAAGATAAAACGGTGAAAGAATAACAATGTTTAGTTTATCACCAAGTTTTTTGTTGAGTGATTTATAAACATTGTTCATCTTTTCAGCGATCAACTGCCATTGTAATTTATTCTCTGCGACAAATCTAGCGGACTTACCCAACTTGCCTGCAAGTTCATTATCGTTGAGAACTTTGTTAATATTGTCTGCAAGACCGTCAATGTCATCGTAAGCGCTTGCCAATCCGCAGTCGTATTCATTCATGTAACGTTTCACTTCGCCGACTGCGTTGGAAACTATCGGTCTTCCGGCACAAAGGTAATCTCCGAATCGAATCGGAAAACGCGCGTATTCAATAGGGTCATTGTCCATCGGTAAAACCAAAGCGTCGCTAGCGCCCATATAAAGCGGAACTTCCTCAAATGGACGTGATCCGGCTATGATAATACGATCTTTTATTTCTTTGTAGTATTTACGGGCAAAGTCCGGAATCGATTCTATTTGTCCAAGAAGAATCAGCTTGATCTTTGGATCTTTTTTCATTGCTTTTCCTGCGGACTGCATGAGTATTCTAAAGCTCTGAAAATAGGTGTTTCCCATGGACAATAAATATTTGCCATTAGGATCGAGCTTGAGTTTACGACGGCAATCTGCCTTGTCCAACACTTTTATTTGGTCTATGTTCGCCCCGTTTGGTATTCGCGTTGCCCGTTTTTCCAGTCCGAGCTTGGCAACTTCGCCACCCAAGTATTTGGAAACATAAGTAACGCGATCTGCATAATATGGAATTGTTCGCTCGAATTTTGTCAGGACTTTTTTTATGATGGGACGATGAGCCTCGGCAAAGCCCCCAGCCCAAAGATCATCCCAATCGACAATCATTGGCTTGCGGCGGATTTTTTTGGCAACCCATGCGGGAACACCGATTTGTGGTTGGGCAACTGTAAAAGCATGAAATATGTCGTAACGATAAAAGAGAGCCTGAAAAACAGAAATCACCAGTCTCCAAAGCTGTCCCGTCATATATTGCGCGTACTTGACACGGGGTAAAGTAATGATGGTGAAATGGTCGTTGATTTTCTGTTTTCTGATAAGCAAGTCAAATTCCTTTCCGCTCGCGCAGACCATCGTTATGTCATGCCCGAGTTTTGACAAATATTTACCCAAAAACAAACATCTCCAGTATGTCCCAAATCGTTCTTGATTGTGATTTAAGAAAAATATTCGCATGGTGCGTGAAAATTTGGTTTGGCGCTATTATTTTGTCTGCTTCCAATCACTCCTATCGGCCGCTTTTTTGGGCAAAATCATATTAAACACAACTCCCCAACCATACAACCACAAAGTTATCCAGCACGCAACAAAATGAAACCACCAGATATAATCCGGCTTGCGGGAATATCCAATCAGTATTTGGATCAATAGGGGAACAATCGTAACGCATGCCAAGCAGAACAAAAGCACCTTGGGAAGATAGTACTTCATCCACGGATACTTCGCGGCATCTTCTTTCTTTTCTCCAAAATAGAAAAAATCTTTCACTCGCCTTTTCTGCTTTCTTATAAAAGTTGAAACGCTGTCGCAATATAGATGGATGATTCCCGTCTTGACTTTGGCAACAATAATTTTTCCGCCTTTTCTTTGGATCAATTCATACAGAAGATCTATATCGAAAACATATTTATCAACCGAACATTTCTTAAGTTCCTCCATTCTAATGACAAATCCATTGGCGCCGATTGTTGGAAGCTTTCTGCCACTCAAATAAACTTTTAAATAATTTCCTTTATCTTCTTGCTTTAGATTTATTGCCGTCCATTTATTTGTTATAAAATTTTTTCTATCATAATTTCCGAGGAAAAGGCATAAAGGATCGTTCATGCCGATTAGTGAAGAATAGCGCGTAATAGCCGAATCTTCTCTGCGGTAAGTGTATTCCCAAGGTTCGCTCGCAATGATGTCGGGATCTTGGAAAGGCTCTGTCATCCGCTTGAGCCAATTTTCGTTGGGCATGACATTATCTGAATCTATGATTGCGACAATACTGCCAGTCGCGAGCTTGAGCGCCGCCGCTTTTCCTGCTTCCGCGGTTTTGAGCGGATTATTGGCGATCTTTGCACCAAAACTTTTTGCAACATCTCGCGTTTTATCTTCCGAGCCTCCATCTCCTATGATCAATTCGATTTTATCTTTTGGATAACTTTGTTTGGCAATCGCTTCATAACAAACTTTCAGCGCTTCTTCCGCATTGAGAGTCGCAGTGATTATTGAAATTTTTGGTTTATCTGCCATTTATTTTTAGAATTACTTCAGTTTTTAAAAAAAGAAAAAATCTGACAGGAATTGTTCATTTGCTGAATTTATTGTTTAGCCTCCGCACGCATGCGTGAGCAACTGATTGAGATCAAAACCTATGAATGCTCTATATGAAAAAAAGTAGCTATACCAATAAATTCCGTTTGACACCATATCAAAAACTAAATGGCCGCCCATTCCCAGCGTGATCGCGGGCGCGATTCCATTTTTTCGAAGAGTTTTAAAAAGCCATGGAATGACCAAAAATTCAGGAGAATGCAAAAATATATGAAAGGCGCCAGGAATACAATAAAAATCCATGTTCCAGAATTTATCCACATCCAGATTCACTCCGGTTACCAGCCAGTAATCCAGCCCATGGTCAATGTCAATGAAAAATCCAAAAAACAGAACAAGCGGAATCAGCCACCATTTTTTATATTTACAGTAAATAAAAACTGAAATTACACCGACAATCGCCAGATGGAAAGCTTCATTTATTACTAATGTATAAAAATCTATAGAACTCATTTAAAGTTTTCTCTATTTTTCTTATACTTTAGCCAAGAAAATAATTTTTTTTTGGCTAAAAGATAAAAATTCTAAATGAGTTCATCTATAGATTCTTCTAAAAATCTGCGTTACTTTTTGCCATTACCATATTGGGAATTTCTGCTTTCAGCAATTGTCGCACTTTTTCTCTGTATTTTCTTTTCCAAAATCTTTGAATTTTCCGAAGAGAACTTGACGAGCAGCTTTTACTATATATAAAAAATCGTAGATGTCTTTTATTGAAAGAAACTGATGATATAAAAATACGGGATTTCTTGCTATACTTGCATACATATCGTATGTAAATTGCATAATTTCTTCTTGTTTTAATTCTGATTTCATGACTGATTCGCGCATATCATATCTATTCCAATCTTCCGTTGCAAGCAAGCCTTTTTCTTTGCATTCATCAAACAAAGGAGTCCCCGGATACGGAACGACAATCGTAGCTTGCAATGAATCAGCCAAGCCTTTTACCAAAAGATCTTTTATAAATGTGAATGTTTTTTCCGCGTCCTTTTTGGTTTCCCATGGATAGCCCATCATAACGGTCAAGTGCGGCTTCAATCCCGCTTTTTTCGCCATTTTACAATCTTCGACAATGTCGTAAGGATTACTTCTGCCCTTATTTATTTTTTTCAAAGTTTCATTGTTGACAGATTCAACTCCATACAAAAGCAGTTTAAAACCTGCTTTGGCCATTAAATCATAATCTTTTTGGGATTTAATAGCTCCCGCGCGCAGGTTGCAGTTCATTTTTACTTTTTTATTGTATCCCCTTTCAATCATTCCATTGCAAAATTCTCTAAGCCAATTGCCGACGGGAATCGTCCCAGAGTCATCCATAATCTCTCTAACTTTGTACTTCTCTATAAGTTCTCCGATTTCAGCCAAAACATTCTCGGGCGTTCTGACTCTATACTGCGGATACAAGGTCGTCCACGCGCAAAAAGTACATTTTCCCCACCAGCAGTCTCTCGCGGACATGATGTATGTGCCGGGCGTTCTTCTGAACCAATGCTGTTGGTAGAGTTTCCATTTTGTCAGATCTCTATCTATGAAAGGCGCGTCATTAAGATTGTATTTCAATTGTGTTTTGCCTTTTTTTAATTCCCCATTTTCTCTGCACATTATGCAAGTCGAAAGTTTTTCTTGGGCAATCTTTCCATTTTTAAAATTTTCAACGAGATTTTTTAATAAAAAATCATAATCTCCGCCGATAATGGCAAAATCTGTTTTACTGTTTTCAAAAGTTTCTTCGGGCATCGCGGTGATATGATCGCCCATCATGACAATTTTCGTGTCCGGAGAGACTTTTTTAATTTCATCTATTATTTTCCAACATAGTTTTACAACAGGCGTTTTGACTTCAGTCACCCACAAATCCGGCTTTTCTTTCTTTAAAAAATTCAAAAAACGCTCGTAAGTCCATTCTTGCGCGATTGCGTCATTCCAAAAAACTTTGTGTCCCGCTTTCGCGAGCATTGTCGCCGCGGTCATCGGCACAACGGGAGGAATATAAGAAGGATTGTTGAACCATTGGAATTGCCGATTTTGCGTGAGACACGGAATTCCTTTTGCTGATCTGTATGGAGGATATGAAATAAATATCTTCATGTTTTATTTAGTGTTTAATATTGATCAAGTTAATCCCTTAGATTTCAGTTCTTTGTTTGCTTTTTCAAACTTATCTTCAGATTCCGCGGTTTTTGACCACTCGATGAGTTCTTTCATGCCGTCCTCAAAGCCGACCTTTGGCTTAAACGCTATGGCTTTTTTTATTTTGGAAATATCGGCATAACAATGCCTCACATCGCCTTTCCGAAACTCTTCATTGATTTGAGGCTCTATGTCTGCGTCACACATTTTCGCGATATTTTCTGCGATAGATTTTATGGGAAGCGGATTTTCCGTGCCAACGTTGAAAACTTGCCCATTCGCGTTCTCATTTTCAAACGCCATGACATTAGCATCCGCGACATCATGTACTGAAATAAGATCTCGAGTCTGCAGTCCATCCTCATAAACTACAGGACGATTGCCATTTTTGATTCTGCTCATAAATATTGCCGCTACTCCGGTATATGGATTGGACAAACTTTGCCTCGGTCCATAAACATTGAAGTACCGAAGCGCAACCGCGGGAATATCATACGCGCCGCACGTAACGAGAACAAGCTGTTCTTGATCCATCTTGTTTATCGCGTAAACCGAATTGCAATTCTGTTTCGCGTCTTCCGATGTGGGAATTGCCCAAAGTTCCTTGCCGCATTTGGGACATTTGGGTTCCCAATCATGCTTCTCCATTTGTGAAACTGGACGCAATTTAGGCTGAACAACGCCGCATTTTGAGCATTTGTAAAGCCCTTCTCCATAAGAGCTCATGGACGCGGCGACGAGAATCTTTTTAATTTTATTTTTAAATTTATTCACGATCATATCCAAGAGAGCCGCGGTGCCAAGCGAGTTATTTTTTGTGTAATTTTCTATCTCGTACATGCTCTGACCGACGCCAACAGAAGCGGCTTCATGGAATATGGCATCAACTCCGTCAAGCGCTTTTGCCAAATCTTTCTTGTTCGTAACATCGCCCTTGATAAACTCTGCTTTTTTATTCAAATAATCCGGCAATTTGCCATCCGGATGCACTTGTTCATTCAAATTGTCAAGAATACGGACATCGTATCCTTTGTCTATCAGCTTATCTACTATGTAGGAACCGATAAAACCGGCTCCGCCTGTAACTAGGATTTTCATATTTTTGTTGTTATCTTCTTAAATCTTTCTTAAAAAGTCCGATCACGACTCCAACGCCGTAAACAAGATGCGTAAAAAAAATTCCGGGTATAACTATTAAACCTATGAGTATATTTTTTTGACGCATAGCGCTGATTAGACCGAAATAGATCAATAACAAAACATATAAAAGTAAAATCATCATAACAAACCATCGCAAATACGAATCAAAAGGCTGGAATATTAAAACTAGGACCGATAAAGCCAAAAAAGCCCCAAAAATAGTAGGAATGAAATACTGCCATCGCAAAGATGTCTTGGGATATTTCTTCGCGAAGAACCCCCTATGCATCGCGTATCTTACGTTTTGCTGAAAATGTTTGTAAAAAGAATTTCTCCTGTGATGCCAGACAAAAACATCGGGATCGTAAACTATTTTCTTCTTCTGTTTATCGACAATATCTAGACAGAGTTTTGTATCTTCGCCCGGATAGTATTTCGTATTAAATCCTCCAGCTTTTTCAAAAATCTTTTTCTTTATCAGAAGATTTACAGAAGGAGCGTCATCAACTGTAAAAATTTTCTCTTTGGCTTCGCAGTTCTTTTCCATACTGCAATCTTTGCAATTCAGAAGTTTTTTTTCTCTGAAAAACTTTCCTGCCGGAAGATATCGATAAACATATTTCCATGAAGTCAACGGAGATGAAAGGATCTCTCCTGAAACTTTGGCGCGAACGCCATCGTCCTTGGGCGTAACTCCTGGACCATAAACGGCGCCGACTTCGTTATGCTCGAAATGTCTCACCGCGTTCTTTAGCCAGTCTCTTCTCGGATACGCGTCATCATCAAGAAACGCGATTATCTCACCGTCTGCCGCTTTTACTGCCAGATCCCTCTTCACCGGAGGCGTCTCGTTCTTTCTCTCTCCGACAATAATCCTTGTCTTTGACCAGCTTTCTTTCGTTGGCTTGTCAACATGCACTATGATCTCGAAATTTTCATAATCCATTTCCAAAATTTTTGGAATGGACTCTCGGATATAATCGTTGATTTCTATGATTGGAATTATAATTGATACTTTTGGCTGCATTTTTTTTAAAATGTTTGAAATACTTTATCCTCTTGAATATTTCGAGTTCCCGCACGATTACTTTCTGCGTTTTCTTAGAATCCTCTCTCTTTCTTTTTCAGATTTTTGATAAAATTTCAAAATTCTTAATCTATAAAAAATTGATAAAACATCTATACCGCACCACCAAAGAGCCTTAGCGGTTACGGATGTGGTCTTAAAATTGAAGTTTAATTCTATGGGCGCTTCAATTATTTTAAAACCGTAGTAATGTGCTATAGATAAAAGTTCGACGTCTATCATGTATCTACGGACCAGTGCTCTTGGAACAACTTTTTCCAACACTTCTCTTTTAAAAACTTTCAAACCGGCTTGTGTATCTCTAATATTCAAATTAAACAGTATTTTTACTATTAACTGCGCGAAAGAGCTTATAATTTTGCGTTTCAGGGGATAATTAACTTTCGATTGCGGGTGTCTCTTGCTGCCGATGACCACATCCGCGTCGTACTTTTCCATGTATTTCAAGAAAAAGTCTATATGACTTGGATCGTAATCAAGCCCAGCATCGAAAAATGCTATTATGTCTCCAGTCGAATGCTCGAATCCCGTACGCAAAGCAAAGCCTTTTCCCATGTTCATTCCATAGGTTACAACCCTGACATTCGTACATTGAAACTTCTTTGCTTTTACGACCGTGTCATCTTTGCTCCCGTCATTTACTATAATAACTTCAGACTCGAAGTCTTTTTTACAAAGATAATTCGTAAGCACTTTCAAAGTTTTCTGGATACTTGGTCCTTCATTGAAAGCTGGAACGATGACGGATATTTTTTTACTTTTTGAATTCATTTAAATTTTGGGGATTATACGATGATTTTGTAAATAAATAATAAACTAAAAATGCCACAAGCAGAGAAACCATAACTATATTCATAACAACGATCACTTCCTTTATGGAACTGTGGAAGATCATCAAAGCAACTATTTGTAAAATCGAGGCAATGACAAGCAAAATAAGTGGCGTATATTTTTGGATTGATATGAAAAATTGAGCAAATATATTCACGATCGCGTATAATCCCATAAAAATTCCGACATACCCGAGATAAGGCGCAACGACTTGATATTCTTTTCCATAAAGAAGCCCTATAATGAAATGGGGAAAAATAAAGTACGCCGCTATTCCAATGCCGGATAAGAGAGCCACTATACCGACAGACTGCCAGAGGAATTTACTGTAATTCTCACCCTTCCTGAAAGCCTCGGCAACCATTGGAAACATGACTCCGACAATGCTCATTGTTCCAAAAACGATTATTTTGCCAAGCATGCTCAAGGCCGAGTAATGTCCGGCATCGGTGCCATCAAAGTAGTGCTTTACCATTATTATATCAATATTGTAATAAAGAGCGGTAGTCAAAAGCATAACAGCAACGGGAATACAATATATGAAAATTTTCTTTTTTTCGATGGCGACTTTTTTATCGAATTTTTTCAGATCCTTCAGGTAAAAAATCGTGACGAGAATGCCCACATAGGCACTCATAGCAATTGCGGTAATGGCGCCGTTTACCCGCAAACCCATAAATACCAGAAGAAGCCCCAAGCCAAGCTTGGTCATGGCATCGGCGATCAAACTTAATGACAAGGCTTTGAAACGCTGCAGTCCCTGCAGAACCCCTCGAAAAACGGGAACAATAAGAACAACGAAGAAAACAACACCAAGAATCAAGACGGGAATATAGGAATCTATCCGCAAAAAACCGGCAATGGGTTTGCTAAAAATCGCAAGCACCGCAAAGATCACACAGCCAACGTAAAAAAACGATTTGCTGAAATATTTTTGCAGGACATTAATATAGTCAAAATTTTCATCCGCCTTGGCATTCGCGGTAAACTTGGCAATAACAGTCTGGAGCATGCCCGCTGGGACGGAAATGAGTGTAAATAGCGAAAGCAGAGAAACAACAATCGCATAATTGGATGGTCCAAGCATTCTTCCCATTGCCAGATGGTACAAATAACCCATAATGCTGGCAATCATAGATCCTGTAAAAAATACGGCGCTATGTTTCACCAACGCATTCTTTTTTAAATTTTGGGAAATGTTAATCAAATTCATAAAAATAAACCAAACTATTGCCCAAATTGGCATGGGCTTTTTTATAACACTAATTTATAATTATTCTACTCTTAAAAGTCTCTATTGTCAAAAGGGTATTTTCATGCTAAAGTTCGATAAAATGAGCTCGCGGCAACAAGTATGCAAGATCTTTATAAAAAGCTAAAAATTGCCATCTATATTCTAATCCCAATTGGTATCATTTTATACCTGTTGTTTTGTAATATTCCCCCTTCCGGGATATTGAGAGATACTTTGAAATTCAATACCCCAAAATACGGACGGGGATTTGTTTCATCTTTGTATCCGGAAAACAGAGTGAGTGACGTAAAATTGGACGATACTGGTATTTTTATACTTTCCTTAAAAAATGATAACGTATATTTTGACATAATCTTGCCCGTTCTCGCGTATAAAGATATTTCTCTGAAAATGAAAATAAGAAATACCACTTCCTCTCCGGAAATACTTCTAGGCGCGCACGCTGGCAAAGATTTTCAATACAAATATCGCCTCTTTTCTCACAGATTTCTGGACAAAATCGATTGGGACTACATTAGGGACAAAGATATTGTACTTTTTCAAAAAAATAAAAACTACGCTTCAATCGAAGAATTCATCAATGATCCGCCAAAGGATTCTTTAACTGCCGTCCATCACACCGCTCCAACTCCACAACTCTTTATGCCGGATTACAAGCCCTCGGAAAAACAAACCAGAATAAACCATACCTTGCGCGGAAGGCATATATTTTTCGTCTACGTAAAAGATAGACCCATCAATCTTTCCTTCACAAAAAAATTCTACAAGACTCCAGCAGACGATGCGAAAGAGTTTTTAAAAATCAGAGATTTCAGAAACAGGGAGCTTTTATCAAAAGATATATTTGAAGAGAAAGATTACAACGCGAGTTTGGACAATCTAAAAGAGGGCCTATACAAAATAGATATGGCGGTTACAGACGCATCGCTTCTTGAAAATATAGTTTTTGACTTGGATAAAGTCGTTATCAAAGATTGGGTATTTCTCGCGGACAATCCCGAATATGGCAAAGATTTAGTTCCATCTAATCTGATTCTCTTAAGCAATAATTTAAAAGTGGTTACAACTCACGAAAATGGATACCAAGAAATCAAAATAGACAATCAGAATTATAACATCAGCGAGGCGCAGAAGAATTATGAAATTTCGCAGTATTTTCCAGAATTTTTTAAAAAAGAGAGGACGGAAATATCGGTTCCAAAAAATGACTTGGAACTCGTATCCGCCAACGGAATTTTCACATTTTCTGAAAATATCGATGCTTTTTTCAACCCAACACCGCCTTATGTCATCAGACTGGATCACGAAACCAGCAAAGAAGAATTCGACAAGGCAGAATACGTTCTTGCGTCTTACACCAAGCCGATTATAGACGAAGCAGGCTGGATCACGAATGAATACATTTTCAACATGGCAGAGCTGTATGAAGAAGAAAACAAAGCGCAATTCAACATAACCACGCTTGGGCTGAACATAAGCTGTGAGGAGATAGAGCTGCAAAGCATAGAAGGAAAGCTAGCAAGGCCTAGACTTTCCATTCAAGAAATCAAATCCCTTGTAAAAAAGATTTTAAACAAACTATGAAAAATTCAGACAATAATGGAATAAAATACCCATGGAAAAATCAACTTCTCCATGTGGCAATCAGCGCGATTATAACCTATTTCATATTGTTGGCCATCGAGACGGCAATACCTTATTCTGTGAGTATTTTTCTCGATATGAAAGTTTTTCTTTGGATTGCGGGCGCCTTTGCCGTCGCCTACATCGCACTGCAACCGATGAAACTCAAAGCTTAAAACTTTCAGCATTAACTATCTTCACATATTGTTTCGGCCAATTTCGCACTTTAATCTAGTAAGTCGTGATTGTTGGAGCGTTTGGATGCATATCTAAAATGGCTTTGCTCACTTTTATAATATTTTTTTTATCTAATCCAAGACCCCAAAATATTTCCATGGACGCGACGCCGCGCTTCTTGCCGCCGGAAATCACGAATATTCCTCCGCTTGGAGCCTGCAAAATTGCTCCGTCTCGAAACTTTACGGGAGGACCATTTTTATAGTTATCGAATTCTTTCCTTGAAATTTCTACGACGACAACCTTGCCATTGTAATTAAAATCAAAGATCTTCTTGTCCCAAAATGGTCTTTTTTTATTCTGATCGATGAGATAAACAGCCTGACTACCTTTTGTTTTTATAAAAGTCCCGTTTGGTCTCGTAAAGCCATCCTTTTTAAATTTACCGGCGTACGGCAAAAGATCCGCTTCGGTCTTATTTAGACTAATTGGATCTCTATTTGTATATCCAAGCGCTTTCAGAGTCTCTGGATTCGGCACGCCAAGCTTTTTGCCATTCTGCGAAATAAAAACCGCGCCATTCGACGCCCTAAATAAAACTCCATCCCGAAGCTTGATCGGATCTCCAGATCCCACATTCACAAAATCGCTCGTATCAAGATCGACAATCTGCTCTCGCCTATAGGTTTGGCTGAATGCCGAAGATCCCCAAAAAGGATGCTTTGCGCCTTCATTGCCAATGAGGTAGACACCGTTTGATCCCTTCTCGCGAATCAACGTACCTGCCAAGATATTGTCCGCGCCGAACTTGTATCTATTCTTCCAGAGATTCCAAAAGAGATAATTTCCATTGCCCTTATTAACTCCCGCGACGGGATTGTAGATAAAAAGTTCCGCAACGGCATAATTCTTCGGTTTAACCTTGATGCCGTCCTGTGTCATCGTCTCCTTGCCGACATCGTATGCATATCTAGATTTGTTATCTTTGTAGCCCTTGCCCAAAATCCAGACTCCGTTGTCTATCTGTTTGGAAAACCCCATGTATTTTTCGTCACAGCTGCCATAGCCCATCGCGCAACGAACCGCGCGCTCCGTTGGACTTCCGTCTTCAATTAGGCTCTGTTCTTTCTGAAGCATGACAAGAACGATCTTTGGATTCAAGCCGTACGATTTGCAAGCTTCGTAAATCAACCCTGAGGCTTTTTTCCCTCCTTCGGAAAAATCTGCCAAATAGCTTCCCTTGCTTTCCAAAAACTTCTGCACATCACTTTCTTTCATCGCATTTCTGTTATAAAAAAGCCTGTCCGAAATGATATCGTTATACGGATAATCATATTTTGCGGACACGAAAACTGGCATCGCGAAAAACGCAATACAAATTGTAAAAAATAATATTTTTTTCATTTTTATAAAATTTTTTAAAAAAATATTTAGAGTTTTCTTTATAAGCCTATTCTAGCATAAAATGGGCAACAGGGAAACAGAGTTCATGGCACAGGTTACTAAAAAAAGAGAATGATTTTTACAAAAATCTGCGACATAAAACTTGCTCAAAGCTCCAGCACGGAATTATCTCCAATCACAAGCTTATGTCCCTGTTGTGGGATAGTTTTCTCAACGGACGTGATTGCGCAGTCAACGCCAATGACTCCGTCCACAATCCGTTTGTTGCAGTCTATTGTTGAATCATCCAAAATGATTGAATGCTCAACTTCGCTGTTTTTCACTTTGACACGATCTTTTATCGCAGTAAACGGACCTATGTAGCTGTTCGCAATCAAGCAATCCGTACCGATTATCACAGGCCCTCGTATCACGCTTCTGCCCGTAATTTTGCTTCCAATACCAATTGTAACTCTTCCTTCAATCACCGCTCCTTTTTCAACTTTGCCTTGGTTTTTCGGCTTCATTTCATCAAGCACAAGCTGGTTTCCCTCCAATAGATCCCATGGCTTGCCAGTGTCTTTCCAAAATCCTTTGACTTTGGATTGCTCAACTTTGTATCCTTTGTTCAAAAGCCACTGAATCGCGTCCGTAATTTCCAGCTCTTTTCTCCATGATGGCCTTATTTTCCGAACAGCTTCATGGATTTTTTCGCGAAAAGCGTAAATTCCGACAAGCGCTAGATTTGACGGCGGGATTTTGGGTTTTTCAATGAGTCTTTCAACGGAACCGTCTTTTTTTAGTTTTGCGACACCAAAACGCTGCGGATCTTTAACTTCCGTAAGCATTATGCTCGCTTGCGCTTTTTTGCTTTTTTTAAACTTTTTCACAAAATCTTTTATGCCGCCTTTTAAAAGATTGTCTCCAAGATACATTACAAAATCAGAATTCCCCAAAAATTTTTTCGCGATCTTAACACAATGCGCGAGACCAAGCGGTGAATTTTGTTCAATATAGGTAATCTTCGCTTTCCATTTACCGCCTTTGCCAACAGCTTTTTTAATCTGATCTTTGTTGGGTCCAATAATGATGCCGATATCTTTTATGCCTGCTTCAACCAGATCGTCAATAACAAAAAACAACATGGGCCGATTCGCGATCGGAATCAGCTGTTTTTGAGTTGTGTATGTGATTGGCCTAAGCCGCGTGCCATGACCTCCAGATAAAATTAGTCCTTTCATATAATTATTGGGCATATTTCTTCATCGTGTCCGTCAATGCTTCCTTGATTGGTCTCATTTTGATTCCCAGTTTTTTCAAATTTTTTGATTGCAGGATATTGTTGGATCTTTTCTTTTTGGTAAGACCTTTCTTTAGCAAGTCTTTTTCCAAAACCCATTTGTTGCTGTGTTTCGGATCCACATATTTTTCATAGAGCTTGATAATCTCTTTGTGAGTGACGGATCCGGGATTTGTCACATGAAAAATTCCCGCGGCTTTTTTTTCGAGCAGTTTGTGAAATACCTTAATCATGTCTTCAACAACCGTCACGCTGTTTCTGACATTTATAATCTTTGAAAAAGACGCGAGCTTGTCAATCAGATTTGCCCGACTTGGAATATAATCGATTGGCATTCTGATTCTGGCAATGCCAAGATTGGGCAAGGTCGAAAGCGCGAGATCTGCGGCGTACTTGCATCGCGTGTACACGGCAGATGGATTGGCAAAATCATCTTCTTCCCAGCCTTTCTTGTTTTTCGAATAGCCATAGTAAATACAGCCAGAGCCTATGTGAAGGAGATATTTCTTCTTTTTTTGGCACGCGGCCGCAATCATGATTGGTAAAACGGTGTTTCCCCACATGGTTTCAGCTTGATTCGTCTCGCACCAGTCAACATTTGGCTTTCCGACAATTCCCGCCGCATTCAAAACAACATCGGGCTTGTACTTATCCAAAATTTGTTCAACGTCTTTGACGCTGTTTATCATTTTGCCAGACATCTTCGCGTCAGGCCAACTCTCGGCACAGCGAGAGCCGATATAACCTTTCCCTATGATTAAAATTTTCATAAACGAAATTTTTACGCGAAAAACATCATGTTTTATCTAGCCGTATTGTCTTTTATAGTATTCTAAAAATTCCCCGGATTTTATCTTTTTCCACCATTCTTCATTATTTTTATACCAATCAACTGTTTTTTTAATCCCTTCTGAAAAATTCATCTTTGGTTTCCATCCAAGTTTTTTAATCTTATCACAATTTATGGCATATCGTCTATCATGTCCGGGACGGTCCTTCACATGTTCGATAAATTTTTCGTCTTTACCAAGAAACTTCAAAACTTTTTTTGTAACTTGCATGTTTGTGATGTTTTTTCCCGAGTCCGAACCTATATTGTAAATTTCGCCGGACTTTCCTTTATGCAGAACTTCGTCAATTGCCCTCGCGTGATCCTCGACATAAAGCCAATCACGGACTTGGCCTCCTTTTCCATAGACAGGAACTTTCTTGCCCTCTAAAATGTTGGTTATGAATAATGGAATGATCTTCTCCGGATATTGGTATGGGCCGTAATTGTTTGACGCGCGTGTCAGGATCGCTGAAACAGCGTATGTGCGAAAATAGCCAAGAACAAGCATGTCTCCGCCGGCTTTGCTTGCCGAATATGGGCTCGAGGGAAAAAGCATGTCCGTCTCTTTGGAACGGCCATTCATGACTTCGCCGTAAACCTCGTCTGTTGAGACCTGCACAAATCGCTTCATCTCGTATTTTTTCGCCGCCTCGAGAAGAACGTAAGTGCCGTAAACATCTGTTTGTATGAAATCATCGGGTTTGCTTATCGAACGGTCAACATGCGTTTCCGCCGCGTAATTTACAATGGCGTCAGCGTTTTTCGCGATACGATTCACAACTTTTGGATCAGAAACATCGCCTCTTACAAATTTGTACCGCTTATCTTTTTCAACACTTTTTAAATTATCAAAATTGG
The DNA here is from genome assembly GCA_964391305.1 of uncultured Candidatus Saccharibacteria bacterium. Classification (GTDB taxonomy): domain Bacteria; phylum Patescibacteriota; class CALEFQ01; order CALEFQ01; family CALEFQ01; genus CAYMJO01. The sequence goes on along the minus strand of CAYMJO010000002.1, from coordinate 2,202 downwards.
CCGCATAAGTTACCTTATCCAGATTTGTTATTTTGTAGTTTTTATATTTTTTTAGGATGTGGCGCACGAAGGCGGAGCCCATGAAGCCAAGCGCGCCGGTGACGAGCAATTTCACTTATTTTTTGTTTAATTTCATATCTATCTTAACAGGCAAACCGCAGGCTCGGCAAGTGTATAATTGTCTATATATAGTACAACGTAATACAAGGGAAAAAATTACCGAGCCTACGCCCCTCACCGTGTGCTTCAGCTGGCAAGCACGCCTGCGCCAAAATTACGACTGGCAAGCCTGTTCGCCACAAAACAAAAAAGGGCCCCGCCATGGCGAAGCCCCTGCAATATTTATACTTAAAGCCTTAAATCAAGTTTGTCCCAGACCAATTTTTTCAGTTTTTTATAAAATTCTTCAAGAGTGAAATTATCCTCGAAAAACTTGCGGGCGACTTTGCCCATTTTAGGCAATACTTCTTTATTTTCCAGAAGAAAGCTTATTTTATCCTCCAAATCGTTTACATCGCCAGCTTCAAAAGTAAGACCGGAAGATTTCGCGATATCATGGTCTTCACAAATCAATTCGGGAATTCCGCCAATATGGGAAGCAATCACGGGAGTTCCCAAAGCGGCTGATTCATAAATAGCATACGGCGCATTTTCATAGCAAATGCTTGGAAGGACAACGAACAGTGCCCTTGAGACCAAGCGTTTCAGCTCATTTCCTGTTTTGAAGCCGAGAAATTTGACCCTGTTCTCAACTTTTTTTTGTTTTGCCAAAGCTCGAAGCTTTGACTCATAATCTCCCTGACCAGCAATGTAAAATTCCACGTCCGGATTTTCTAGGCGTGAAAGCGCTTCAATGACAAGATGTATTCCTTTCTCGCCTGAAACTCTTCCAAAGTAAAGTATATAATTTCCCTTTTTCGAGGAATTGGGCTGAAAATCTGCGCCATCGAGCATATTCGGCAAGTGCTCTATTTTTCTCGGATATTTGTATTCGTAGCTTTTTTTTATCAAAAATTTACTTGGAGCGGTATAGAGATCAACGTATTTATAAAAAGGCTTCCAAATTTTGTGATGGATCGTCATCTCGACCATCTCGTGAAGCCCCGCAAACGCCGAGTTTTTTATAGACCTATCAAAAATGTAGCGGTAATATTTTCCGCCTTTGTCTTTTTCATAAATTTTGCTCTTGTGCAGAAGATAATAATTTGCCGAAATGTGTTTATAGCTGTGGAGGCTGTAAATCACGGGGATATCATGCTTTTTCAGAATGGGCAAAATGGACGGACCAATGTGATGGAAAATGTTGTGAATGTATGCCAAATCCGGCTTCTCGCCTTTGATCAAATCCTCTATTTTTTCCGCAGCCTCTTTGTTGTAAATCATCTTCAGGGCTTTGCGAATTGTGCTTGGGTTGAAACCAAACTTCGAAAAATCTTCGTATTTCACGAAGTACTTTTTGTATTTCTCTATCCAATCTGGAGATTTTTGTTTTATATCTTTGTTCCATGCGGTGAAAGGGATGACTTCGTGACCTTTCTTCGTCAAAATTTTTCGAATTTCCAAAGCGGCCCGAGTTGTGCCCCCGGACTTTCCTCCCTCTTGTAAAAATTTTTCGACGAGTAAAATCTTCATTTTTGTAAAAAATATATCATGAAAAAGGTAATATTTGAGAATGAAGGCTCGGGCAATCAAATCATCAATATAACTATTAATGACTGATTGCACCGAGCCGGGTTCTGGAGTGTTTTAAAAAAAAATAGAAATTTTGCCTCCAGGCCCTGCAAGTTTCTCGTCCTTGCCGCCTGGAGTACTTTTTATCTCGGTGTATTTTCCTTCAAGCCTGAAGGAAAATGATTTTCGGCTTCCCATTTCTTTTCGGCTTCCCATTTCGAAGCCGACTCCGAAAGTCTTGGACTTTAGGTCAGTCCACAGACTTTCGAAATAATCTAATAGGAGAAAAAACTTTCCCCCAAGAATTCCGATTTCCGCCCCTAGGTCTAGCTCACCTAGACCAGAACGATTCTTGGAGGAGACATCGCCTAGCAACGTCTCCTCGAGCCGGCTTTTTCCTAAAAAAGCGTACCCGCCGGCCCGAATGTATGTTTTTCCTAACTTTGAGTAGGAAACGAGGTTTATTTCAACCCCGTAGTGGTTTTCTTCCAGCTCATAAACGGTAGTTCGACCATTGTCTTGGCCGTAATC
>CAYMJO010000001.1:24193-61541 GCA_964391305.1 uncultured Candidatus Saccharibacteria bacterium | reverse complement strand
TTGGCTTTGCCAATAATATCATACATGGGTGTTGCACTTCAAAGGTAAATTAACGGCTTTTTCAGAAAAGGTTGTTTTGAAGTGTTTTTTTTAAATACAGGTCAATTTTTATGAAAAATAAAAAACTTTTTGGGGATAAGGCATCTACTTATTTTCTTTTAAAAGAAGCCAAAAAAGCCGGTGTAAAGGTTATAACTTTTGATGAAAAATGTAGTCTTTATATTTTTCAAAAAGGCGGGAAAAGCTTTTTTGTGCAAGACCATGTTCCCGATATCAATAGTTACCTTGCTTCAAAAGTTGTCAATGATAAAGCTTTAGTTAAAAGGATTCTTAGCCAATTTGGAATTCCCGTTCCGAATGGTATTGAAGCTTTGGATTTGCCGCCTGTTTTGGAAATGATTGACAAAGGCGTTCTGAAATTTCCGTTGGTTGTGAAGCCGAAAGATGGTTCACAGGGCAATGCCGTGACTGCCGACATCAAAGAAAAAAAAAGATTCATGAAAGCTGTAGAGGAAGTTTTTGAATTTAATAGAAAAACTAAAGGCAAGCCCGGTTCTTTCCTCGTTGAAAATTATATTTCCGGAGGCGATTATCGTTTTTTGGTTCTGGATGGCAAAGTTTTGACGGTGCTTTTACGCAAGCCGGCGTATGTTGTCGGCGACGGTGTTAAAAATATAGACGGGCTTATTGGCGATTATAATTCTAGACCGGGTGTCGGTAATAACTATCCCCTTTGTCCCATTTTGAGAGATTTTGAGGTTTCGGAGAATCTGCGTTTGCAGGGACTTTCTGAATCAAGTGTCATCCCTGATGGTGAAAAAATAGTGTTGCGCAAAAATGCGAATATTAGCACGGGCGGGCGTTCTTTTGAATGTACTGATGAGGTTCATGGTAGCTACAAAAAACTTGCTTTGAAAGTTGCCAAAATTTTAAAGCTTAGACTCTGTGCCGTTGATTTGATTTCTCAAAATATCGGCGAATTCAAAGATTTTGCTGTTATTGAGATCAACAATGTGCCGGCGTTTGATATTCATGAAGTCCCATACAGAGGCAAACCGTTTCCCGTTGCCAAGCATCTTATAAGAGCTATGTTTGAATAATTTGGCTTTTTTCTGATGAAAATCTAAAAAATTCCCGATTTGGGATTTTTTTAGATTGCAAGATTTTATTTTTTTAAAATCAATTCTTATGTTCGACAATCCCATATCCGCCGGTAACGGGATCTTTGAATAGAAAAAATTTTGGAGGGAAAAAGGTGAGCAGGGAAAATGCCGCGAGTATCACGATGATTAAAAATATTGAGATTGCCCTTGTCATTTTTGTGAATGTCGCCGCGATCATTATTCTGTAGCTTGCAATTTGTCCAATAATGACGGCTGCCGTGAAAATTCCGATATCAAAAAATAAATTGTCTTCTTTGAGAATAATGAGATACGAATAAAAAAATGCCACGATTGCCGCAGGCATTAGATAAAAGCTTCCTAATTTTGCTTCGCAAAAATTCTTTGTTTTGTTTTTCAGGAAAGGATGAGATACCAGCGCGAAGATAAACGCGGGCCAGAACGCGAGCTTCAAATGTTCCCATGTACTTTCGTTCACCGCGGCAATGATTGCGATCGGTTGCCATTCTCCAAGCCATTCAAAGACAAAATGCAGTGCGCTTCCCGCGAAGACTATAACAAATATTCCGAAGATTTCCCATTTGAGAATTGATTTTTTATTTTCTATGCTTTCCATGTGTCCATTATAAACTATTTTTTGTTTTTTTTAAAGTTTTGCCGCAGGGACGGATAATACAGTATTCTGCCTGCGCGTTATTTTTCAAAAGTTATCCACATGACAAAATTTTTACCCTGTGGTAATGTACCTGCACCTATGGTATAGGTGCTATAAAACATTAATTTTTACACAATATGACCGTAGAAAAGAGGAAAACACTCGTAAATTTCAAGAAAGCGCAAAGCTTGCTTGCCAAAATTATCGACATGGCAAATAAAGACGAGTATTGTATTAATATCATGCAGCAGAATTTGGCTGCGATAGGTCTTCTTAAATCAGCCCATCGGATGCTGATGGAGGGGCATCTCAACAGCTGTTTCAAGAAGGCAATAGCGTCTAAAAATGAAGCAAGAAAACGGGAAATGACGAAGGAAATTTTGCAGGTTACAAGCCTTTATAATAAATAGCGTTATGAATAAAAAAATTTTTCTTTTGATCGTTGTTTTTTTGATATTAGGTTTGACTTTTGTTGGAGCTGGTTGTGACAAAAGCAAGAATAAAAATGAGGCTGATTCCAAAGATAGCGACCAATCTGATCAAGATTTTTCAAAAGAGATGGAAGCAGGAGAGAGCGCGGCTTTGACAAATGGGAAATTGGCATTACAAATAGCTGGCTTTGATGATCATAAGGTGCGCTATTACAACACGGTATTGCCAAACGGAAAGAAAATTTATTTCTTTGTTTTGGAGGATAATAATGGCATTTATCGCGCCGCCGCGAATGCCTGTCAGGTTTGCTTTGCGTCTAAAACAGGCTTTCACCAAGAGGGCAATTTGATAGTTTGCAATACCTGCGGCAACAAGTATCCGCTTGAAAAGATCGCGACTGAAAAGGGCGGCTGTAATCCCGGACCTATAAATCCAGACATAAAAGTTAAGGGCGGAAAAATCGAAATTACACAAGCGGAGTTGGAACAGGTTGCCGATTTATTTTAATATGATTATGAAAAAATGGATTATATTTATTTTAGTTTTGTTGATTATTGGGACAAGCGGCGGTTTTGTTTCCCTCTTAACTTTCGGGGGTTTTCGCTTCCAAAAGGATTTTGCGAAACTGACCATGGATGAAATGCACGCGCGCGTGATCGCGGAAAGAGACATGGCGATTAAGAAAGCCATTGAGGCTGGCGTTTACAAATGCTGTATTGATCCCCCATGCACTATGTGCTATATGGAAGCCAATCCTTGGAATAATTACAAAGCCGGCACGTGCGCGTGTGATACTCTGCTTGCTCAAGGAAAAGAAGCTTGTCCTCAATGCAGGGAAAAGGGGTGTAATGATCCAAACAAACCCTGTAAGCGGACTTGATCAGATTTTATTCTAAGTGGATTTTCAGGGAAAAAGGAAGTTTTGATGAGTGGTAAAAATTATATAATTAAAATTTCAAGTTTCGCGTTAAATATTTAAATATCCTTATTATGAGCAAAAATCCAAGAGCTTTAAAAAAACATACTTACTTTGTCAAAGGAATGCATTGCCCGTCATGCGAGATTTTGATTGAGCGCAAGCTTCTTGAAATGCCGAATATCGAGTTTGCGGATGCTTCGGTATCCAGAGACAGCGTTTTAGTTGGTTATGATGGGAAAAAACCGACAGTGGGGGAGATAAATAGATTTTTGAAAAATGGCGACTACACTTTCTTTGAAAAGTCTTCGGAAGAAAAAAATGGCAAACGCGGCAAAAATCTCATTTTGATAATTGGAACAGTTTTGGTTTTGATACTTGCTTTTATTCTGCTTAGTAAATCCGGCTTTGCGTCTGCGATTAGCGTCGACTCGGAATCCGCTCTGCCGGCTTTTTTTGTCTTTGGACTTTTGGCCGGCGTTTCAAGTTGTGCCGCTTTGGTTGGCGGACTCGTTCTTTCGGTGTCCAAGCAATGGGCGGAGCTTTACTCTAGCAAAGACTCTTTCTGGCAGAGATCAAAACCGCATATTTTGTTCAATGTCGGCCGTTTGGCGTCATACGCTCTGCTTGGAGCTCTGCTTGGGTTTATCGGTGAAAGACTGAAGCTTTCTTTGACATTTTCATCTATTTTGGTGCTTGTTGTTTCCGTTGTGATGCTTTTTCTGGCTCTGCAGATGTTCGGCATCAAATTTTTCAACAGATTCAGATTAGCTCTTCCGAAATTTATCACCAAGCGTATTTCTGACAAGTCTAGCTTTCGCGGAAAATGGGCTCCGATTATCTTGGGGGCGCTGACATTTTTTCTGCCGTGCGGATTTACCGTGACTGCTCAAGGGCTCGCGCTCATATCTGGAAGCCCTATTTATGGCGGCGCGATAATGCTTTTATTCGCGCTCGGGACTCTTCCAACCTTGCTTGTCATCGGGCTTTCCTCTGTTAAATTTTTGCAAAGCCATCACTGGTCGGCCGTTTTCCAAAAAGTCGCGGGGATTTTGATTTTGTTTTTTGTGATTTTTAATATAAATTCACAGCTTAACGTTTTGGGATTTCCAAGTTTAAGCAATGTGGGGGCTTCAACTTCTAAGTCTAGAGATTCTGTCGAATCAAAAAAATCCGCGGCTGCGAAAGGACTGCCGCAGATCGTAGATGGAGTTCAAGTCGTGAGGACTATCGCCACGGCGCGCGGATATGAGCCAAATTATTTGAAGGTGAGAGCGGGAATTCCCGTTAGATGGGAGATTGAGGACAAGGGAACGAGCGGCTGTACGAATGCTGTTATTTCCAAGGGATTGTTTGATGATGAAATCAATCTAACGCCCGGAGAGGTAAGCGTCAAAGAATTCACGCCCAAAAAGCCCGGCAAGTACAAGTTTAGCTGCTGGATGGGAATGATATCGGGGGTGATTGAAGTTGTGGATGAGAGCGGCAAGGCCGTTGGGGGAGCTACGCTTTCAAGTAATGAGAGTGAAGATGAGATCAAACCGTCCGGAGCATCTTCCTGCGGAGGGAGTGGCTCTTGCGGCTGTGGAGGAAGACGATAAGTTTATGTAAATTAATGTAAATTTTAACTTTATGAATAAAAAAATAATACTCAATATTTCTGGTATGCATTGCGCTTCTTGCGTAGCTAATATTGAAAACTCTTTGAAAAAAACCAAAGGGATTATTTCAGGCAATGTGAATTTTGCCACGGAAAAAGCGAGTGTCGAATTCGATTCCAAAATTATTGATGTTGAAAAAATTATTGAAGTTATTCAAAAAGAAGGATTTAAAGCTTCGGAGGAAAAAGCAGGCTCCGAGAAAGATCAATTTGCCGCGCAGGCAAAGGAAGTGAAAAAATTAAGAAACAGCTTTATTGCTTCTTTGATTCTTGGTATTCCTATGTTTTATTTGGTTATGGGAGATATGATTGGTCTGCCTATGCTGGAACTTCCATTAAAGGTGAACATAATTATTCAGTTTACAATTACAACTGCGATTATGGTTCTGAATTCAAATATCTATATTTCAGGCATGAAAAAACTGTTACAGCGCAATCCCAACATGGATTCGCTGGTGGAAACGGGGACTCTTGCGGCTTATTTTTACAGTGTGGTTGTGGCTATTTATATTTGGGTTATACCGGACGCGATTGAAAGATTTCATTTTTATTTTGAGAGCGCTGCTTTTATTATCGTTTTTATTTCCCTTGGAAAATATCTCGAAGCTTTGACAAAAGGCAGAACCAGTCAGGCGGTCAAGAAGCTTATAGGACTTCGGCCGAAGGAGGCAACAATTATTCGAGATGGAAAAGAAATCAAAGTTCCTATTTCCAAGGTTGCTGTGGGCGATATCGTTTTGGTAAAGCCTGGTGAAAAAATTCCCGTTGACGGAAAGGTTTTTGATGGATATTCGGGAGTAGATGAAAAGGCCATTACTGGAGAGAGTATTCCAGTTGAGAAGAAAAAAGGTGACAAGGTTATCGGGGCTACCGTCAATCAGACGGGTATGCTCAAAATCAAGGCGACCAAAGTCGGAAGTAGCACCGTTTTGGCGCAGATCATTAAAATCGTGGAAGAAGCCATCGGCACAAAGGCTCCGATTCAGCTTCTGGCGGATAAAGTATCGTTTTATTTCGTGCCGACGGTATTTGGTATCGCGATTTTTGCTTTTGTTATTTGGATGCTCGCTGGACAATCGTTTATTTTTGCTCTCACCGTTTTTGTGGCGGTGCTGATCATTGCTTGTCCCTGCTCTTTGGGGTTGGCGACTCCGACAGCTGTTATGATGGGAACGGGCTTGGGCGCGAAGCGGGGAATTTTATTCAAAAGTAGCAAAGCGCTGGAAATTGCTCGCAAGGTGAACGTTGTAGTTTTTGACAAAACGGGGACGCTTACGAGGGGAAAGCCTGAAGTTACAGATGTTTTGTCGCTCGCAAAGTCGGATTTTAGCGAAAACGATATTTTGCAGATCGCGGCGGGAGTTGAAAGCAAGTCCGAGCATCCTCTCGCGCAGTCAATCGTTAAGCGGGCAAAATCCAAGTCTTTGAATATTTTGGTGACGGAGAAATTCCAAGTTTTGCCCGGAAAGGGCGTTGTGGCGACGTCTGTATTGAGTGGCGAAGCATCTCCCAAACGGGTGCTTTTAGGAAACAGGAAATTATTTTTAGACAATAATCTGGATATAAGTTTCGTGGAGAAAAAGCTTCTTGAGATGGAGCATGCCGGCAAGACAACGATGATTCTCGCTGTCGGCGGCAAAATTGTGGGCTTGATCGCGCTTCTTGATGTTTTGAAAAAAGGATCTAAAGATGCCGTGAAATTGCTTAAGAGTATGGGAAAGAAAGTCATTGTTATCACCGGCGACAACAAGAGAGTCGGCGAGGCGATTGCCCATGAGGCAGGAGCTGATGATGTTCTGTCCGAGGTTCTTCCGCAGGACAAAGCAAGCGAAGTCAAGAAGCTCCAGCAAAAAGGTTACAAAGTCGCGATGGTCGGAGATGGGATCAATGATGCGCCGGCACTCGCGGGGTCCGATCTTGGAATAGCTTTGGGATCAGGGACTGACATCGCGATGGAAACGGGCGAAGTAATTTTGATCAAGGATGATGTCCGTGATGTGGCGAGGTTGATGGATATAAGCGATTACACTTTGAGAAAAATCAAGCAGAATCTCTTTTGGGCGTTTTTCTACAATATTGTCGGCATACCGATTGCCGCGGGCATCTTGTATCCTTTTACAGGCTGGCTCTTGAGCCCGATCATCGCATCGCTTGCCATGGCGCGGCCGCCATGGCGTTTTCTTCCGTAAGCGTTGTTACGAATTCGCTTTTGATGAAATGGTATAACGAGCGAAAATAAGTTTATTTTAAAAAAAGCTTAAGCGTCAGTGCTTAGGCTGTTTTTTAATATATTTTATAGGGACAGAATATTATTCTGTCCCTACTTATTTTGGAAATAGAATTTTATTCTGTCTCCGTCCCGGCAATTTTTTGCAGGGTGTAAACCTTGCAGTGGTTCGTCCTTGTGAAAAGTTGTAACATTTTGGTTCTTAATTCATTATATATACAAGACTGATTCAGTCCTTTTTAGCAAGAAAGTGGCTAGAATTGGCCATTTTATGGCTATATTTTTTTAATTTTTAATTAGATAAAAACTATGAAAAAGTTATCAAGAAGGATCAAGATGGAACTTATAGCGTTTGCGGCTATAATTATCGTTGTAGCAATTGCCGCGAGCGGTTGTGGCAAAATTGCTCAAAAAGAAGAAAAATCTTCCGAAGAAGTTGTGCAAAACACTCCGACTCCCGTTGAGACGGTTGTGGAAGAGCCAACTCCGACGGCAACTGCGACTCCTTCGACAACTCCCGTTGACGAATATGCCGGGAAGACGTACAAAAGAACAGATCCCTTGCGGTCTTTATGGAAGACGTACGAAAGAACAGATCCCTCGCTGTCTTTCAGGTATCCTGCGAGTTGGGGATATGAAGAGAAAAATGATTATTCCAGTGTTTCAGAATTGTTCGGCGAAGGCGAAGAGGGAGTCGAGGGTGTAAAAAGCGTGAGGTTCAAACCTTCAGATGATTCGTATGTTTTGAACATCTTTTTCACCGATAAGGAAAAGTATCCCAATGACAATGTCATAATGAGAACAAGTGTTGGGGCGGGAAATATGGAGTCTCTTGGAAGAAACATTTATATTGGACCCGTCAAGGTTTCAACCCCCATGAAGTTGGTTTTAGATGGCAAAGTGCGCGAAGTGTTCTACTCTTATGATCCTGTGATGGTGAAGAATTTGGAGATGTATATATTTTTGTCAGGTGTCAAGAATGGGAACATTCCAATGGATATTCAGATTACTTCGGAACATATCTTGAGCTCATTGGAAGTGAAATAAAATTAAAAGTTAGATAAAATTTGGGGAAAATGCAAGTAGGGACAGAATATTATTCTGTCCCTACTTCTTTGATAAACCCATAATTGATTTTTGTTTTAAACAGCTTTGTTTTAGTGAAGCTGTATTTTGTTTTTAAAATGTAGATTGCTTTTGTTTCATTTTGTATGGACAGGATATTATTCTGTGCGATAAACGATTTAAAGTTTTTTGAAAATATTGTATAATAAAAGCAGGTGTATAAAATACATTTTTGTTTTTTTTATAAAAATTAATTTTAAACGGACGTATCTCAATTCCACGTTTGTTTGAAAAAAAATAAAAAAATGAGAAAAATTCTGATCTTACTCGGCGTAGTTGCTATCGCAGTGTTGGTTTTTGCAATGCACGGCGATGCAAAAGCGCTAACATGGACTCAAATTAACAATAATGGCTTTGGCGAAGGAAGCCAGAGAGTTGGTCTAGAGCCTATTATCTGGGGGGACTATATGTATGTCGGGTTGCAAAACCTTTCGACGGGAGCGCAGGTTTGGAGGAGTAAAAACGGCACTGTTTGGGAGAAAGTGCTGACAAATGGATTGAACAACACTGGCAATTCGATGGTCGGCGGATTTGGGATTTATAATGGGGCGCTTTACGGGCTTTTGTCAGGGCAAACTCTCGATACTAAAATTATACGTACGCACAACGGCACAGACTGGGAACAAGTGGGAAGCGGCGGACTTGGCGATACGAGAAATAATTATTGGTCATATGCTTTTGCGGAGTTTGAAGGTCATTTTTATGTTTCACTGTCGAATATTTCGACAGGTGTGGAGATATGGCGTACTTCAAACGGTACGGACTGGTCACAGGTGAGTAAAGACGGTTTTGGTGATGCCAACAACCTCGATTCTAGGTCAATGTACGTTTATAACGGCTATCTTTATGCTGGAACTTGGAATGCGCTTTCGGGAGGGGGAGAAATCTGGAGGACTGCGAATGGCACCGATTGGACCCGAACGGTAGATAATGGCTTCAACGATGGAAACAATATTGGCATTTGGTCTTTAGGAAAATTGGGAGATTATCTTTATGCGGCAACTTATAATGTTGTGACCGGCGTAGAAATGTGGCGCTCAACGGACGGTCAGACTTGGAATCAGGTAAATGCCAATGGTTTTGGGAATGCAAACAATTATTGGCCGTCTTTTCATCCGATGGTTGTAAATGATACTATGTATATTGGAGTGAGAAATGATGTTTCGGGGGCTCAAATTTGGAGTACTACAAATGGCACGAATTGGACATCCGAGCTGACCAGCGGAAATGGAGACATTCGAGATTACGCTGTTTACGGCATGGCAGTTTGGGGCGATCGGATGTATGCTATTGGTAGCAGTAATACCGCAGTCGGCGGAACCGGCGTCAAGGTTTGGCGGTCGGAGAAAATCGATCCGCTGAAAATTACCACGACCTCTCTTCCAAATGCGAGTGTCGGAAAATCATATGGCAAGACATTGGACAAAAAAAGGGGAACGTCTCCCTTCTCTCTTGAAATTTCAGATGGACAACTGCCGGAAGGGCTCTCGCTTAATTCAAGGACAAGCAGGATTTCGGGCACTCCTACAAAAGCGGAAACACAAGAGTTTACAGTAAAGGTTACTGATGATGGAATGCCCGCACAAGTTGTGGAGAAAACTTTATCATTAAGGGTTGTCGGAGGTGTCAGCACGTCAAATTATATCATCACAGGTACGGGTGACAGCGCCGCGTCGCACATTCGCGCATTTACTACAAATGGCAAGGTGGAAAAGGAGCCGAACAAGCTTTTTCCGTATGGCTTGGCGGCACGCGTTGGCACGAATGTTGCGGCAGGAGATGTGAATGGAGACGGAGTCGATGAAATTATTACAGCACCGAGGGACGGTGGTCCGTATGTTCGTGTTTTTAAAAAAGATGGGAAAGCTTATGGAGCTGGTATCTGGGCTTTTCCGAGAAATGCGCGTGGCAGTTTTGACGTTGCGGCTGGTGACGTAAATGGAGATGGAAAAGACGAGATAATCGTTTCTAAATCGGAAGGCAAATCTACAGTGAAGATTTTTAAATATGACGCCAAGAAGACGCTTGTGAAAGAATTCGACGCGCTTGGAAGTATTAATGTTGGGGTTCGAGTTGCCGCGGGCGATGTTGACAATGACGGAAAAGCGGAGGTAATCGTTGGCGCGGGAAAAGGCGGAGATGCTATAGTTCGGGTGTTCGAATCGAACGGAAAAGCCAAAAAGATAGAATTTTATGCGTATGCAAAGGGTTATCGGGATGGCATAGATGTTGCGGCAGGTGATACTGATGGTGATGGAAAGGCGGAGATTGCGGTGAGCAAGCTTGGGAAACAGTCTCTTGTAAAGGTTTTCCGGTACAACAAGGCAAATAAAGTTTTAGGTGAATGGACGAGTTATGGCGCTGCGGCAGTTGGATCTTATGTGGCGATGGGAGATATTGATAGCGATGGAAAGGCTGAAGTTGTTACGATTGCGGCAGAAGGCGGCGCACCGTATGTGAGGGGATATGAAAAGAACGGTGTATTTAAGAAATCGTTGAATTTTTACGCTTATGGCAAAAATGCGAGAATTGGCGGAGATGTGGCATTCGGGGCGTTTTAGAAAATTAAATCATATTCCATTATTAGTAAAGAACTTGGAGTTTTAGTTTTTTTATTTAACTGAATGAATGCTGGTTAAGTTTTTTAAAGATACAAATTAATTTATGGAGCGTTTGTTGTTTTACGGATAATATTTTTTTATAAAAAATGAGCTCGATAAAAATGTTTTTTTATGCTGACGACTTTGGACTTTGTGCGCAGGGTGATGCGGCAATTTTAGAATTGCTAAAGAATGGTAAGCTTGATGGAACTTCGGTTTTGCTGGCGGGTTTGGATGATGCCAAGATTTCCGCTTTGAAAAATCTCAAAGAGACAAAAAACATACGTATTGGTCTGCATCTTGATGCCCGTAGTATTTTAAGCAGAGAACGTAGTATTGAGAAAGAAGAAAAATTATCATTTATTCTTATTAGCGGGATGCGCTTGGCTTTAAGCCAGTCTTTACGCAAGCGGGTTCAAGTCGTCTGGCGGGAACAGGTCAGTGAATTTGAGCGCAAATTCGGCTTTTTGCCGGATCAGCTGGAAGCTCATCAGCATCTAAATTTTCATCCTTTTCTTTTTGGTTACGTTTGTCAGTTGGCGGAGGAACTTGGAATCAAGTCGGTCAGAATTGGAAGGCATAACTCGCCTTTCCGGTTTTGGTGCCGTTCACCGAGAGCTTGGGTGATAAATTTTATGCTTAGCTTAGATCGTCGGAGTCGTCGCGCCCGCGTGGCTTTGTTCATGGATAAAACCACAGACTCGTTTTTTAGCATTGATTGGATTTTTCCGCAACGGGAGAAAGCCGAAGTACTTGAGGCCATCCGGATTATGGCTTCAGAGCATACGGAAATAATTTTTCATCCCGCTTGCTTTATAGCTTCTGCTAAGGAGTACGAAATCTTAACCGAGCGCTATAAACAATATGAGTTTCTTAAACAATTCGAAAAAGAATAATTGGTTCGGGAGCAAGTCATTTTCAGTTATCTTGATTGTAGTTATTGTGGCTGTCTTTTGTTTGGTGAATTTTCTCAATATTAATGATTATGGTCAAACATGGGACGAGGATTTGCATTATCGGTCAGGAGAACAGAATCGCAATATTTTTCAAGGGGAAAGCCATATTGAAGAAATAGAGCTTTTTGGCAATATGCGCTTCTATGGTCCCTTGGGAGATATGATAGGCGATATTTTTTGGGAGCTGTTTACGAAACGTCTGGGAGTGCTTTTCTTTGTTCCGGCTCACCATATTCATTTAATTCTCTTTGGAGCGGTCACTTTGATGACTGTGTTTTTTTTGGCGAGGGTGACGCTTGGGCTAAGAGCAGCCGTTTTTAGTGCAGTTTTTTTAATGGCTTTTCCGCGTTTTATTGGAGATATGCAGGTGAATATGAAAGCCACTCCGCTTGTGGCTTTGTTCACTTTAACGATTTTTCTGTTTTATTTGGCTGTAAAAAGAAGACGGGCATGGCTTTTTTTGTTAAGCGGGATTACGTTTGGGCTGGCTTTTGCCGTTGGTATCAGCGTCTTGTTCGTCTTGCCTATACTCGCTGTTTGGTTTTTGCTGGCTTTTCGCGAAAGAATTTGGGGTTTTTTCAAATCGTTTGGTGAAAATAAACGCAAAGTCTGGTCAGGTTTCAAGCAATGGGGGTGGGGATTACTGTCGTTGCCTTTTGTGGCTTTTGGGACGGCTGCCGCTTTCTGGCCATGGGTTTGGTCGAATCCAATATTTCGTATGCTTGAGGCGATTCGTGAAGTTGGCGGCTATGAATGGCTGGGAAATGTGTGGTACCAAGGCGTTGTTTATAAATCTGTTGATCTGCCTTGGCACTATGCGCCGTTCATGCTGTTCGTGGTTACCCCTGTTATTATTATAGTATTTGGCGGTATGGGAACTTTCGTTGCTTGCCGAAACGTGAAAACTCTAGCCAATGATGGCAGTATCCTATATCTTGTTTGGTTCTGGCTTCCGTTGGTTTTGATAGTGATTCTTCATATTAATGTTTATGACGGCATCAGGCATTTTGTTTTTATTGTGCCTGCTTTAGCTTTGTTGGCGGGAATGGGAGCCGATTGGCTTTACCGGTTTATCGGAGAAAAAACTTTGATAAAAACTTGGCGTCGTTGGCTGTATGTTGTACTGACTATTGTGATTGTCTTTTTTACAGGCAGGGTTTTTTACCAAATGGCTGTAATTCATCCTTATGAGCTTTATTACTTTAACGATCTTATCGGCGGGATGCGTGGCGCGTATCGTTATGTAGAGGTTGGATACTGGGGACAGGAATTTAAGCAGGGTGCCGAATGGGTGAATGGGCATATTGAAGAAGGTGCTAAGATAGCCGTCATGCCGACGCCAAAAATGGCTGAAAATTATTTAAGGCCGGATATCAAGCTTATTAGAGAAAATGAGAATGATCCAAATTATGTTATTTATGTGACTAAAGCGGCTTATGATCCTTTTAAAGGAGGAAAAGTTATTTATACTTTGCTGGTTGATGGCGCGCCGTTGTTGAGAGTCAAAGAGATTAGCAATTAATGATGATTGATTTTGTCAATTGATTGTTATGTTTTTTCTTTCGCGAATTTAGAAGTTTAGATAATGCAGGTATTGGATGACGAAAATTTATTCTTAAATCGTTTTAAAAAAAGTTTAGAGCTTGGCGTTTAACGCTTGGTGCTTTTACGTGTCTATGAACGTGTACACTTGCGTATACACGAAAATTTTATGGAAAAATTTACTAGAAAAATTAGAAAAGTTTCATCTCATAGCCTGTCCGTTGTTTTGCCTCGGAAAGTGGTGAGAAACTTCGGCTGGAGGAAAGGGCAGAAACTTGAGCTTGTTTTTGGCGGGCGGAAGCATGAATTGATAGTTCGAGACTGGAAGCGGAAGTAGAAGAGTTGATTTTTGAGAGTTTTTTTTAAAAAAAATTTGAACGATTAGATTTCAAGGTTTTTGCTAAAATTAGCGCCATTTTAGCAATAGGACTAATCTTGTCGGATTTTAACGTATTGCGAATATCTTGGTTGATTTTTAAATATGTGGATAAGTTTTTTTAAATTTTAGAAAACGCGTTTTTAGCTTGGTAAAATTGAAGGGTTTGTTATAATAAGTATGGGTTGAATATGGAGAACTTTTTTGATTTTTTGAAAGAAGAAACGATATGAAAAAAATGAAAAAATCTCAAAATCGTTTTTTGGCATTTTTTGTCCTTTTGCAGTTATAGCTTCGCGTTGTCGTAGCTTTTTTATTTGATTTGAAGAATGTTTAATGCATGTTTGATGGTGAAAATTAGGCTTGTGAATTTGTTTGTATTCTAGATTAAAATTTTGTGGAAAAGACTCAAAAATCCGGCAAAAAAACCATAAAAGTTTTGGATATGGTGGAAAAACATGGAAAGACGAAGGGATATGCGTTTAATATTATGGAAATTTACAAGGGGATGTTCGATGCTTCTCCGGAAGCTGTTTTAATCGTGGATAAATGGGGAAAGGTTTTAGATGGGAACAAGAGATTTTATGAATGGCTTGGATATAGACGGGGAGAAATAGTGGGAAAAAAGTTTATAAATTTGCCGCATTTTAAAAAAACGAGCAAGTCTGTTGTTAGAAAGTTTTTCTCACAAAGAAACCGTCATAAAAAAATAATGCCGCACGAGATTCGTCTCGCAACTAAGAACGGAGGAACAGTTATGGGAAAAGTGATAGTTTCTCCTGTCAAAGATAAGAAAGACAAACTGCTTTATGAGATTGTAATGATATCCGATGTAACCAAGAGTAAGCAGATCGAAGAGACGCTCAAACGAAGCGAGGAAAAATATAGGATTGTTTCGGAAACTGCGTTTGATGGAATTGGAATTTCTGATATTGATGAAAATCTCATATATGTGAATCCCGCTTTTGCAAAAATTGTCGGATACACACGAAAAGAACTTTTGGGGATGAATCTTAAGAAAATAAGCACTAAAGATGAGTTCAAAAATTTTAAAGATCATACAAAACGTCGCAAAAATGGAGTTAAGGAACAGTATGAAACAAGCTTTGTTTGCAAAAATGGATCAATAAGAAATATTTTGGTTTCTGCCTCTCCTCTTCGATCGGCTAGCGGCGGAGTGAAAGGGACGATAGCCATTATCACCGACATTACCGAGCGCAAGCGTAACGAGCGCGCATTGCGCGCAAGTGAAGAAAAGTTTAGAACCATCTTCAAAAATGTAAGCGATGAAATTGTTTATCTTGACAAACGTGGGAAGATTCTTGATATAAATCCAAGAAGCAAGGATGTATCGGGGTATGAACCAAAAGAAGTGATAGGTAAAAATTTTTTGGAACTTGGATCTTTTAGCTTGAAAGACGTTCCTAAAGTCAAGAAAATTTTCAGAGACTGTGTCAGGGGAAAAAGACCCATGTCGAGGATGGAGTTTGAAGTAAAGGATAAAAAAGGGAAAAGGATAATTGTAGAATCAAAAATTAATATTATAAAAAAGGGCGGCGAAATAGATAGTTTCGTGGCGCTGGTGCGTAATATAACTGAGGAGAAGGAGGCAAAAGACAAAATAAAAGAAGCTCGAGATAGATTCAGGGCTATTTTCGAAAATGTTAACGATATGATTATTTATTTGGATGAAGGGGGAACAATAGTTGAGCTGAATAAAAGAGTGAAAGACATTTTTGGATTCAGTCGGGAAGAAATTTTGGGGAAGAATTTTGCGAAGGTTGGTTTTTTTGAGCCTCGTGAGCTTTCCAAAATTATCAAGTTTTTCAAAGATGCCATGAGCGGCAAGAGAAATCCTTCGGTGAAGCAATTAAAGGCCAAACACAAAGATGGCAGTACTATCTTTGTTGAGACAAGCAGCAGAATGATTAAGACTAATAATAAGATCAAAGGTATTCTGATTACCGTGAGAGATGTGACCGAGCGTCAAAAGATTGATCGAGCCAAGACGGAATTTGTATCGTTTGCTTCTCATGAGCTTCGTACCCCTCTTTCTACTATCAACTGGTATGCCGAGATGCTTTTATCTAAAGAACGGGGATATCTTACCAAGAAGCAAGAAAAATATATTAGAGAGATTTATGATGGAAGCAGAAAAATGACGGAGCTTGTTGGGGATTTCTTGAATGTTTCTCGGATTGAGCTTGGCAAGTTCATGGTAGAGACTAAACTGTTGAATTTTGGCAAAGTTGCCGATGATGTTTTAAAAGATTTGGCTTTGTATATAGAGAGATACAAATTAAATTTAACCAAGTCTTACGGCAAAAATTTGCCGAAGGTTAAAGCGGATCCCAAACTTTTACAAATAGTTTTTCATAATTTGATTTATAATGCTATCAAATACACTCCCCCTAGGGGGAAAATAAATTTGAGCATAAAAAAAAGAGGAAGTGATATTTTAATAACAGTTTCTGATACTGGTTATGGTATTCCCGCAAAAGATTATTCGAAAGTTTTTACAAAATTATTTAGTGCTCAAATGCTTCAGAATAAAAATCAAAGCGGCACTGGACTTGGGCTTTATATTGTAAAGTCTATAATTGGTTATTCTAATGGAAAGATTTGGTTTAAGTCAACGGTCAACAAAGGCACGACTTTTTATGTGACCATTCCGCTTTGCGGCATGGTAAAAAGAAAAGGATCCACCATGTTGAATTGATTTTTATTTTCTTATGATTTTTTTAAATTATTTTTAAATTTATGAAAAAAAGAAAACAAAAAATTCTTGTGATCGAGGATGAGGTTCCTATGTTGGAGGTTATGGCGGATAAGTTGGGGGAAGCTGGATACGATGTCTTAAAAGCGAGAGACGGAGAGGAAGGGTTGAAAGTTGCTTTGAAGGAGTTACCTAGTTTGGTATTGCTCGACGTTATGCTTCCGAAGATGGATGGCATGGAGGTTCTTGAAAAGCTTCGAAAGCATGAAAATGGGAAAACGATCAAGGTCATTTTGCTTACAAATGTTCAGGATACCGAAAGGGTTGCAAAGGCGATGTATAATAATGCGCAGGGATATTTGCTGAAGGCGGATTGCAGGATGGATGATTTGGTGAAGAGGGTGAAGGAACAGCTTGTTTAATATGAAGGCTCCTATTGTACAAAAATCTGGCAGTATTACATATACTTGGTATGAAACAGACAAGTTTCCCAAAGTTTGGCCGATAACCCAAGCTTATCCTTTTTGTTTTAACAGTGTGGGGAAATTATTGATCGTCCAAAGCAAGCGCGGCGGTCTTCATTGGACACTGCCCGGCGGCATGATCGAAAAAGGTGAATCTTCCATTGATGCGCTTAAGCGCGAAGCATGGGAAGAGGCAAATGTGAGGCTTGAGGATATTCAATTTATGGGCTATCAGGAGGTTGCGGGGAAAGGCGAGATTTTTTATCAGGTTCGTTATTTTGCCGTTGTTAAAATGATGTCAAAATTAACTGCTGATCCGGATGGCGACATTGTCGTCCGGAGATTCATCAACCCTAAGGATTTTTCCAAGTATTTGAAATGGGGTAAAACGGGAGAGGCGATGATTAGATGCGCGCTCGATCATAAAAAATCTGATTTTGTAATCACGAGATCGACCAAGATTTCTTTCGTTTTATTGCTTGTTATTACCGTGGTTGCTCTTACTTTTGTCCTTTGGTTTTTTTTAAAAATTATAAAATAAAATGAGCAATTCCGATTTTTCAAAAATTTTCAGCGAGATTTCACGAATTTTAGAGCTTAGAGGCACAAACAACTTCAAAGTTTCAGCTTACAGAAATGCGGGCAGAGAGATTGAACACATGGCTGAAGATTTGGAAGATATTTATAAAGAAAAAGGAGTCAATGGGCTTGTGAACCTTACTGGAATCGGAGAGTCCATCGCGGAGAAGATCGAAGAGCTGATTAAAACGGGAAAATGTAAATATTACGAAAATCTGAAAAAGAAAATTCCCAAAGTTGAGCTTGAAATGTTGAATGTTCCAGGTATTGGCGCAAAGACCGCGCGCAAACTTTACAAGGAATTAAATTTACGAAGCTTGTCAGACCTCGAAGAAAAGGCAAAAGCCGGCAAGGTGAGAGAGCTTGAGGGCTTTCGGGCAAGGACAGAGGAGAATATTTTACAATCCTTGAAAAGCCTCCGGGAGCGGAAGAAGATCACTCGTTATTTGCTGACTTTCGCAGAGCCCATTGCACAAGATGTTCTCAAATATTTGAAAAAATGCAAAGATGTCAAAAAGTGCGATGTTGTTGGAAGCTTGCGGCGCATGAAAGAAACAGTCGGCGATATCGATCTGATCGTTGGCTCTTCTAATCCCGAGAAAGTTATTGAGCACTTTGTAAAATATCCAAATAAAAAGAAAGTAATTTTAAAAGGGGACACAAAGGGAGCAATTTTACACAAAGAGATCGTTCAAATTGATCTGGAAGTTCTTCCGATGAAAAACTATGGCTCTCTTTTACAGCATTTTACGGGTTCAAAAGAACACAACGTTCATCTTCGTACTTGGGCTAAAAAAGAGGGCTATTCCATTTCGGAGTATGGAGTTATAAAAGGCAAAGCAAGAACACATAAGTTGTTCAGTGATGAACAAGATTTTTACAAATATTTTGGCATGCAAAATATCCCGCCCGAGCTTCGAGAAGACCGAGGAGAGATCGAGGCGGCGCTTGAGGATAAGCTTCCAAAGTTTGTTGATTTCAAAGACATAAAAGGCGATTTGCACATGCACTCGGAAAGCTCTGATGCGCGTTCTTCTCTGGAGGAATTGATTGCAGAAGCAAGAAAGCTTGGATACGAGTATATCGCGATTTCCGAACATGCCGAAGGGCTTGGCATAACCCAAGGGCTTTCTGGAAGAGGTCTTTTGAAACAGCATGAAAAAATTCAAAGTTTAAATAAAAAATCCAAGAGTTTTAGAGTGCTTTCTTCCGTTGAGGCGAATATAATGGCGGACGGAAAACTTGATATTTCGGATGATGTTCTGTCAAAACTTGATATTGTTACCGTATCAGTCCATTCTTCATTTCGCCAAAGCGAGGCAAAGATGACCAAGCGTTTGATCACCGCAATCCGAAATCCAAACGTCGATGTCATCGGCCATCCTTCGGGAAGGCTTCTTTTACAAAGAGATCCATATGAAGTAGACTGGCTAAAAATTTTCAAAGAGGCTTCGAAAAATAAAGTTGCGCTTGAGATAAATGCGCATCCCGAGCGCTTGGACTTGCGGGATGATCTCATCAAGTCCGCGCTGAAATTCGGAGTCAAGTTTGCGGTAAACACCGACGCGCACAGCGTTGACGGCCTGCACCTGATGAAGTACGGCGTTGCGACGGCGAGGCGCGGATGGGCGGAGGCTTCTGATGTTATTAATACTTTTTCATTGGAGGATTTGTTTAAATGGCTGGAAAATGTTCGAAATGCTTAATCGAAATGCTCAAATTGCTTGAATTGAAGGCAGAAAATGTTTGTTTTATATTGAACGCGCGAAGCGGTCCAGCAATTAAAGCAAGTTGAGCGTTCTAAGTGTTTCAATCGTTTTTGGCACCTCCATGCATTTTTGCTTTATGTTTTTTTTTATGTTATTGTTTAACGAAAGACATTTTGTATTTTGATTAAAAAATCAATTTTATGAAAAAAGTTTTAATGTACACATCGCCAACATGCGGATATTGCAAAGTAGCAAAACAGTATTTTAACCAGAATAATATTGCATGCGAGGAAAAAGACGTTACCGATCCTAAGGTTGCCGAAGAAGCTGTCAATGTCAGCGGGCAAATGGGAGTCCCGATTATTGTCATTGGCGAGGGAAATAACAAAAAAGTTTTGTCGGGATTTAATAAAGATGAGTTGGATGTGGCGCTCAAACTTAAATAAGTTTATTCAGATCCAAGATCTAATACTCATGGTTTTGAGCAGAAGCTTTATTCTTAAGTGCCGCGGGGAAATAATTAATTTTTTTTAAAAATAAATTTGATGGCAAAGTCTCAATCAATTGTTATTCCAATAATTGTTGTCGCGGTTATAGTTTCCGCGGTTGCCGCTGCTGTTTATTTTTCTATAGGTGAAGAGGATAAAGATAAGACAGATTATTCAGGCATCAGTGCTTTGACTATTCCAGTTAATGACCAAGATTGGAAACGTGGCGCGGACAATCCCAAACTTACGATAGTAGTTTACAGTGATTATCAGTGTCCCGCGTGTGTCTATGCGGAGAAAAACATTTTTAAAAAGTTACTCGAGGAATATCCGAAAGATTTGCGTGTTGTGATGCGCCAATATCCCATAAAGAACCTGCATCCAACGGCCCAAAAAGTTGCAGAAGCCTCCGAGGCTGCGGGCGCGCAGGGAAAGTTTTGGGAAATGCATGAAAAGCTTTTTGAGAGTACCTCCGAATTGAAAGACATAGAAAAAGTTAAAGAGATCGCAAAAGAGATAGGACTTAACATGGAGAAATTTGAAAAAGAGTTGAAAGATGGAACGTATACTGACAAGGTTGAAGAAGATTTAAACAGCGGAAAAAAGTCAGGTGTAACGGGAACGCCAACTTTCTATTTAAACGGAGAAAAATATGCGGGCAAAATTAGTTACGATGATGTCAAGGTGGAAGTTCTGAAACGTCTTAATTAGGTCAGAACCAAGGGTTGGTCGCTAGGCTTGATTTTTAGGAAAAACAGTAGATACAAATCCGAAATTTAAAATAAACAGTGATATCTTATTTTGAAGTTTTATCGAAGGAAAAGCTTCGCGTTTAGTTTTTGGGGTTTGTTGCTTTTATGTTAAAGACAAAGAAGATTGTATTTATTATCTTAAGCATTGTTGTCATTGCCATCTTCGGCTATGGTTTAATTTATCTTTGGTTTCAAAATATAGATTTGTTTTTGGTCATTGGAACGGCACTGGGTTTTGTTTTGCCGACCATACTGGTTTCAGTTTTTAAAAAAAGATATTTGAGCGTGTATAACGAGGGTTTTGAAAAAAAAGAAAAGCGCCCGAGGGCTTTTCTTAAATGTATAGTGTTTCTGGTGATTTTGGTCGCTTCGGTTTTAGTTTTCAACAAACTTAATGAGGTTTTTTTCCTTAGCTTTTCGCTTGCGGCATTTATGTGCATTGGCGTCCTGACGTTTTTTGCGGCATGGCGGCAGAAATCAAAAAAATACATTGCCAAAAATATAAAAGGCGGCGACAGCTAAGGAGTATTTTCCAAATACATTTTATCGATAAGTATCTCTGATAGAGGCAAGTCATCCGTGATAAGTTTTTCGGATGATTTTTTTGATGGAATCATGTTTCTTTTTATGTCATTTACGATTTTTCTTAGTTCTGGGTCTTTTGTTTCAATATTTTTAATCTGACTTAAGATATCATCATCTGCGTTGGTTCCTAAAATCAGGTAATTGTAGCTTTCGGGAATATGCATATAACCGACATGTTCGTAGCTGTTTTTTATTGTTGCGATGTATCTTTGAAAAACTTCTGATTCCGTGTCCGCCGCGTTGAAGTTCATGGCTATTACGCCGTTCTCTTTTAACTTGGATTTTGTTATTTTGAAAAATTCGTCACTGCTTAGATGTTGCGGTATATAGAATTCGTGATATGCGTCTACTATTATGGCATCGTATTTTTTTTCAGTTTGCCTCAAAAAATTTCTCCCATCTTGGTTTATAATATTCAAATTTTGATAATCCATTTTGAAATATTCTTTCGCGAGCTTTGATATTTGAGGATCTATTTCCACACCGTCTATCTGCAGGTCGTATTCTTTTTTAAAAAAATAATCAAATTGTCTTGGGATGATTCCACCGGCCAGACCTATTATTGCGATGTCCTGTTTTTGAGTTTCTGAAATGATTGGAATTATGTTGAAAAAATCCCAATATTTTCCATGTGTCAACACGGTATTTTTGCTGTACATGGACTGTATGCCCATGGCATTGTTTTGTATCAGATACATATTTTCATATTTGTCTTTGAAAATTTCGAGATAGTTGTAAGGGCTTTCTGCTTGTGCGATTGTATCCCTTGTGCTTGGCGATGTAAATTTACTTCCCCAAAGCCCCGTCAACAGAAACGGCACCAATAACAGATAGAAGGTTTTTTTTCCGAGGCCTATGGCGGCATTTATGCAGAGTATTGCTCCGAAAAGAATGATAGTCCTTTTTACACCAAAAATTGGCACGGTCACAAGGGTTGGCAGGAAAGTTCCGATTATGCTTCCGATGGTTGAGTAAGCAAAGATTGTACCCGCGACGCTTCCTGTTTTTTTGACTAGTTTGTTGGAAAGTCTTATCAGATAAGGACTGATGGTGCCAAACAGAATAAATGGAATCAGAAAAAGCACAAGGCTTGCCGCGAATGAAGAACCAATTAAAGAATGGTTGATGAACAGGCTAAGTACCTCGAGCGGTGGTTTCCCAAAAAATGGAATGGCGAGTACTAGCAGTGATCCCGTTATTACTATCTTGAAAAATATTTTGGGGTTAGGGTATTTATCTGCGATTTTTCCTCCGATATAATATCCGAGGGCGAGCGCAATCATTATTATTCCCAAAATGTTTGTCCATACGATAATGGAGTTCCCAAAAAATGGTGCCATGAGTCGAAACGACGCCATTTCAACCGCCATTATTGTCATACCGCCGATGAATGCCGTTATTTTGTAAAAATTAATATTTTGCATAATTATAGTGACTGTGGATTATATTTATTGACTTTTTATCTAAATTGAATATAATTAATAGTAGACTAATTTGGTCCAATTTACCTTTTTATGAAGCTTACGAAGAAAAGTGACTATGGAGTTCGGGGATTGATTTATCTTGCGAGAAAGCCGGAAAAAAAGACGGTTTTGACTTCTGAAGTTTCAGAAGCGCAAAATATACCCCAGAGCTTCTTAAATAAGATTTTTCAAAAGCTTGCAAAAGCCGGAATTTTGCGTTCCTATAGAGGATATGGCGGAGGATTTTCGCTCGCGAAAAGACCTTCGGAGATAACCTTACGTAGAATTATAGAGGTTCTTGAGGGTCCTATCAAGCTAAAGAGGAGAGAGCCCGAGGTTGAAGTAGAAAGCGATTCAAGTCTTGCTTTAACGAGTGTTTGGGAAAAAGTTCAGAAGAGGCTTAATAAGATTTTGGAAAGAACTACTGTTTCGGATCTTTTGAAAAGGGTGAGAAAAGTAGAGAAGAGGAAACAGGCGTGATTAGTGGATCAGTTTCAAATATTTTTCAAGTTTTTATTATGGATAATGCCAACAAAGAAGTTTCAAAAATTACAAAGGACACAACCATTCAGGAAGCATTGACATATGGGGATGAGGCTTTCGAAGTTTTGGCAAAATTTTTTGGTCCGGGATGCATGGCCTGCGGCGCCGCGGCATTTGAAACTATTGAAATGGCTTGTCTGTCCCATGGTCTTTCTGAAAAAGATATACCAAAAGTTGTAAACGAACTGAATAAAGTTTCAGGAAAGAAAAAAAGTAAAGAAACAAAATAAAAATGTTTAAATAATTTTTTATAATATAGAGCCCGAGTAAGGGCTTTCTTGATTGTTAATGCGAAACTTCAAACTAATAGGCGCACATGGATTGCGGATTGCCCGCTAATCGCAAGTGGACATAGATATTTATAGCAAAGCATTGCTCGGCTATCCTCGCCCTTTTGTTATTTGGGTATTGTTTGCGGACTATTCATGGACGTTTACTTGACATCTTAATATGAATTCTATTGTGGTGGAAAATTTAACGAAGAAATTTGGGGACAGAGTTGCCGTTGACAACGTGACTTTTAATATAAAAAAGGGGGAAGTTTTTGGATTGCTTGGACCAAACGGCGCTGGCAAAACCACGATTATTTCTATGCTTACAACTCTGCTTAGGCCGACGTCCGGCAGAGCTTTGGTTGACGGATACGATGTTTTGAAGGAGTCTTTCAAGGTGCGGAAGTCCATCGGACTCGTTTTTCAAGAGACTATTCTCGATGAGGATCTGAAGGCTTACGATAATTTGCTTACACATGCGAGCTTGTACAATGTGCCGCGTGAAGAGATAAAGGAGAGAATAAATGAGCTTCTCAATCTTGTTGGTTTGGGCGCGGAAATCAAGACGAGAGTCGGCAAGTTTTCTGGAGGCATGAAAAGGAGGCTTGAGATTGCGCGCGGACTCATACATCATCCAAAAGTTTTGTTTTTGGATGAGCCGACAATCGGACTTGATCCAAAGACGAGGCATTTGATTTGGGATTATATACGGAAGCTTAACGAAAAAACAGATGTTACAATTCTTTTGACGACGCACTATCTTGAGGAAGCGGATTTTCTCTGCGATCGCGTCGCAATTATAAATGAAGCGGAGATCGTCGCGATGGATACGCCGGAAAATCTCAAACATTCTTTGGGGGGCGATTTGATTAAAGTTCAACTTGATAGGAGAGATCCCAAATTGGAGAAAGAGTTGAAAAAGCTTTCCTTTGTCGAAAAGATGAATATCAGAGAGAATACGATCAGTATTACCGTGCAGTGCGGAGAAGAACATGTGGTGGAGATTATAATGCTCATCGACAAGTTTCCTTCAGTTATAAAATCTTTGAATTTAAGAGAGCCTACTTTGGATGATGTTTTTCTGTATCATACGGGAGAAAAATTTAACAATCAACAAAACTAACTTATGATTCTTTTGACGAATCTTATCGGATTATAAATTTGATAATTTGTAATTAGTGCAAATTCGTTGAAATTATTGCGAAATTTGTAAGCGTATGCGTTGGCATGAAATAGCGACAATCTGGACCAGAGAGCTCAAAAAATTTTGGGCGGATCCTGGACTTATTGTGACATCGATCATCGTTCCATTGATGGGTATTTTGATAATTGGATTTGGCTTGAACAGATTTGTAAAAATGCCTGGACTTGATATCGAATATCTTGATTTTTTCGGTCCGGGAGCCATTGCGGTCATGTCGATCGGTGCCGCTATGTTTGTCGGATTTTCCATTATTCGCGACAAGCAAGGCTACATCAAGGAGCTTCTTGTCGTTCCCATTTCTCACTACTCAATACTTGTTGGAAAAATTTTGAGCGAGATCACAACGCAGGTTTTGACCCTTCTTGTTTCCCTTTCAATTATAGTTTTCTTTTTTATGAAAACAAATAGAGGGGTGGAAGGAGTTTTATTCTGCGTTTTCTTCATGTTTCTTATCGTTTTTGGATTTTCCGGCTTTGGTATTGTTTTGAGTTCCGTTTTTAAAAAAGCAAAAAGTTACAATCAGATCATGGTGATAATTCTCATTCCGATTGCTTTTCTTTCAGGATCTTTTTTCCCCATAGATGTTTTGCCTGAGTCTGCAAGATGGCTTACTTTTTTAAATCCTTTGACTTATGGCGTTGACGGCATTCGCGGGGCGCTAATTGGGATGACAGAGCTTCCTATTTTACTGGATATTGGTTTTCTCGTTGTTTTTGCCGTTGCTATGCTGATTGTCGGCGCGTACTTTTTCAGGAGAGGCGTTGGGCGATGATTTTGTTGTTTTTTATAAAAAGGATATAATATACATAAATTGCAGATGGCAAATATCAAAATTAATAAAATTAATCAAATTTAGTCCGATATACTAATCAATTACCTAAATTTTTAACACAGAGGTTTTATAATTTGAAATTTGATGATTATAATCTTCGCGATAATAATATTTGCCCTTGTTATTGCTGTCGTGATCTATTTGCCCTTTAGAAAAAAAATCAACGCTTGGTTCAAAAACAAGGGTTACAGGAACAGTAAAAATGTTATTGCCGCCGTTGCAATTATGGCGGTTGTTGTTATGATTGTTGTTGTTTATGTTTTGACAAATGATTTTTCCAAAAGGGAAACCGCGAATGAGCTCAAAGAGGAAAAAAAAGTCTATTCGCTTGAGCTTGGCACAGAGGCTCCTCCCTTTGCGCTTGAGAATACAGACGGTGTCATGGTAAAATCCAGCGATTTCAGCCAAGGATTATTGCTCTTGTCTTTTTGGAACACATGGTGCAAGTTCTGCGCAGAGCAGCTGCCCGATTTGAAAAATTTTGCGCAGGAGATGGGAGATAAGGCAAAGGTCATTCTAATAAACCTGCGAGAAGGGCGAGAAGAGGTGAAGCTTTACAAAGAGAGGGAAAGCGTGCCTTTTGATATGCTGTTGGACATGGATGGTTCTGTGGGAAATCTTTATAGGGTTCGTGGAACTCCGTCTAATTTTTTTGTAAAAGGTGGTCTCATTTGCGGTAAAAAGGCGGGAGCGATCACGAAGGCAGACATTATTGTTTCTGTGGATGAGTGCAATGCTGTATTTCCTTAAAAATTTAAAAGTCAAAACTTGATCGATATCGCTAAATTTTGACTTTTGAATTTATGTTGCCATACGGTCCAATAATTGAATTTCATATTGGTGCTCTGACTATTCAGTCATGGGGTCTTATGGTTGCGCTAGGATTTATCGCGGGGATGATTTTGATTTTATATCAGGCGAAAAAAGAGAATGCCGATGTTGACAGCATTTTAAATCTGGTTTTTCTTATTTTTATCGCTTCGATGGCAGGAGCGCGTGTTTTTTATGTATTCTTGTTTTGGAAAGAATTTTCTGTTGATTGGCTTGAGATATTCAGAATCTGGCATGGCGGGATGGTGTATTACGGCGGATTCATTTTTGCGATTGCCGCGTGGATTTTATACGCGCGTGCCAAACATCTTGATTTTTGGAAGCTTGCGATTGGCCGTGTCGGATGCCATTTTATACGGGATCACTTGGGTGTTGTTACAAATGTTCCTTGGGCTGTCGGATTTAACGGGGAGCTTCGCCATGAGACCGCTATGTATTCTATTCTCGCGAATCTTACGATCTTTTTGATTCTCTGGTTTTGGCTTCGCAAAAAAAACTTTCCCAAAGGAACTCTGTTCGCTATATTTCTGATTTGGTACGCGGTCGCGAGATTCATCACCGATTTTTTCAGGGCGTATGATCTCCCTTATTCCGATCCGAGGTTTTTTGTCTTTGGAAATTTTGGAGGGCTTACTATTTCTCAAATTATATCGATCGCGATTTTTGTTCTCGGAATTTGGCTCGTGTTTTATTTGAAAAAGTCTAAAATGCCGGCTCGAGGCTGAACGGTCTCTGTGTTTGGAGTTTGGATTTTTAATTTTTTTGTTGCGATCACATTTAATTTGAATCGCGTCTGATTTTTCCGTCTTTTGTAAAAAAACTAAATATGAATTTTACCTTTAAAAAAGTAACAGTTTGTCTTCTTATAATTTTTAGCGTTTTTTTATTTTATAAAAATGCCGACGCGGTTAAGCCCTGCGATGTCGATGCTTCGGAAGATTGTGAGTATGAAGCAGTTTATATTTCTGTTTCAGATCTTAAAACGAAGATAGACGCGGGTGAAAAGAATTTGGCCATTCTCGATGTTCGTCAAGGGGTTGAATATGTTGATGCGCACATTCAGGGAGCGTTGAGTCTTCCCTTGAGCGATGTCAAAAAGAATGCCGAGGCAAAGGTTGCGAAAGATAAAGAGATCGTCACGTATTGCAGCGCGACGGAATGCCAAGCGAGCCTTTCTGCGGCGAAGAAGCTTCATGATTTGGGTTATCGCAACATAAAGATTCTCGAGGGCGGATTTCCAGCTTGGGAAAACGAAGGGTATAAGGTAAATTCCGGTTGGGAAGATGATAGGACTTTCGCAAAGGGTGGACTTACGTCAGAGTCAATTGCGCTTGGCACTGTTATTGGGATTGGCAGACGGTGTAAACCCGTGCGCAATTGGTATGCTTGTTTTTCTTCTCGGATATTTGATAGTGTTTGCGGGCAGGAGAAAAGATGTTCCGCGCACGGGAGTCGTTTACATCGCGGTTGTTTTTGCCACGTATTTTATAGTCGGGCTTTTGTTTTATCGTGTTCTGGTCGAGTTCAGCCATACATCGCGGTACGCGGCAATTTCAAATCTTATTCATTTGGTTCTCGGCGGCATACTAATAATCGCTGGCGCTATCAATGTCAAGGATTTTGCGTTTTACGGTGTCGGTCCAAGCCTTGAGATATCAAAAAAAGTGCGTCCGTTCTTGCAGAGATGGGTTTCCAAAACAACTTTGCTTTCAACTGTTGTTCTCGCTGTCCTTGTCACGATCTTTGAAGTGCCGTGTTCTCTTCCGCTTTATGCCGGCGTGCTTGACGTGCTTTCGCGTTCAGATGTAAGCAAGGTCGGGATAGTTGGCTATCTTGGGCTTTATAATTTTTTGTTCGTATTGCCTCTCATCGTGATTCTTATTTTAGTTTGGTCTGGCAAGAAAATGGTCGATCTGAAAGAATGGGAGCATCGCAGCAAAAAATGGATGAAGCTTTCGATGGGAGTAATTTTAATTGGGTTTGGGATTTGGATGTTGCTCACTTAAGGTTCTACTTGTTCTAATCGTTGCTTTTTTTTAAAAACTAGGGTCTTGCATAGGAGATTAATGGTATAATCTCTATGTATGACCGTTAAATACACTGAATTAAAAAATAGCATCAGTTTGCATAATATACAAATTCGGGCTGTTAAAATAAAAAGTTTGTATAATGAGTTATCGGAAATAATTAAAAAATTTGATCAAAAATATGAGGCCCGAACAACCAGATTTTGGAATATCTGAAGAGTATGAATATTATATCGAACTAGGTAAAAGGCGATCACTTGAGCTTTCGCAAAAAAGAGGTTTCGAAGTCGGTGATATAGTAGCAAATATTGATGATACTCCGCCAAATGATTTTGCGTGGAAAATAAAAGAGATATTTAGCGGTGGTAAAATTGCTATGATACATCTTCCTGACGGCACTGAAAAAAAAGTGGATATAGATAAACTTTTCGATCCCAATCTTGCTTTACAAGAAGCAAAAAGCGCTCAAGTTAAAGAGTTAATGAAAAAGCACAGACCTCAAGATTTAAATTAAGAAAATTTTTTAAATTGCAACGTAAAATTTTTTCGCCCTCTAATTCTTTAAGTTTATTACGCTACCAAAATACGTTATATAACAGCGTATATCTGGTTCACAGCTAAATAAAATTATTTTTTAACCTTTAACCACTGTGTCAATTTTAGAACAACTCCAAAACAATAAAGGAACCCTTTCCTCAGCTTTAGGAAAATCTTTAGCAAATCAAGTTCTTAAGGGCAAAAGGGAGATATTAAAAGAGGCAATCGAATTAATAAACTACGATGATAAAAATGTCAGGACCGGCGCCGCTAAAATAATAGAAATGGTTGCCGAAAAGAAACCAGAGCTTGTCGCAGGATTACTAAAAAATTTAGAGCCAGCCTTCGACACGCCTGAAGCTCAAACTCGTTGGATGATTATTCGCACGTACGGACTTTGTGCTAAATTAAACCCTAAAATTGCCGAAGAAGCGCTTAATAAAGCACGGTCTTTTATTAAAGAGGATAGCGGCGCCTGCCTCTGGAACAGAACAATAATTTATCTAGGTTATCTTGGTGCAGTTTCTGAAAAATATGCTCAAAGGGTTTTTCCCATTTTAGAAAAAGCTTTTACCACGGTACCTAGACAAGAAAATGCAATTTTTGAAGCTGTTGAAAGAATGGCCTCTGTTTTAGATAGTCAAACTAAAAATAAAGTTCTTAAATTTGCAGAAAAATATTCTAGTAATAGTAAGTCTAATATTAAAAGCAGAGCAACAAAGCTTTTAATAAAGTTTAAAAAATAATTATTAAGTATGGCATGATTATAAAAATGCTAAAATTGATCAAGAGCATTTGCCGTCTAAGTTGAGAAATAGG
The DNA here is from genome assembly GCA_964391305.1 of uncultured Candidatus Saccharibacteria bacterium. Taxonomy (GTDB): domain Bacteria; phylum Patescibacteriota; class CALEFQ01; order CALEFQ01; family CALEFQ01; genus CAYMJO01. Next base: position 32,110 of record CAYMJO010000001.1, on the reverse strand, counting down.
AAGTATGTTTGATAAGAGATATTTTTTGCAGAAACAGGTCTCAAACTATCTCCATAAAAAAACGTTGTTAATCTAAAAACAGTGGATTTTTTGCATGAATCCTTTATAATTATAACGTTGAAAAGCAGAAAAAATTACATTTTTTCTCTATGCATTCATTTAAACATAAAAAACAAGAAGTTCCAGTCTATAAATTTAGTGTGGTTACTAAGCCTCTTACTGTGAATTCGAAATGTAAATATAAGAGAAAAATCAAGCTAAGGTACAAACGGAATATTCAAGAATCTGCTTGTGTCGAAATGCAGAAGTATAAAATTTATACTCCTGTAAAAGAAAGCGATATTGAGGTTGAGATATACTGGTCGACGAAATTATCGATGGGGATTAGAGCTGATGTTGATAATATTATAAAACCGATTTTAGATGTTTTAGAAGGGATTGTATATTTAAATGATAGACAAGTAAGGTGCGTAACAAGTTGTCTTTTTGATAAAAATCGGCAACTTTTGATGTCCGGTCGTGTAGAAGACGCAGCAAGATTGTTATTTTCTCATAATAAGAATGTTGTCTATATATTTATCTATTCGGATTCAAGATTAGGAGAAATAGGTGGAGCTAAAGTGGTCGAGGGAAAGCGTCAGCGAGAATATTTCAGAAAATTTCCAAAATTTAGAACAATTAGAACAAGTAGAACAATTACAACATTTTAATGACCGCTGAAAATTTCAGGCAATTTATCTCTTTTTTATTAAAAGAGGGTTATAGAATTTTTGCTCCCGTGATGCAAGGTGGTCTTCGGGTTTCTCGAAGAATTTTTGATCCGAAGCGAGTTGTGCTTGATGGACAAGTAACGTATTATTCTTGGCGTAAATATTTTTTGGCGGCGAGTGAAACTCTTTTTAACATACATGGAGATGTTTTGAAAAAAATAAAATTTTCAAAGAGACAAGTTCTTATTGGACCGACTATTTTGGATTTGAAGGCGCTGGATTTGTACAACCAAGTTTTTAAAGACGATGCGTATTATCAGGAGAGAAAAAGAAACACGATTATAATCGGCCAAGCTTTGGCGCCTAAAGACGAAAGAGAGCTTGTGGAATTTCAGGGCAGATTCGAAGAAAATATTTTAGAACATGTACAGTTTGATATTTTTTTGGAAAAAAGAAACGGAAAAGTCAAAATTATAACAGGATCGGAAGACGGGCAGAAATTGCTTGAAAAATTTGGATACAGAGACTATGAAAACGTGGCGTACGCGGGACCCTTGCAGGAAGGAAAAATTGATGAAGAAATGCTTGCGATAAAAGAAAAGATGGAGAAGTCTTACAATACAGCTCTTTGGAAAGATCTCGGCGCGCGTTGCATCGATTGCGGCAAGTGCACTTTGGTTTGTCCCACATGCTATTGCTTTCGGATGATTGACGAAGAAAAGGTGCAATCGGGCGAGGCTCGTCGCAAAAGAGAATGGGATACATGCTTTTTTCCTGAATTCTCAAGGATTGCCGGCGGCTACAAATTTTTGAATTCAACCGAAAAGCGGATTTATTTCTGGTATGAACACAAATTTGTCAGAGATCCTGCTATGTACAATATGCGGGGATGCGTTGGATGTGGAAGATGCACCGCGGCATGTCCAGTGGGGATTAATATCAAGGAGAATATTGAGTGTATAAAAGAATAAAAGCGCGATCCCGCCGCGGCGGGATCGGATTTAATAAAAGTCATGAAAAATATTTATAAACCCAGACCAGCGAAAATTATTGCAATCAGAGACGAAGCTTTGGACGTGAAGTCTTTTGTTTTGCGATATACGGATCCCGATGATCAAAAAAATTTCTTTTTTATTCCCGGGCAATTTTTGATGTTCTCGATTCCAGGATTTGGGGAAGCTCCTCTTGGATATGGGTCGTGCTCTTGCAGGCCTGAAACATTTGAAATTTGCGTTCGAAAAGCCGGAAAGCTTACTGGCAGATTGCACGAGAGCGAGATTAACGATATTGTTGGCGTTCGGGGACCGCTTGGTAGGGGCTTTCCGATGAAAGAGCTCAAAAGCAAAAATGTTCTCTTGGTTGCTGGCGGAATTGGAATTATTCCGCTGCGAGCCGTGATTTTGGATTATTTAGAAAATCCGGACAATTACAAAGATATTCAGCTGTTGTACGGAGCAAAATGCGAGAGGGATTTTTTGTATAAAAAAGAGCTCGAGACGTGGAAAGATGAATTTAACGTTCATCTCACGGTCGATAAACGTGAAAAAAACAATTGCGGGTTGAAATGTGACGAAGGCTTGATCACGAAACTTTTTGAAACAAAAAAAATCATAAAAGACCCTTTGGCTTTTGTGATTGGTCCTCCGGTGATGTGCAAATTCGTCATAGCCGAGCTTAATAAAAAAGGGATTAAAAATGACAGCATATACATTTCGTTTGAGCGGCACATGGAATGCGGAGTTGGGCAGTGTCAGCATTGCGGTATTGGCGGAAAGCTTGTTTGTAAAGATGGTCCAGTTTTTAAATTTTCGGAGATCGAAAAGATCAGAGGCATAATATAATTTGCAAATCTATGCCGCATATAGATTCTACAAAATTTGGTTCTGTCACCATTGACGGCAAAATTTACAAGCAAGTTCTTGTTATCGGAGATTTCGTTGAAGAGCGAAATGAAGCGCGCTTGGACGAGCTTTTTGGAACTACGCACAGGATTGGTGATTGGGAAGTTGAAAAACTTTTGGGCAATAAACCAGAAATTGTTGTTGTCGGCACCGGGCAAAACGGAGTTTTGGAAGTTACCGATGATGTTCGAAAAAAACTTTCGGAAGTAGAACTTATTGAGCTTGAGACGCCAAAGGCCATTGAGAAGTACAATAAGCTTTTTGAAGGAGGAAGAAAAGTTAACGCGTTGATACATACCACTTGTTAAATTTGAAGTCCAGATGTCTAAGTTTTGGACGATAGAGATGAGATATTTAAATGTAAGTAAGTCGTTGTTTACGATTCGGTCGGATGTTGGATATTGTAGAACTTGAAGTTCTTAAGCAGGGGAAACTCTGTGTGCGGACTTTGTCGCCATATCCAAAACCACGAACTTTGGAAGGAGGGGACATTATGAACAGAGTGATTTATCGAGTTGTTGGAGAGTTCGCACATTTTCTGAACACCGCCTCTGGCGAGATATTGACTTTTGAAATCAATGAGAAAGATGCCGAATTTCTGATGACCTATAAGGGAAACCAAGAAGCTGATTTAACCGAGGATACTGTTGAATTCTTCAATGAACAGGGACAGGCCAACACGCGTTTGTGCCGTACTCATCTAGCTAATCTTGGTATGGAGTTCTCATTTCCGACCATGGTGAATCTAGAACTGAATCGGCGTTGTCTGCTCTGTTGCCTCCACTGTTATCTTGGGAAAGAAAGCGTCGAGTCTAGAGCTCCTAGCTTTATAGAGCAAATGTCGAAAAAGGAAATTGTTGCTTTCTTTGAACGTCTCAAGAGAATGGGAGTCTTCTTAATCGTTCTTACGGGTGGTGAGCCGTTCCTTAACACCAAGATGGAGTTTCTCGTGGAAACAATCTCGAGAATGGGATTTGTTTTCGAAATATTCTCGAATCTGCAAATGATCCCTGAATGGTTTAGGACAATTGATCCGACTGACACGAGGATTGGAAGAATCCAAACTTCGGTTTACTCATCCGATTCCAAGGTACATGATCAAGTGACGACTAAAGAAGGGTCATGGAGTAAAACTATGGGGAATCTCTTGTGGTTGAAGAAGCACGGTTTCTATGTTGAAGTAGCTACGCCGCTTATGACACTAAACTTTGATTCTCACGGACAAACTCGGGACTACTTTGAACGGCTGAACATACGTCAAGATTTTTCATGGCCCATTGTAAATGAGTACTATTCCGTGAAGACTGATAAATCCAGTCTCAACATCAGCCCAGAACAGTTTCGGAACTTTTGTATTGAAAACCCACAATTTCTAATCAGAATCGAATTCGTTGATTCAAATGAACCAATCTGTGAAGCAGGAAAAGCATTATTTTCCATTAATGCGGAAGGTATAGTCCAACCTTGTAGCCAGCTCCCTGTGTCAGTAGGTAACATCCTAATCTCGACTATTGATGATATCTATAGGTCCAGAGAGATGGAGTTTTACCGCGAAATGCGATGTAGCAATGTTGAACGTGACTACGTTTACTGTTTCTGCCCAGGCAATAACTATTCTGAAACTGGAGATCTTTTTACACAACCCAGTTTTGTGAGAGAGGCAATCTCAGCTTTTGAACGGAGAAAGGAGGTGAACGGCCATGAAGAAGTTCATACCCATCAGGAATGCCAGCACAGCAAGGTCCGCTGGTGCTAACTGCAGAAAATGTAGTTCTCGCAGCCAGACCTACTGAGTTATCCAGGGTAGGGTTCGAAAATCGAACCTTCCCCTTATCTATGTAGCCACGACTGTTTCTCTGAGACATAAACTTAGGGGGAGTAGCCGTCTAATTTTAATTATGTGATATCCTTCTAACTAAATATGAAAATTACAAAACAATTCATTAAAAAGCTCTTAAAAAAAAAGTATGGTTTTCCTGCGGTGGAAATTCTTGGGGAGCTTGAGACGCGTGGTGATAGGTTAGCTTATAAATTCAATGCTGGTCTTCAGAAATTTATTTTAAAAAAAATTGAATTTAGCGCAGAAAATAAAAAAAGACTTTCTGTACTTGTGGAACTGGAAAAAAATGATTTTCCAACTATCCATATAATCAGAACTGTCGGTGGCCAAGAGTATATTAAAGATAAAAGATTTATGTACTTTGTATATGATTTTATTGAAGGCCAAGAAGGGCGTCCCTCAAAAAAAAATTTCTTCAAATTGGGGCAAACGCTATTTCTATTACATAAGAAAAGAATCATTTTGGATTTTTCAAAATTTGAACCGAAAAATGCAAAAGACAAAGTTGTCGAAATCATTACGAAGAAGTCAAAGGATTCAAAAATTAAATCCGAACTTCTCAATTGTTTAAAAGAAACCAGGTTATCTTTAAATCGGATGAGTTTAGTTCACAGTGACCCTAGTTTTTATAATACGATAGTCAGTAATGGCAAAATATTTCTAATCGATTTCGACAATATTATCATTGGACCTTCTTTGCTTGATCTTTCATTTGTGATCGTTTACATGACATTTTTGGTTAAATTTGATTTTCCAAAACTAGGGTTCGGGAAAGAAAGAGATGAAGTTATTTTTTATGAGACTTGGTTGGATGCATTTTTTGAAGGTTATTTTGATGATTCTATGGAGACAGTCAAGTTTGAAGAACTATGGTCTTATGTGATTTTTCAAGCTATCAGATATATTTATCAGGAAGGTTCTAACAAAATTTATGAATGGAATTATTTAAGATATAAAGAAATTCTCAAAAATAAAGATAAAATAGAAGAAGTCTTTAGAAAATACAATCGTATTTAAAAACTCTTTGAGGAATGAGTAAAAATTGGTATAATTATAGTTAAGCTACAAACATCAATTTTTCAGACTATCCTATATTTTATGTGTCTTGCAGTCCCAGGCAAAATAGTCAGGATTGACCGCAAGGAGAAGAAAGCGGTTGTTTCTTTTAATGGAGTAAAAAAATCCGTAAATATTGAATTGGTGAAAAACTTGAAAAAGGGGAATTGGGTTACAGTGCATACGGGGTTTGCGATCGGCAAGTTGAATGAGAAAGAGGCGCGAGGGATTTTGAAGTTGATTGGCATTATTTAAGATATGCGAAGAGATTTTAGAAAAATTGTCGATAAAATTAGAAGCCTTGCCAATGAATTGGAACGCAGTATCAGAATTATGGAGGTTTGCGGCACACACACGGAAGCGATCGCAAAGAGCGGTTTGCGTCAAGCAATGCCCGCGAATGTCGAGCTTGTGTCCGGGCCTGGATGTCCAGTTTGCGTAACTTCGCAGAAAGACATCGATGCCATTGTCGCGCTCGCTTTGAATGGCGTTCCAATCGCGTGTTACGGCGATGTTCTTTCTGTTCCGGGGACAGTGATGAGTTTGGCAGGCGCGAAATCAAAAGGCGCTCAAGTTTTTACCGTTTATTCCGTTGAAGACGCTTTGAAGATTTGTAAAAAAAATACAAATTTGGTTTTCTTTGGAATCGGCTTTGAGACCACTGCGCCGATGACCGCGTCTGCCGTGAAGCGCGGTTTGAAGATTTATTCCGCTCACAAGCTTTTTCCGCCGGCGATGATTGCGCTTACACAGAATCCCCGTATTAGAATTGACGGCTTTATAAATCCGGGCCATGTTTCCACGATAATCGGACTTTCGCCTTACAAAAAAATAAGAAAACCGCAGGTTATAACGGGTTTTATGCCGGAAGACGTTTTGGCGGCAGTTTACATGCTGCTTTTACAGATTAAAAATGGTGAAAGCAAAATTGAGAATGAATATTCTCGATTGGTCAGACCTTCCGGAAATGTGATCGCGCAAAATCTGCTCGATGAAGTTTTTTTGAAAAAAGACGGGGAGTGGAGAGGTTTTGGCAAGATTCCTGATTCAGGTCTGGAATTGAAACCAAAATACAAAACTCAAGACGCAAAAGTTATTTTTAGAAGTATTTTAGAAAAAGTTAAATCAAAAACTTCCAATAAGGGCTGTGTTTGCGATCAGGTTATAGTCAGCTGCAAAAAACCGTCCGAGTGCAAATTATTTGGGAAGATTTGCACGCCAGAAAATCCCCGGGGCGCTTGCATGGTTTCAAGAGAAGGCGCATGCAACGTGGAATATAGGTTTAGTTCAAATGTTTGAAAGTTTCTGATTATGAGAAGTGTTTATGCCAGTATGATTAGAGAATTTTTTTAAATATTTCTTTTTATTTTTATGGACATCAATCTGTCCCATGGTTCAGGAGGCAAGGATTCTTTGGAACTTGTTGGGGAAATTTTGAGGCGTTTAAAATTTGATAAAAAGTGGATCGACAAAGACGATGACGCGGCGGCGCTGAAGTTTAGGGGCGAATATATCGTTTTCACGACGGACTCATATATCGTTGATCCGATATTTTTCGCTGGCGGAGATATCGGCAAACTCGCGGTATGCGGGACTATAAACGATCTTTCAGTCAAGGGAGCGGAGCCACTTGGACTTTCGTTGAGCTTTGTTATTGAAGATGGTTTCTCTAAAAAAGATTTTGATAAAATTTTGGATTCTATTTCAAAAATTTCAAAAAAAGAAAAAGTACCGATTGTTACTGGCGATACAAAAGTGATGGAGAAGGGAAGCGTTGATAAGATTATTATAAACACTTCTGGTATTGGTCTCGCGAAAAAATTAATAAGAAATTCAGGACTTTCGATTGGAGACGTTGTTGTGCTCTCTGGAAGCATCGGCGACCATGCGGTGGCTTTGCTTTCGAAGCGTTTTGATTACGATTCTAATTTGAAGAGCGATTGCGCGCCGATTTTCAAAGAGGTGAATTCCGTGAAAAAATATCTTCACGCGTGCAAGGATCCGACGCGCGGAGGGATTGCTTCTGTCTTGAACGAAATCGCAGAAAAGTCGCGAGTTAAGATTGTCATAGATGAAGAAGCCATTCCTGTAAAAAAGGAAACTCGAGCGGTTTCAGAGCTTCTTGGGCTTGATGTGTATTCACTCGCGTGCGAGGGGCGATTTGTGTGCGGGACAAGTTTGAAAAACTTTGACAAAGTTTTGAAAACTTTGAAAAAATATTCTAAAGACGCGAGCATTATTGGCAAAGTTGAAAAGGGACTAGGCGTTGTTTTGAAGACGGAATTTGGGGAAAGATTCTTGGATTGGCCGGAAGGAAAGCTTGTGCCGAGGATATGTTGATAAGGTTCTAGTTTATATTTCAAGTCGGAGAGCAGGCGCAAGCCTGCTAGGCATTAAAATAGACAGGCTT
>CAYMJO010000001.1:0-24180 GCA_964391305.1 uncultured Candidatus Saccharibacteria bacterium | reverse complement strand
CCCCGCCATGGCGCGGGGCAGGCTGTTTGTTCTCCAGTGAGCTTGTAATTAAAACAAACAGGCTTGCGCCTGTTCTCCAGCGATGGTTTGTCCAAAACTTATTCCGCCGTCTCCTGCAGGGATTTTTTTATTTGTGAGAATTTTTTTAGTTATCAGATATTCGCTGATGATTCTGTTATACGCGACTCCGCCCGAGAAGACAATTGGCAGTTTCGGATCTATTTTTTTTGCCATTTTGTAAAAGCCCTTTGCTAGATAAAGCTGTGCTGTCGCCGCGAGCCTTCTTTTGTCTTTGTCCAAATTTTTCAAGAGAAAACGAAATAGCTGGCTCGTGCTCAAGACATATTTTCGGGAATCTCCGTAAGTCGATCTCACGATGAGAGGCTCAAGCTCATAGGACTTCGTCGAATTTGCTTCCAAAGTTACCGCGGGCTCGCCATCGTAAGTTCGCTTCGTGCAAAAGCCAAGAAGCGCGGATACAGTGTCGAGGATTCGTCCAGTACTCGTTGTCTTTGTGCAGTTAAAGTTTTGTTTGTATTGAGAGTAGAGAAGCCTGAACTCTTTTTTTGTAAAAAACTTTGCCGAGATTTTCTCCAATTCTTCTTTCTTCAAAAATTTCCCAAGAATCCCAAGGAGCATTCTTTGGGGATCTCTCACCGCGAGGTCGTTTCCAATCATCGTATGCTCTTCGAGAGATGCGATTCTTTCTGCCATTCCATTGATTATTTCAAAAATTTCTCCTCCCCAGATTTTGCCGTCCGGTCCATATCCCGTTCCATCCGCCGCGATTCCTATGAGATTTTTTAAGTCATGTTCTGCCGCGACGGACATTATGTGCGCGACATGATGCTGGACTTTTCTTAAAATAAAATTATTTTTCTTCGCAAAAATTTTTCCGAACTTCGATGTGTTATAGCTTGGATGCAAGTCTATTATGGCTTCTTTCGGCTTTATTTTGTAAAAATCTGAAAGAGAGTTCATTGCTTTTTTAAAATTTTGAAAAGCTTTCTTATCAGAAGTATCTCCCAGATGTTGTGACATAATGACTTTATTTCGATTTCTCAATGCGATCGTTGAATTCATCTCCGCGCCGAAAGCGATTGAAGATGAGGATTTTTTTGAAAAAATAAAAATTGTATTTGGGACATATCCCCGAGCTCTTCTGATAAAAAAAACTTTGTTCGCGATGACTTTAACGACGGAATCATCTATCGCATTCACGATTTTTCTATTGTAATCCAAAACATGCTCGACAAATTGCTCTTCGCGCTTCGTTGTCAATGGCTCATCGGGCATGTTTGCAGAAGTCATAACTAGAGGCCCGTTGATTTTTTCAAAAAGAAGATGATGCAGTGGAGTATACGGTAGCATAATTCCAAGCGAATTCAGATTTGATACATGATTCAATTTGTTTCGATCTTGCTTTCTCAAAACTACGATTGGCTTTGCTGTACTTTCGAGAAGTTTTTTCTCTTTTGCATTAATTTTACAGAGCTTTCTTGCTTCCTTCAAATTTTTCACCATGATCGCGAATGGCTTCATCGGGCGATTGGTCAATGCCCGCAATTTTGCCAAGGTTGTCTTTTTGAGATTGCATGCCAAGTGGAATCCTCCAATGCCTTTTATCGCAACGGTTTTATTTTTTTTCAAAAAATTTATACAAGCTTCAATTGGATCGGAAGTTTTAATCAGCTTTTTGTTTTTATAAAAAACCAGCTTTGGTCCGCAACTTGGACATGCGATCGTCTCCGCGTGAAATCTCCTGTTCATCGGATCTTCATATTCTTTTTTGCACTCATCACACATCTCAAATTCTGCCATTGCTGTGTTTTTTCTGTCATACGGGGTTTGTTTTACCATGCTAAAACGTGGACCGCAATCCGTGCACGTTGTGAAAAAATATTTGTGCCTTCTATCTTTTTTATCAAAAATTTCTTTCGAACAATTTTTACAGATGGAAATATCTGCTGGAATATTTGCTTTGCCGAATTCTTTTTTGCTTTTTAAAATTTTAAAGTTTTTGAAACTTTTGTTTTTTATTTTTTTTATGGAAAAATCTTCTATTTTTGCGAGTGGAGGAAGATTTTTAAACAAATTTTTCAAGGAAATTTTTCGATTAACTATCAAATCAACGCCATTTCCAGTGTTTTTTACAAATCCTTTTAAGCCCATTTTTTGGCAGTATCTAAACAAAAATGGCCTCATTCCGACTCCTTGGACGATTCCTTTTAGCTTTATTTTATACATTTGCGATAAACATTGATTAAATTGATAATAAATTATAACATATACATATGTGGATTAGAATAAATCCGAAGTACGAAATTCGAGTCGTGTTGCGGATTGTTCTAAAAATTTGATCGTTGTAAAAATGAAGAATAATGTCAAAAAACCGATTGTCGGAATATTTGGCCTCTCATCGGATGAAGGCTGTGAGTTTCCAATCATTGATCAAGGGGAAAAGCTTTTTGAATTACTTGAGGAAGTGAATCTCGGTCAATTTCGATTGGTTGAAGAGGCTCCAGAGAAAGATCACTACGATGTTGCTTTGGTTGAAGGATCTGTTTTGACTTTGGAAAATATAAAGAAGCTTAAAAAAATTAGAAAACAATCCAAAATTTTGGTTGCTATGGGAGCGTGCGCGGTTATTGGCGGAATTCCAGAGTTGAAGAATTACATAGATAAAGATAAGGCTGTCGCGAAGGTTTATAAAGAAGTCAGCGGAGTTGAAAATTTTGAGGTGAAGCCGCTTGCCGCGTATGTCAAAGTTGATTTTGAGATTCCGGGATGTCCGATTGACGGCAGGGAAGTGATCAGGCTTTTGTATTCTCTGAAAGAGGGACGTATTCCTGTGATTCCCAAGCGTCCGGTTTGCTACGAATGCCAGATCAAGGAAAATGAATGTCTTCTTCAGCCAAATGAGAAAACAAAAAGAAAAGCAATGCCCTGCATGGGACCGATTTCCATTGCGGGATGCGATGCCGTTTGTCCGACAATTGGCTATCCTTGCGACGGATGCAGGGGAGTTCTCGAAGATGCGGACTTTGCGTCGTTTGAAAAATTGATTGACGGGATTATGCTTGCTGAAGATAAGAAGATGCTTTTTGAGAGATACGGGAATTTTGATAAGATTACGGCATTGAAGAAAGTAAAGCCTAAAAACGAATAGCGCGCAATGCTGGTTTTTAAAACTTATGCGTATAAAAATCGATCACATCGCGAGAACAGAAGGCCATATCGGCTTTGTGTCTGATATTGTAAAAGGCGATATAAAGAAGGCCCAGCTTCAGACGCTCGAAGGGGCGCGTTTGTTTGAAGGGATTCTTTCGGGCCGCCGGTATTTTGAAGTTGGCGAGATTGCGCAAAGAATCTGCGGGGTATGTCCCGTGGTGCATTGTTTAGATGCCATAAAAGCCGTGGAAAACGCCATGGGCGTTGATGTGTCAGACGAGACCGTGCTTTTGCGCAAAATGATAATGGCAGGACAGATGATCCAAAGCCACACTCTGCATCTTTATTTTCTCTCACTGCCGGATTTTTTGGATTATAGGGATGACTTGAAGATGGTAGAGGATTATCCGAACCGTTCCAAAGATATTATCAAGCTTCGTGATTTTGGCAACATGATTATTTCTCTGATAGGCGGAAGATCGGTCCATCCTGTGTCTCCAAAAGTTGGCGGATTTACCAAGTATCCGTCAAAAGATGCCGTTCTCAAGCTTGCGAGAGAAGGAAATAAGTTGATGTCAATTGTCTTGGATCTCTCAGATATGTTCAATAAGCTTGCTTTTCCAAAGTTCAAACGCGAGACGGAGTATATCGCGTTAAAACACAAGGGCGAATATGCGGTATATAGCGGCAGTATCGCCTCGACAAGTGGCACTGCCGTTCCCGTCAAAAAATTTGTGAATAGTATTTCTGAAATACAGAAGCCGTATGATCTTGTTAAGAGCGCGACTCGTAAAGGCAAGCCCTATCTGGTCGGCGCGCTCGCTCGGATTAACGTGAATTCTAAAGAGTTAAATGATACGGCGCGGAAGTTTCTTGACAAGTCTGTCATAGATTTGCCTGACTATAATCCTTTTCACAATGTTGTCGCACAGGCGATAGAAATAATTCATTTTATCGAAGAATTCCAAAGCCTAGCAAGGGAATTTACGAATGCTAAGTCCAATGTTCCGTTTGTTGAGGTCGATATCAAGCCCGGCAAGGGCGTTGGCGCGATGGAGGCTCCTCGGGGAACGCTTTATCATTATTATGAGATAGGCTCCGATGGCAAAGTTGCCGATTGCAATATTATCACGCCGACCGCGCAGTTTCTTTTTCATATGGAACAGGATCTCAACGCGTATCTTCCAATGTTGAAGGATAAGAAACTTTCTTTGCAGAAGAAAGAAATCCGCAAGCTCATTCGGGCATATGATCCGTGCATAAGCTGTGCGACGCATTAAAGAGCTCCGATAGAAATTTTATGCATGACATTCACGCGGCAAACCAAATACTAAAAAAAGCCATTGAAGAGGCGCGGAGGCGGAAGCTTACAAAGATTTCCAAAATTTTCGTCGAGCTAGGTGATATTATTGAACATGGCGAATTAATTTCTGCAAAAAATTTAAGAGAGAATATTATAGACTTGGCAAAGGGAACGATTGCGGATAATGCGGAGGTTGTGATTAAGAAAAGCAATAGCGATTTTTTGAGGCTGATTGAAATTGAGGCGAATTAGTCTATAAAGTGATTTTGATTTTTAATAGATTTGAATTTATGGGAAAAGTATTTATTTTAGGCGTAAACGGTTCTTCGCATAAAGAGGGGAAGACCGCCAATCTTTTGAAAGACATTCTTTTTGCATCCGAAAAAGCTGGCGGAGAAACGCAGGTATTGCATTTGACAGATTATGATATAAAACATTGCAAGGGCTGTTACAGTGTTGATCCAAAAAGTTGTGTTTATCCATGCAGTACCAAGGACGACATGCAGAGGATATATCCGTTGCTTGAGCGGGCTGATGCCATTGTGCTTGGAAGTCCGGTGTATTGGTTCAACATGTCCGGCATGATGAAAGATTTTATTGACAGAATGACCTGCGCGGAAGGCAACGATTTTATGTATCAAGGTAAAGTTGCCGCGCTTGCGGTCGCAAAAGAAGATGATGGAGCAATGCAAGCTTTGATGAGTATGGCCAGCGCCTTGAACCATATGGGCTTTGTGCTTTTGCCGTACACTATATATTCTCCGGGAACGGAGAACGGAAAAAATTGGGTTCCCGAGACAGTCGGGCTCATTGGCAAGAAGCTTGTGGAGGTTGCGGATGCTTTGAAAAAATTAGATTGGAGAGAAAAACCTTTCATTAAATAAATTTATTTTTGCCGCGTGCGCGGTTTGTAGAAGTAGAAATAGACGAAGATTTTATGGAAATTTTCATATTATGGAGAAATTAAAAAGAGCTTGAACGCTCTTTTTTGTTGAAATTCAGCCATGCTTTTTATTTTATCTCAAACTCTTTTGACAGCTCTTTGTCGGTGCCTTTTATTTTTATCTTCACAGCGTATTTTCCGCTTCGGAAATTTTCTGATGGCTTTTGCATGTTGAATGCGATATAGCGTGTTCCAGAAGTCGATATTGTGCTTTTCTCCGAAATTTCTCTTCCTTCCCGCGTCCATGTAGCCTCAAGCTCCGTATTCTCCGGAGCATTTTTCAAAAGAATAGAAGCGTATATTGTATCTGTTTTGCCGCTGAACGTATCGGCTTTTTTCGTAATTTCCATCGTTTCTTCATCTACCTCTGTTCCGATTTTCATATCCGAAATCATGGGTCTAAGAAGCTGACATCCCGTAAATAAAAAAAGGGCTGAAATTGTTAAAAAAATGTAAAAAAATTTGGGATTTCTTATTAACATTAACATTTTATTAAATTTGTTTTTTTTAAAAAAAATGGCTAAAGATGAAAAATGGTTATTTGGATATGCCCACGAATTTATTTGGGGGGTTTTACCTTTATCGTATTTTGGGATGAGAATTTTCCCATGACTCGAATCCTTTGTTCAGAATCATGATATTCTTTGCTCCGGCGGCGAGGAGAGTTTTTGCCGCCGTTTCGCTTTTTAAGTCTTTCTCTTTCCCGTATATCACGATCGGTATTTCGACGTTTATGTTGTTGCTTTTTGCCTCTGCCTCCACGTCGCTGAAATTGATATTTTTTGCCGTTGGGATGTGTCCCTTTTCGAAATCTTGAGGCATTCTGATGTCAATTATTTGGATTCCAGTTCCCGTTTCTATCTGTGAGTTCAACTCCTCGGCTGAAATTTTAGGAATTTCCAGATATTTTACTTCCGAAACGTTCCCAAGCGTGGTCGGATAAGCTTTTTGTTTCCATTCTTTCATGCCGCCTTTAAAATTTGATACATGGCCAAAGCCCATTTCTTTTAGGTCTTTCGCCGCCGCCGTGCTTCTTTGGCAGTCGCTCCCGTCGCACATCGTAATTATTTCTATGTCTTTTAGCAAGTATTTTGATTTGATTTCCAAATCGGTCATTTCAAAGTTCGTTGCCCCCGTGATGTGTCCTTGAATGTATTCAACTTCTTTCCTTACATCTAAGATAATGAACCTCGCGTTGTTGTCCAATTTGGCTTTGATCTCTTCTGCGGTTACGATGGGTATTATATCTTCTTGAGTTGATATCTTTTGAGACTCCTTTTTCGCTTCTTCTTTTTTGGGAATGACAAAATACAAAACTAAAGCAACAATAATTACCAATATTAAACCTATGAGAATTATTTTCTCGTGGTTTTTTGTCTTAAATTTCGGATTGAAATCCGATTTAGACATAAGAAGTTTGAAGTTAAGAGTTTGTGAAAATTTTTGAAAAAGTTTTTGACTTTTTTATAGTGTGTTTATGGGATCAATATCGATTGACCAGCTCTGAATTTTTTTTAAGAAATCTTTGTTGGTCCAATTTTTCAAAATGATGTTCCATATATATTTACCGCGGATTTTTGGAATAAACGCTGGTGCTGGACCGAGTATAGTACAACCTTTTGTTTTGCTTTTTAACAAAGACTTCGATAACTTTTCGGCTTCTGCACTTGCTTTTTTGGGATCTTTTGACGAATAGGCTAGTTTTATCACTTTTGAAAATGGTGGATAGTTTAGCTCTTTGCGCTCTCTAATTTCTTTTTTATAAAAAGATTTATAGTCGTGCTTGGCGGCGGTTCTTATTATAAAATTTTCAGGATTGTATGTTTGTAAAATCACACTGCCTTTTTTTTTGCCTCTTCCTGTTCTGCCGGCGACCTGTGTCAGAAGCTCAAAAGTCCTTTCATTGGATCGAAAATCGGGAATATTCAAGAGTGTGTCTGCAGAAATAATACCAACTGTTGCTACTTTTTGCAAATCCCAGCCTTTTGCGATCATTTGGGTTCCTATTAAAATATCTGCCTCATGATTTGCAAATGTGTTGAAGATATTTTCATGCGCATTTATTTTTGATGTTGTATCAGTATCCATGCGGAGCCTTCTCGCTCTGGGAAAAAGCTTTTTTAGCTCTTGCTCAACCCTTTGAGTTCCCGCTCCAAAAAATTTAATCCATGCGCTTTTACACTTTGGGCAATTGATAGGAACTTCTGTTTTGAAATTGCAGTGATGGCAGATCAGACGGTTTGTAAAATTCTGCCTATGATATGTAAGTGGGACTTCACAGTCTTGGCACCGCATGACATGGCCGCAATCTCGGCACATTACAAATGTTGATGTTCCGCGTCTGTTGATAAATAATATAGCCTGTTCTTTTCTTCGCAGTACGTTCGCAAGCTCTTCCTGCAGGCGTTCGCTGAATATTGATTTGTTTCCCGATGCGAGCTCGTCTCGCATATCTACGATATCGACTTCTGGCATTTTATCATTTTGTACAATATTTATGTTCTTATTTGAATACTTTTTTTGTTCAAGTTGGATTCTATTAGGTAATTCCGCAAGGTTGTATTTTCCATTTTTTGCGTTGTGGTACGATTCGATAGATGGCGTCGCACTCCCCAAAATCAGCTTCGCTTTAGTTAATTCTATGTATTTTACGGCGACGTCTCTCGTGTGATATAACGGATGTTGATCCCATTGCTTATAGCTCGTTTCGTGCTCTTCATCAATGGCGATGAGCCCTAAATTGCGCACTGGGGCAAAGATTGCAGAGCGCGGACCAATTACGACCATAGCTTTTTTGTCGCGGATCTTTTGCCATTCGGCATATTTCGAGCCATAAGACATTTTGCTGTGAAGCACCGCGATCTTGCCGGTGCCAAACCTTTCTTGAAAGCGTTTGATTATTTGTGGTGTCAGGGAAATTTCTGGCACTAGAACAATGCTTTGTTTTTTGTTTTTTATCATTTTGTCGATCACTCGCATATAAACTTCTGTTTTTCCAGATCCAGTAACGCCAAAAAGCAAAGTCGTCGGCTTTTTTGAGGTTAGAATGGTCTTCACCGCCTTTTCTTGGATTGGCAAAAGCTTCGGCGGTTTTCTTTTTTTTATGAAAATTTTTCTATTTCTAGATGTCGATCTCTGTTTTATTTGTTTTGGCAACATCATTTTGATTACCAAACCAAGTGATGTCATGTAATAATCTGCGATCCATTTAGCGAGCTTTAGCTGTGCTTTGGTTAGAACAGGTTTTGCATCCAAGATGTTTAAAACAGTTTTCAGATTTCTGAATTTAGATTTTTTGGATGTATTCAGGACAACCCCATTAATTTTTCTATTTCCTAAAGAAATTGCGAATAATTGTCCCGCGGCGCTTTTGATTTTTGTCCCTCCACGTCGGCATTGGCTTTTGAATTTATACGAAAACACTTGGTTTCTTCCAAGTGCGATTTTCGTCGCGGGGATTATATTTAATATTTCTTCAGTCTTTTTCTCCATGTTTTTTCACTCTGAATTTGTACAAAAATATTTCGTCGGTTGTCAGATCTATTCCGCCTTTTTGCGCTGCGATTGACACCTGTTTTTCAGCAGTGTCGA
Organism: uncultured Candidatus Saccharibacteria bacterium; assembly: GCA_964391305.1. Lineage (GTDB taxonomy): Bacteria > Patescibacteriota > CALEFQ01 > CALEFQ01 > CALEFQ01 > CAYMJO01. The sequence continues at coordinate 15,172 of CAYMJO010000001.1, read as the reverse complement.
CGGATTCAATGTCGGGGAGCAGGAGTCCGCTTCTGCCGTCTTTGGTTTTTACGATAACTCCAAGTTTTTTCACATCGAGTTCGTCCAGAGATTTTGCCTGTATTGGCTCCATTAGGATTGAGACGGTGTAGCACAGCTTTTCCAGCTCACTTTCTTTGACTTCGCCAAATCTGTAGTCTTTTGTCGCGGCGGATATTGCGTTCGATATAATTTCCTCCGCAATATTTTTCTCCGTTGGCAGGTAAGTTCCGATGCATCCGCGAAGCTTTTTATCTTGTGTCTCAAGTGTCACAAAAACTCCGGATTTTTTTTCAAAAAAATCTTTTGGCAAGCTTGCCGGAGGATCAATTCGTTTTCCTTCTTTTATAAAAAATTCTACGGCGGATCTTGCTAGGAAAACACATGGATTTATATTTTTAGATTTCATAGGATTAAGAATTTTGATCGGATTCTAAAAAGATTGTCTGAATTGCGAATTTTGCGAATTTTGATCGAATTCTGCTGAATTTTGTTGAGTTACCGATTCAGGAATTCACAATCCAGCCGCTTTTGCCAAAATTCGTTAAAAATTCATGAGATTCAGTTCTGCCACCAAATATCCAACACCGAATGGTCCTTCGTATGAAATGATATCTATTTTGTAGTTCTTGCCATCCAGTGCCCCGAGAAGTATAGTGATCGATCGTAGCCCGCATTCTCCGGCTTCCTCAATCAGGTTTTCATCAAGATTTAAAATGCCTTGCGTATCTTTGTTGTTTAAAAGCTCGGCGAGCTTTTTGTCAAATTCTTTTCCTCTTTTAGAAAATCCTGCGGGAGCTTCAGGCGTCAGTCTATGCGATAGGTCCCCACTTGCGATTAGCGCGATTTTCTTATTAAGCTTTTCGCAGACATTTCCGATTATTTTCCCATACTCAAAATGTTCTTTCAATCCTATCATGGAAAAGCTCAAAGAGACAGTCTTTATCTTTGGAGAATTTTTTGATAGATAATAGAGCGGAACGACAGTGCCATAATCCAAAATGGGGGATTGGATTTGCTCTAGTTTGAACCTTCCGGCATTTTTGACGGCTTCGGCGAGTTTTTTAACAAAATCTTTATCGGTTTCAAATTCCAGTTTTGTTTCAAAATCTCCAATTTGCTGAAGTCCGCTCTCCATTTTTTCGGAAGCGTTGATATTGAAATGCTCATAGGAGGTTGGTGCATGAGGAGAAATTACAATAACGGTATCAATTTTTGCTTTCTTGAATCTTTTTGCAAGCTCTTTCATCGCGTTAACGGTTTGCTGACAATTCGAAATCTCGCCCTTGCCGATAGAGGGAATTATGATTGGTGGATGTGGAGATATTGCGGAGAATGTTAGCATATTAAAAAGGCAAAAGTAGCGATGTTTGTCAACTTTTAATTTTCAATTTGTACTTTTAACTCCTAACTTTTCAATAAAAGAACGCTTTTAATACCCTGTCATGGAATTTCTTGCTGTGCTTCAAAAACCACGGAACTCGATTATATAAAAAATTGCAGGTTTTTGGTTGCTTAAAATATAGACTGACAATCTGTTCTTGGCGGGTTTTGGATCTTTCAAGCTCTTTTATCTCTATGGATTGTGTGTTTCCATGTATTATCATTTTAGCAATTTCTCTGCCCATGACCAAGGCATTATATATTCCTTCGCCCGTTAACATGGATATGAGCCCAGAGGATTCTCCCGCGAGAAAAATATTTTTAAATTTAAATCCTTGGAAATCCGTGTTTATTATGTCCGCTTCTAAATTGATATTTTTTAAGTCAACTCTTTTTTCTTTGCAAAGCATTTGAAGATGCGATTTTGTTTTTTTAGCATCGTGATTTCCGAAAGCTATTCCAGTTCCGATTGAAGTGTATTTTTGATGCGGGAATATCCACGCGTAAAAACAGTGCCATTTTTGGGTATCGAGGAAGATCTCTGGTTCCTCGACTATTTTTGGAACTTTGAAATGAACCGCAATCCCGAACTTCTTCGAGGGAATTTTCAGATATTTCCGAACAATAGATTTGTTCCCATCTGCACCAATAAGTTGTTCGAATTGGATTTGATCTCCTTCGGAAGTTTTTACAAAATTTTCGCTGATTTCTATTACTTTAGTTCCCGTCAAAATCTCTGCGCTGGCTTTTTTCGCGTTATTTTCTTGAATTTCTGACAATCTTTTTCTGTTTATTGTAAAAAAGAAAGGCTCTTTGTGCTTGATATACGCAAAGTTATTTTTACTGTTCACTTTGAAAAGGTCAAAAGATCTTTCAATGGAATTTTTTAAAAAAGGAAATTCTGAAATGGCAAGCGCGACCGTTCCCTCGGCGCAGATTTTTTTGCCGTACTCTTTGTTTTTTTCGAGCACCAAAACTTTTTTGCCGGCTTTGGCAAGAGTTTCTGCCGCCATAAGTCCAGCAGGACCTGCGCCGATTATGATGATATTTTGCATATGATTATTTAGACGGATGGGCACGGATGGAACTACAGATGCTCACGGATCGCGGATTGTCACGGATGACTTAGGAAAAATTCTCAATAAAAACCCGTGACTATCCGTGACAATCCGTTTAATCATTATAGGTTTCCAGCATAAACATTCTTAAGTCCAGCATCTTTCCCAATTTCCACAGCTTTTTTAACAATCTCAACCGGAGTTGGGGGAATTTCTTTCATTTTGTATGAAATTTCAGGAGAGAATCTTGAAACATGCCATGGAGTATCTTTTCCAACTTTTTCTTTTATGAATTTTGCGATTTTTCGAAGTTCTTCTTCCGAATCATTATGACCTGGAATAATCAAAGTTGTAAGCTCAATCCAAATATTTTTCTTTTTCAAATAAACGATATTTTCCAAAATGGGCTCAAGTGACGCTTTGCATATTTTTTTATAAAAACTTTCCGAGAAAGATTTGAGATCTATGTTCGCCGCATCAAGATGGGGAATTATGAGATCAGATAGCTCTTTTGTCATGAATCCGTTTGTAACCCAAGCGTTTTTGAGATTTTCTTTTTTCGCGAGCTTCATCACGTCAAGTGCAAATTCAGCGAATACCGTTGGTTCCGTGTAGGTGTATGAAATGCTTGGGATGTTCAATTCCTTTGCGTGCTTCACAATATCTTCCGGCTTGGATTCTCTTCCCGGCATTGCCTTTCTGTAATTCTCGCCGTCTTCTTTGATATGATCTTTGATTTGCGAGATATCCCAATTCTGGCAATGTCCACAGGCGAAGTTACAGCCGGCGCATGCGATTGATAGAGATTGTGTTCCGGGCAAAAAATGGTAGAAAGGCTTTTTTTCGATTGGATCAAGCGCTTCCGAAATGAGCTTTCCATAATTCAAAGAATACAAAACTCCATCGATGTTTTCCCGAACGCCGCAAATCCCTCGCATGCCAAGAGACACTTTGCATCTGTGGGAACAGACGTTGCATTGGACAGCGTTGTTTAATTTTCGGGAGAGTATTGTTTTTTTCATAATTCTTCCAAAAAGGCTCGATGTATCAATGTATATTCTACAGGTTTCTGGCTCATATCGCTTTCCAGAATATCTATTGATTCAACAGGAACTTTTATCGAAAGCTTTGCACGCTTCCATGGCTTGAGTAGTTTTTTATCAAAATCCGAATGGATGAATCTTCCGATTGTTACGTGCGGCTTGAATTTTTGTTGTTCGATCTTTCCCATTTTTTCTTTTAAAAAATTATTTTTTAGCAAGCTGTATATTTTATACATTTTGCTTGAGTCTTTTGAGCGTACATTTATTATCCTCGGATTCCTAAAATTTTTGAAGATACTTATCTTTATGAATTCGATTTCAAATTTTGTAAACTTGCTTGTTATGTTGTCGGCAATTCCGCAAGCCTTGTCCAATTCCCAATTATTTAGATTTCCCAAAAATAAAACGGTCATGTGCAGATTTTGCTTTACAGTCCATCTTATTGGCAATTCTTTGCGGTTTAGCTTATACTGAAGCTTAAACAGTCCGCTTTTTACGCCAGTTGGAAGATTTAATGCTAAGAATATTCTATGTGTCATACTTGAATTTTAGCAATGATAAGCGTAAAATACAAATAGATTTACAGATTTAAATATGAGATTGAAAACAAAAATTCTTGGAGTCAAAATTGACGTTGTAACTTACGAGCAGGCGTTGAAAAAGATTGATGTTTTTTTGGCGTCGGGGAGACATCACGTTGTAACGCCGAATCCGGAATTTGTGCTCGAGGCTAGATCTGACAGGGAATTTCGTGATATAATAAACAAAGCGGATATGGCGATTCCGGATGGTTTTGGTTTAGTTGTCGCTTCGCGGTTCACGAAAATAAGGATTAAAAATGCGATTTGCGGAAGCGATCTGGTGTTCGATATTTTGTTCAAAGCTGAACAAAAGAATTTACGTATTTTGTTTTTAAACATTGAAGAAGGTTTATCGAGCGTGGATGAAATTGTAGAGGCTTCCAAGAAAAAATATCCCGAGCTCGATGTTCGCTCTATTTCCGTTCCTCGGAAAAAGATCTTCGGTAAAAAGCTTTTCAAAAAAGTTGCGGATGTGAAACCGAACATTCTATTTGTCGCGTTTGGATCTCCTCATCAGGATAAATGGATCGCGAGATATTTGAAAAATCTTCCAAGCGTTCGGCTTGCGATGGGCGTTGGCGGAAGCGTGGATTTTCTGACCAATAAGCGCAGGAGAGCTCCAAAATTTTTTAGAGCTCTTGGTCTTGAATGGCTGCATCGTTTATTTTCAAAACCATTGTCTGGAAATTATCATTTTCGGGGAAGAATTAAAAAAGTATTTAAAGCGGTAATAGTCTTCCCTCTGGTTTTTATTTTTACTTTTAATAAAGGTTAAAAAATATGGGTAGAGAATCGAGGATACTCGTTGACGCATTAAGAGAAGCTTCACCTGAGGTGAAATATGTAGATGGTCACGTTAAAAAGCTGAAAACTGCGTTTAAAAAGCTTGGGAAGCTAAGTCCTCAAGTTGAAAAGAGTTCTTTGGAGAGTCAAAATGATCAAGATGTTGTAAAAAAGTTGAAGTCTTTGCTTTCTTTACTAAGCGAGGAGGATAAAGGTCTTTTTGTAAAATTTATCCATAGATCATTAAATAATAATAAGAAAAATGTAAAAGGTATGAGGGTTTTGATTAATAAATGCTTGACTGGCTCGGCTAATGAGGAGGAAGTGAACAATCTTTATGAAAAATACAAAGATTTTTTGGAGTCGGATTTTTTATCAAATTTAAGCTACTAGCTTTCTAAGAAGATAATGTCCAAGAACGTTACAACTCGTTTCGCTCCGTCTCCGACAGGCATGATGCACATTGGGAGCCTTCGGACCGCGCTTTATAGTTATCTTTTGGCAAGACATAATGGCGGCAAGTTTGTCTTGCGTGTTGAAGATACGGACAAAGAACGGTCAAAATTCGGCGCGCTTGAGAATTTTCTAAAAACCCTGCATTGGGCCGGTTTGGAGTATGACGAAGGTCCAATTTTTGCCGATGGAAAAATTAACCACAAAGGCGAAAATGGTCCATATATTCAGTCCGAGAGAACGGAGATTTACAGGGAACATGCGGAAAAATTGGTCAAGTCCGGCCACGCGTATTATTGCTTTTGCACAAAGGAAGATTTGGATAAAATGAGAAAGGAGCAAGAGAATAGGGGAGCGGCGCCGATGTATGACCGAAGATGCCTGAAACTGACGCGTGAGAGAATCAAAGAAAATCTGGCAAAGAAAATTCCCCACGTTGTGCGGCTTAGGATGCCAAGGGAAGGCGTTACCGTGTTCAAAGATATTGTTCGCGGTCGAATAAGTTTTGAGAACAAGAATATCGATGATCAGGTCTTGTTGAAATCAGATGGTTTTCCGACATATCATCTCGCGGTCGTTGTTGATGATCATCTCATGAAAGTTTCTCACATAATTCGAGGCGAAGAATGGTTATCGTCCACGCCCAAACATGTTGTGTTGTATGATGCTTTCGGCTGGAGAATGCCCGAAGTTGCCCATTTGCCGCTTATTATAGACAAAAGCGGGAAGAAGCTATCCAAGCGCTACGGCGATGTCTCTGTGGAATCTTTTATAAAAAAAGGATATTTGAGAGAGGCATTATTGAATTTCATCGCATTTCTCGGATGGAATCCAAAAGATGAGAGGGAGATTTTCCCTATTGATGAACTGGTAAAAGAGTTTGATCTGAAAAATGTCAACAAATCAGCCGCGGTTTTTGATATGGATAGACTCGATTGGATAAATGGGAAATATATCAGAGAAATGTCGATTGAAGATTTGATTGAAAAAGCTTCTCCATATTTGAAAAATTTTGCAAAAGATTTTTCAAAAGATTATATCGCAAAGGCGATTGAGCTTGAAAAAACTCGCGTCAAAAAGCTTAGCGATCTACCGGAAATGCTTGATTTCTTTTTTAAGAAGAATTTGGATTATGATGTGAAAAAATTAATATGGAAAAAAGCGGATAAAGAAGAGACTGTTTCCGCCTTGCAGAAAGGGATTGAAAAGCTGGAAAGTATTAACGAGAAAGATTTTACAAAAGAAAAACTGGAAGAAATCATGTTGAATTTTGCGAAGAAGAATGGAATTGGCAACGGCACGATTTTTTGGTCAATGCGCTATGCCATGTCTGGAAAAGAGAAAAGCCCGAGCCCCTTTGAGATTATGGGAGTTTTGGGGAAAGAGGAATCTTTGATGAGGATTCAAAAGGGATTGGATGATTTAAGACGTTGAGAAATTTTCTATTTGGGCATGGCATCGGCGGAAGAGATATTAGTAACCTTTATTTAATAAAATTTGAAGTATATAAGAAACAAATTTGTAAGACCGTTGCTGTTCGCCCTAATTGCGGGCTTGGTTTTGAATTTATCTTTTTCTGGAATTTTTCCGCAATTTTTTAAAAAGGCAAACGCGGCGTATGTGGCGTACGGCTTTTCATATCCGATCGATGATTATGAGAAAGAAAGTTTGGGAAATTTTGGAGAGGATCGAGAAAACGGCGTTTTTCATCTTGGAAACGATATCGGAAAAGTCGCGGGAACGGCAGTTTACGCTACCGCAGATGGCTTTGTAAAGCACGTCGGTGAGCATACGAACTTTGGCACGGTCGTCTTGGTCGAGCATGAATTGCCAAATGGGGAGAAAGTAGTTTCGCTTTATGGGCATTTGCGTAGGAAAGGCGTGCGGGTTTCCGAAGGAAAAAAAGTTCACAGGGGAGACACGCTCGGATATCTCGGCAATCGTTCGGAGAACGGCGGCTTCGGCGAGCATTTGCATTTTGGCATACGCAAGGGAGAATATGTCGATGTGAAACACTGGGTTTACTGGGGCTTGGGCGCGCGTGAGCTGATCAATGATTGGCATGATCCGACACAGTTTGTGGGGGATCATCTCAAGCTCGCGGAGCCCGGGAAGAGAATCCTTGCTGGTCCAGGTCCTTCTGGTTCAACGCATGTCCGCGCGTTTAGGATAAGCGGCGAGGTGGCGGAAGCGAACAACACCGTGTTTGAATCTAAAGTCCATGGCGGCACGGATGTCGCGAGCGGTGATTTTGATGGAGATGGACACGATGAGATAGTCTTTGCCGCGGGGCCTGGATATAAGCCAGAGGTTAGCGTTCGCAATAAATTTAATGAGGAGGAATCGATATTCTTGGCGTATGATAAAAAGTTGCGAAGCGGCGTATGGGTATCTGCCGGCGATGTTGATGGAGATGGCAAGGATGAAATTGTCACAGCGCCTCGCAAAGGCGGCAACGGGCGAGTCCGCATATTTGAGAAAGATGGCAAAGCTCGTTCGTTGGAATTTTGGCCATACGGTCCCAAGTTCAAAGGCGGAATAGATATTGCCGTCGCTCAAGTTGATGGTGATCCAAAAGAAGAAATTGTCTTTGCGCCGGAGAGCGGATATAAGCCTTTGGTGAAAATTTATGAACCACAAAAAGGAAACGATATTTATAAACAGTTTTTGGCATTTGATAAAAAATTCGATGGAGGAGTCAGGATTTCCGCCGGCGATGTCGATCTCGATGGGGGAGACGAAATTGTTGTCGGCACGGCGTCCAAAGGCGGACAGGTTCGTGTTTTCGAAGCGCAGAGCGGCAAGCCTCGCGGTATAGAATTTTATCCTTTTGGCAGAAAACATAAAAATGGCGTTGATGTCGGAACGAACGATTTCAACGATGATGGCAAGACGGAAATTATAATCGGCTCTGGAGTTGGAGCGGCTAACAGAATAAAAGTTTACAAATACAATTCTGCGAAGGAAATTCTTGCGGACTTTATTCCCTACGACAAGAAATTTAAAGGAGGCGTGAATGTGTCTGGGGCGACGTTTTAATCCGTTTTAGGGTCTAAATTCCTTGCGGCTCGCGGGGTGTAATTCATTTTTTTGTCAGGCCTGTCCGAGAATTCGACAACTGTGTAAAAAAATTGCAAGAGAATTTTGAAATTTGACAGACATATGTTATTTTGCTATAATTTTATGATAAATAACAATCGTTTTGTTATGAAAAAAAACAAAAAAATAAAGAAATTGACGGTTATATTAAGTTTTCTTGTGATAATGGCTTTCATCGGAGTCAGCAGTTTTGTTTTTGCGGACGAAAGCAAGGAGGAATTGGAGAAAAAAGTTCAAGACAGACAAGATAAAGTCGAAGAAATACAAGACAAAATTCGCGGGTATACCATTGATATAGCGAAGCTTGAAAAGGTTGCGCAGACACTTGAGATTAAAGTGAAAGTCAGCGAGAGTGAGATGGAGGTTACCAAGCTTGCGGTTGAAGGAACTCAAATGGAGGTCGAGCGCACGGAGGCGCAAATAAAGATTACCAAACAGCAAGTTGAGCAAAAGGAGAAGGAGCTTCAGTACGAACGGGAAGTTCTTGCCAGCCTGCTTCGCAAAATCCGTAAAAACGACAAGACGCCGGTACTGACATATTTTCTAAGAAGCACATCCTTTTCCAAGCTTTTGAATTTGCAGGAGTACACTTTGAATTATCAGGAGGACGCTCAAGATACTTATGTCAAAGTCAAGGAGCTTAAGGGAGAGTTAGTCGCGAAGGAAAATGACCTTGAAAAAAAGAAAGAAGAACAGCAAACATTAAAACAGCAACTCGAGGTCCAGCATAGTGAGCTTTCGAGACAAAAAAGAGATTCGGAAGAATTGCTTAATAAGACACAGAAGAATGAGGAGAAATATCAAGAGCTTATAGGCGAGGCTGCGGGTGAACAGAAAAAGCTTGCGCAGGAAATTGCCGATCTTGAAAAAGAGATCATGGCAAAGAATCAGGCGGATAGCAGGGTGACTGGTCCGCCCGTCACAGGCTCTGGTGTGTTTATTTATCCAACTAAGGGCGGAGTCGGAGCTGTTACGCAGGGTTATGGTCTTACAAGTTATGCGGCGACTGGCGTTTATGGATATAATGAGGATGGAAGTCCTCGAATCCACGCGGGCGTTGATTTTGGAGACGCTTGCGGCACAGCTGTTATGGCTGCCGCGGATGGCGAAGTGACTGCCGCCGGAAACCTAAAATACGGATTTGGAAATTATGTTGTTTTGTTCCATCCTAAATTGAATCTTTATACGTTAAACGGGCATTTGAGCACAGTTGCCGCCGCTCCCGGACAAATCGTTAAAGCGGGGGACACGATTGGTTTTGTCGGTACTACCGGCTTCTCTACCGGCTGTCATCTGCATTTTGGCGGATATGTTGAAATGCAGATACTTGAGACTTCATACGGAAAATCTCCATGGTACGCGCCGGATAAGACTTTAAATCCGAGCGGGTTGTTTTAAAGACAAAAATGGAGGACGAAAGGAGGGGAAAGGATGAGGAACATTAAAAAGTTAGCGTTAGACGTAATAGATATAACAAAATTTGTTTTTTGTAGAGTGGCGGGAAGGCTTTGGCATTTCTTTGTTTGTGGGGCTTGCAAATGCCTGATAGGTTGGAAGCTTATTAGGCATCTTTATTTGTGTCGCATAAGATACATTGTACGACATATAAATTCCTTCCTTTTCTCTGATTTTTGACGCTTCTCTCAAATCCTTGAATTTTAACTTTAAAAAAAAACTCTTTAGAAAAAATATAAATTAAATAAAAAATTCCACTGCTTCACTCTTATGTTTATCAGGTGGAAGGTCTTAAGTTTTCAATATCTTAGTTATCCCTTAGTATTTTGGTATTCTCTACTGTGTTTTTATATTCCCCCACAAGCCTATAGATCTGTCAAGGGTGAAAATTGCTCCCATGAGGCTTTCTCTTGTAGATGAGACGATAAGTTTGGTATACCTGTCAAAATTTGCATCATTTTCAAGCATTACGAGCTTCGTCTCGAGCGGTCTGATTTCGATGCTCTCCAAAATTTTCGATGCTCCGTCTTCTCCGGATAGCATAGAATTTACCTCTATGATTTTTTCATCAAAGTTTGTAATTACAAGCGTGTTTTGCTGGACATGTCCATTTTTGTCTTTTGTGAAACTCAATTCAAAATCCTTTTGTTCTTTTATAAAAGGTGGAAAGGGATCCGTGACAACTCCTTCAGCGTTTACAAGTTGGGCCACGGCCGCAATGGTTCTCTCGGAGCTTAAGATCGCGATGCCCGGATCCATGTTCGCGGGCTTATTTGCGAGCTTTGAAAGTTGAAACTTATATTCTCCATCCATAGGAACTTTCACGGGATCGTAGGTATGAGTTTCGCCTGCCCTATTCACTAGTGTGAGAGTCAAATCATCATTTTCTGCTTTTTCGTTGTTTTTTAATTTAATGAATGTGTCTGTGTTTTTGTCGTCTATCACTATCGGGAAATATAGCATAGTTGTTTTTCCGGTAATCTCGGTAATCTTTGAATATTTTTTTTCAGCAGTTTCATCTATTGCCTTACTTGTGTTTTCAGTCGTTGTCTTTGCTGGCTCTGTTGTTTTCTTTGAGCCGCCAAGTCGTGTTGCTATGAAAGTTCCGCCGTAAATGGCGCCTATAGCTATTCCGAAAATAATGATGGACATAACCAAAGCATATATCATTGTTCTTTTTTCTGTTTTTTCCATATTTATGAATGCTTTAGGTTGCTTTTCTTCACCCTCGAATTTTTAGGAGCATGTTTGAAATGCTTGCCTTATCTTATTTTTATAAAAAGCTTCTCTCCGCAGTTTGGGCAGTATTTTGCACCATGTTCATTTTTTACAAGACACTTTGGGCAAAATTCAGAAATGGTTACATTATTTCCCTCTTTTTCTTTTCTTTTACTCTCTTCTATCATACCTGTCAATCCTTTTTCCGTGCTTTCCTGTGGTACGCGCTTGACGCCCGGAGATATGGCGATTTCCTGTCTTCTGGTCAGCTCTTTGTTTTTAAACTTTTGTATTAGGGCAAAAAATACTATGGCAACAAGGATAATCGAATAAAATCCCAGCTGTGTGTAAAGCAGAAAGTTGAATGCTCCATGCACGACTATTGCTAGTATCAAGCCGGTTCTTAGGAGTTTCTTCTGTTCAAGCTTATCGAATCTTGCCATGCCAAGATAATATCCCAGAATTCCCGCGTATAATGTGTGCGCGAGTGTTGAAATGAAGAATCTGACAATGAGTGTTGAAACAACGGTATCGAAGTCTGCTCTTGCCAGGGATCCTATCAAATAAAGTGCGTTTTCCAAGGATGCGAATCCGAGTGCGACTGCGACGCTGTATTTTATCCCGTCAACTATTTGGTTAAATGAATTCGATTTGAAAGCAATCCATTTTACAAAGACATATTTTGAAATTTCTTCCAATGGGGCGACGATGACGAACATCATTATAAATATAAAAATTATATTTGCGCCTATGTTTAAATCGCATCCTTGTCCTTGGTTTAAACAGATTAAGTATTTTATGGGAATAAGCTTTTGTATGCCGAATTGCGCGAGCGCCGCGGGGATTGTCGATGCCATTCCTCCAAGGAAAAGATAAAGCATCAATTTGTTTGGCTCCGGATTTTTGACGTCTCTCTGTCTGTAAAACCATAGCCAAAAAATTCCTGGCGCGAATCCAAGAAATACCGCGAGAAAGATTATTGAGAAAGATAAATCCATACGGGAATGTCATCCCGCCGCGGCGGGATAATTATTTTCTTGGCTGATACGTGACAACTTAATATAAGTTCAATCACGTATATTATACCTTTTTCAACCCAAAAACACTAGAGCCATTCTAGTTTTTGTCGTGCTTCTAATCCTTTTTTATTTATTATTTGTTTTTTGCTCTGTACTTTTCTATCGCCTTTTTCAGGGCTTCTTCGGCGATGACGCTGCAATGAAATTTCTGTGGCGGAACTTCTTCTTTACCGCCAAGTTCATTTACTATGTCGTCTTTTGTTATTTTTAAAGCTTCGTCCAAAGTTTTTCCCATGGCGAGATCTGTCAGGACGGAGGAAGTGGCAATGGCAACTCCGCATCCAAGTGTCTGGAATTTTATGTCTGTGATTTTATCGTTTCCTACTTTTATAAAAATTTTCATCATATCGCCGCAAACGGGATTTCCCGACTCCCCTATTCCGTCCGCATTTTTAATTTCTCCTTGATTGTGGGGATTTTGGAAGTGTTGCATTATCTTTTTATTATACATGGAAATTTTCTTTAGTTGTTGGATTGAAATGTTTATTAAATTTATGCGTTTTTTGATGAAACTTTGTGTTGATTACAAATGAAAATTTTGATCTATCTTTATCTACGTTCGTGAAATTCGATTATCTTGGATGTTTATCGCGGCGCTGTCGGCGAAAGTTTCCTCAAACGCTCTACTATTTTTGGGAGCACTTCGAGGACTTTGTCAACGTCTTTCTTGGTGTTGTCTTTTCCAAAAGTGAAACGAAGGCTTCCATGGGAAAGCTCTGGCGAAGTTCCGATCGCCATAAGCACGTGCGATGGCTCAAGCGATCCCGAAGAGCACGCGGAGCCCGTTGAAACCGCAATGCCTTCCATGTCAAGGTTGAGAAGCATGCTTTCGCCTTCAACGTATTTGAAGCTCATGTTGACATTGTTGGGAAGACGTTTTTCTCGATGTCCGTTGAGTTTCACGTCTTTTATTTTATTTTCTATCTCTTTGATCAATTTGCTCTGCAGCTTTTTGCAGTGTTGCGTTCTGTTTTCTCTTTGCTGTTTTGTAAGTTCCAAGGCTTTGCCCAAGCCGACGATTCCCGGGACATTGTATGTTCCCGCGCGTAGTCCCTTCTCTTGCGCTCCGCCGTGCAGGAACGGCTCAAGCGGAGCTTTTTTTCTTTTGTATAAAAGTCCGACGCCTTTTGGACCGTAAAATTTATGAGCTGACAAAGTCAGATAATCGACATTGAGTTTATTCACATTGCAATCGAGATAGTTCGCCGCTTGCACCGCGTCTGTGTGAAAAAGCACTTTCTTCTCTTTTGCAATCTTGCCGATTTCGGCAATCGGCTGGATTGTTCCAATCTCGTTGTTCGCATACATAACTGAAATTATTGCAGTCTTGTCTGTTATTGAATTTTTAATTTCTTCCAGATCAACGATCCCCTCTTTATCGACTTTTAAGAAGGTGATTTTGAATCCATTTTTTTCCAAAAATTTTGCGGTTTCGAGGACGCAATGATGTTCAATTGCCGTTGTAATGATATGATTTTTGCCTTTTTCTCTTTTCAATTTTCCCGCAACGGTTTTTAGGACGGTATTGTTGCTTTCGGTCGCGCAGCTCGTGAAAATTATTTCATCTGAAGCACATTCAAGAAAATCTGCGGCGAGCGATCTTGCCTTTTCTACTCCCTTTGAAGCCTCTTGTCCGAACAAATGGACTGACGAAGCATTGCCGAACTTTTTTTCGAAATACGGCTTCATCCCTTTGAAAACTTCAGGGTCCAATGGAGTTGTTGCCGCGTGGTCTAAGTAAATCATAGTAAATGTTGATAATCGTTCTAGATGTTCTACGCGTTGTTTTTTAAAAATCCAATTAGAACAACTAGAAGAAGTTGAATGATGGGTTGAATATTTATTTTTGTTTTAATTTTTTTAGTGCTTTCTGCATCACTTCTTTGCAGAATACGCATTTTTTGTTTAGATCTTGTCCTGTTAGTTTGAAATAGTCTTTTACTCCAAGAAGCACTCCGACAGGTTTGGAGTACCTCATCACGATATAGCGGTCGCCCTTTTGGACATTATCTATGAGCTCTTTTGTTTTAATCTTTAGTTCATTTTGATTCGTGCATTTTTCGAATGGGCTCTTGGGCATATTTTTATGAAAAATATAATAAAAAAAGCTATACTAGATGTAGTATAACTTTTTGAAAAAAGTGTGTCAAGAGATTGATATGCATTGTCATTTTACGCTTGTTCCCGCTTCATATCCTGCTTTTTCAGCTTCTTCCTGCGAGTCAAAATAAACTTTGTTTTCCTCTTTGATCTGCTTTGCAGTGCCGCTTGTTGTGAGATGGTATTTTTTGCCTTTCTTGCTTGCTATGTATTTCCCGGTCGTTTTTTCTTCTGTTTTGTTTTCTTCTTCAGAATTTGTTTTTGAGTTTGAAGCTTCTGTTTTTTCTTCTGTTTGGCATGCCGTTTTTTCTACTTTAGGGATTGTGCTCGTGAAGTTCACGATATCGTTTTGGGCGGTGATTGTGCCTTCGTTTTCTGTAGTGAAGCTTCCGTCATCTTCTATTTTTATTGTTTTTTCACCTGTTTTCAAAATTGCGTTTCCGGCGAGTTTTCCAGAAATGCTTTCATTTGTCACAGATGAGAGAAGCAGCTCTAAAATCTCTTTTGGCTGTTTGTCTTTTTCTTCGATCTCGATTTTTTGATTGCCGGCCGAGTATAATTTCCCGGCATAGAAGCTGATTCCGCAAATTAAAATAGCGCCAATGATTAACACTATTTTTTGCTGATACTCAACAATTTTCATAATCCCTCCTTTTTTGAAAGCTGAAGACCAGAACCGGCCTTTCGCTTATTTTTTATTAATTAGCGTATTTTTGAATGTCTTACGCTAAGAAGTTTTGCCAATTTTATTGATTTCTGTTAAGCTACATAGTAGTCTTAAATTTTATTATAGCTTAGCATACATTTGCAGAGAGTACAAATGTGTGAAGTAGCCGCGAAAATAATTTTTAAGGGTCTTGCCCAGGAAATTTTAATCCCTTAAGGCAATTTTAGTTAGTAAT